>JBAPUA010000097.1:0-24838 GCA_049282435.1 Cyanobium sp. | reverse complement strand
GAACTGGGACTGCTTGAGCAGCTCACGCAGGCGCTTGCCCCGGGCCAGCTGGGCCTGGGTGGCGGCGTCGAGATCGGAGGCGAACTGGGAGAAGGCGGCCAGTTCATCGAACTGGGCCAGCTCCAGCTTCAGGGTGCCGGCGATCTTCTTGATCGCCTTGGTCTGGGCGGCGCCGCCCACCCGGCTCACCGAGATGCCGACGTTGATGGCGGGGCGCAGACCGGAGTTGAACAGGTCGGAGCTGAGGAACACCTGACCGTCGGTGATCGAGATCACGTTGGTGGGGATGTAGGCCGAGACGTCACCGGCCTGGGTCTCGATGATCGGCAGGGCGGTCATCGAGCCCTTGCCCATGGCATCGGAGAGCTTGGCGGCCCGCTCCAGCAGGCGGCTGTGGCAGTAGAAGACGTCGCCGGGATAGGCCTCACGACCGGGGGGACGACGCAGCAACAGCGACATCTGGCGGTAGGCCTGGGCCTGCTTGGTGAGGTCGTCGTACACCACCAGGGTGGCCTTGCCCTTGTACATGAACGACTCGGCGATCGCCGCGCCGGTGTAGGGGGCCAGGTACTGCAGCGCAGCGGCCTCGGAGGCACTGGCGGCGACGATGACGGTGTAGTCGAGGGCGCCGCGCTCGCGCAGCACCTCGACCACGTTGGCGACCGAGGCGGCCTTCTGGCCGATGGCCACATAGACGCAGACGACGTCTTCACCCTTCTGGTTGATGATCGTGTCGATCGCGATCGCGGTCTTGCCGGTCTGGCGGTCGCCGATGATCAGTTCGCGCTGGCCGCGGCCGATGGGGATCATCGCGTCGATGGCGGTGATGCCGGTCTGCATCGGCTCATGCACCGACTTGCGCTGAATGATGCCGGGGGCCATCGATTCGATCAGGCGGGTCTCGCTGGTGGCGATGTCACCCTTGCCATCGATCGGCTGGCCGAGGGCGTTGACGACCCGGCCGAGCATGGCGTCACCGACGGGGACCGCGGCGATCTTGCCGGTGGCCTTGACGGTGCTGCCTTCCTGGATGCCGCGGCCCTCACCCATCAGCACGGCGCCGACGTTGTCCTCCTCCAGGTTGAGGGCGATGCCCTCGGTGCCGTCTTCGAACTGGACGAGTTCGCCGGCCATCACCTGTTCCAGGCCATAGACGCGGGCGATGCCGTCGCCGATCTGGAGCACGGTTCCGACGTTGCTGACCGAAACCGACTTGTCATAGTCAGCGATCTGCTGCTTGAGAATGGCGCTGATCTCGTCGGGGCGGATGGAAACCATGGGTGGAAGTCCCCGGAGGGGGAGGCGATGAAGGAGGGGGTGAGGGGAGAAGAAGGAAAGAGACGTCGCAGGGAAGTCCGCTACCGACGCTGGCGAGAGCGTTAACTCACCTTGGCCAGCTCAAGACCGAGACGGCGCACCTGACCGGCCAGGCTGGCATCGATCACCTGGGAGCCGACGCTGAGCACGAAGCCACCGATCAGGGCGGGATCGACCAGCAGGTTGACCTCCACCTTGTCGGTGCCGGCGACGGTCTTGACCTTCTCGGTGATCAGGGCCTGCTGCTCGTCGCTCAGGGCGGTGGCGGAGGTCACGGTCGCCAGGGCGATGCCGTTCTGCTCGCGGTAGAGCTCCAGAACCCGTCCGAGCACCGCATCGAGATAACCGATGCGCTGACGGTCGGCGAGCAGCTTGAGCAGGTTGAGGAACGCCGGCGTCACCTGGTCCCCGAACAGGCTGACCAGGGCGGCCTTCTTGGCCGCCACTTCCAGCACCGGCGAGGCCATCGCCGCCCGCAGTTCGGGAGAGTGCTCCCACAGGACCAGAACAGCCTTGGCCTGGTCGATCACCGCATCGGTGTCCCCCGTGGCTTCACTCACCTGGAGGAAGGCTTCAGCCCAGGGGCTGGTGATGGTGTTGAGCAGCGGCATCAGGCGTTACCCAGGGATTGGATGGACTGGTCAATCAGCCGTGCCTGGGTGGTGGCATCGAGCCGACCGGGCAGGGCCGCCAGGGCCTTCTCGATCGCCAGACGGGCCGCCTCGCGACGCAGCTGGGCCGTGACCCGGGAGGCCTCGGCATCGAGATTGGAGGCCGAATCCTGCTTGATGCGGGCCATCTCCTCAACAGTGCGGCGCTCGCTGTCCAGGCGAATGGCCTGGGCGCGGACGACGCCATCGGCGCGGATCTTCTCGGCCTTGGCCTGGGAATCGCTCAGGCCCTGCTGCACCTCCGCCAGGGAGGCGGCGGCGGCGGCGAGACGATCTTCAGCGTCCTTGAGGTCGGCGAGAATGGTGGCCCTGCGGCGCTCGAGAATGCCGCCGAGAAAGCCCCTGAGAAACCACACCAGACCGGCGATCACGATCGCCAGGTTGATGATGTTGGTGTCGAACAGGTTGAGATTGAGGCCAAACCCACCACCGTGGGAGCCCAGAAGCAAGGGGAAGGCCATGGTCATGAAGCGGCGAGGAGGCGATCGACGATCAGATCGGCGAGTTGGTCGGCATCACCCCTGATCTGGCCAAGGGCGGCATTGCGCTGGGAGTCAATCTCAAGGCGAGCCTGCTCCCGGCTGCTGTTGGACTCGGCCTGAGCCAGAGCCAGGGCTTCCCGGTAGAGACGCTCCGATTCCTGCTCGGCCTCGACAATCAGTTTCTGGGACTGCTGACGGGCCTCCTTGAGCTGCTCGCGCAGATCAGCTTCGAGTCGCTCGGCCTGGGCCAGCTTGGCCTTGGCCTCAGCGCGGCTGGTGGCGATATAGCCCTCCCGATCCTCGACGGCTTTGCCGACAGGACGGAAGAAAAGGGCATTGAGAATGAAGGTGAGGATCACCACCTGCAACGCCATCAGCGGCAGGGTGGCGTCGAGGTCAAACAGACCTCCCTCCTTAGCGCCTGCCTCGGCAAGCAGAAGCCAGCTGGTCATGGGACGGGTTGGCGTGCGGTGGTGCGGAAAAGAATGGAGCGGTCAGGGGCGACTGCATCAAGCCAGCGGGCCGGGGCCCGCAAGGCAAAGGAGCCGGTCCGAATCAGATTCGGAGTCCGGCTCCCGCCCCCCAAGACGCCTTCAGGCGAAGGGGTTGGCGAACAGCAGCACCAGGGCGACCACCAGGCCGTAGATGGTGAGGGCCTCCATGAAGGCCAGGGAGAGCAGCAGGGTGCCGCGGATCTTGCCTTCAGCTTCGGGCTGGCGGGCAATACCTTCGACAGCGCCGCCGGCAGCGGTGCCCTGGCCGATGCCAGGACCGATGGCGCCGAGACCGACGGCAAGACCAGCAGCCACAACAGACGCGGCGGAAGTAAGCGAATCCATGGTGGGAAAGGGATGAGGGGCGCCGTTGAAGCGCAAAACGGACCGGGGTTTGAACTCCGCGCCTGGGACATTCCCGAGGCGTTGGCCGGGGAACGGGCCCGGATCAAGCCGGACCTGCGCGCGAAGAGTTTGCCAGACCGGCGCACCGGTCTGGCGCGAGAAGCTAGTGGTGCTCCTCGTGCACCGCCTCACCGATGTAATAGGCGGCGAGGGTGGCAAAGATCAGCGCCTGAATGGCACTGGTGAACAGGCCCAAGAACATCGCCGGCAGGGGCACCACCAGCGGTACCAGGAAAGCAAGCACCGCCACCACCAACTCATCGGCAAGGATGTTGCCGAACAGTCGGAACGAGAGGGACAGGGGCTTGGTGAAATCCTCGACGATCTTGAAGGGCAGCATGATCGGAGTCGGCTCCACGTAGTACTCGAAGTACCGGAAACCTTTGCGACTCAGACCGGCGTAGAAGTAGGCCAGCGACACCAGCAGCGCCAGGGCGATGGTGGTGTTGATGTCGGCGGTGGGAGCCCCGAGTTCACCGCTGGGCAGGTGGATCAGCTTCCAGGGGATCAGGGCCCCACCCCAGTTGCTGACGAAGATGAACAGAAACAGGGTGCCGATGAACGGCAGCCAGTCGCGGTAGGCCTTCTCACCGATCTGCTCCCGCGAGAGATCGCGGATGTAATCCCAGAGGAACTCCAGCAGGTTCTGCACACCGCCGGGGTCACGCTCCAGTTTGCGGGTGCCGACCACCACGACGGCGAGCAGGGCGCCGATGACGATCCAGGAGCTGATGAAGACCTGGCCGTGAATCTTGAGATTGCCGAGCTGCCAGTAGAGGTGCTGACCAACCTCCAGTTCGGCAAGGGGAAGGGCGAGGGGCAACGGAACCATCGGGATGACTGTCCTGGAGGAAGGTCCTGGGGGAGAGGGCCCTGGCGGAACCAGGGGGAGCGGGATGGCCCGGCCGGAGCGGGGCCGGAGACCCAGCTCTGGTGGCTCAGGAGTCGAGGACGGCCTGAACGATCAGAGCGGGTTTGTAGAGAAGGAATCCCAACAGGGCGGGAACGATCTCGAGCTGGGGAATCCTGGCGGCCGCAAGCACCAGGACGACGGGAACCAGGAGCTGCACTTTGCCCACCGAGCGGCGATCTCCGCCGAGGCGGGAGACGCTGCGAGCCAGAAGCCTGATGTACAGAAGACCCGCGAGGGCCCCGATCAGCAGACTGCCGGCGGTCGGAAGGTCGAAGCAGAGCGCCGTGAGCGGCACCGCCAGGGCGGTGGCCGCCAGCGTCGCCAGGATCAGGCGGCGCTGCAGTCGGAGATAACCATCCATACCGTTGTCGGATCCGGAGGCCAGGCCGTGCTCGGACCCCTGCTGGGGACCTGGGCCGGGACTGGACCCCTGCGAGGCATCCGGCAGGGTGCCGGTGTCCGCCGCGGGGGCTGGATCAGGGGATGGTGGGCAGGGATGGGAGTCGGTGAGGAGATCACCGGCACTGGCATCGCTGCTGGAATCGCTGGTCTCGGACGCTTCCCTGGCTTCAGGCAGCGACTCCCCGCAGGGGGAAGGGGACACCGAAGTTGTGGGAACAGCCTGCAACCGACGGGTTTCCGACTGGGCGGTCGGAGGTTATCACGCAGGGTTACAGCACCGTTGCCGAAAGCGCCGGAGCTTGGCAGTCAGGGGCTGACCGGCAGCAGCAGGCGATCGGCAATCAGCTGCCGGGCCCGCTGCAGCCGCTCGGCGCTGGCCATGGCAAGGCTGAGCTGGCCGAGGGGAGTGCCGGCGGGGGCGGCCTCGAAAGCCTGCAGCAACTCCAGATCCGCCGCAGCGATCGAGAGCGGCTGCAGATCCGGCCCCATCAGGCTGGTGGAGGGCCAGCCCCACAGACAGCGGTTGGGCTGGCCGCCATGGGCCAGCAGGGCCTCATCGCCCCACTGCGGCGGATCGACCGCCCCCTTGGTCAGGAAGAACTCGAAGTGGCTGATGTCGGGGTCGAGGGCCTCGATCAGGGCCCACTGCTGCCGCTGGGGCAGGGCCCGGGCCCGTTCCAGCAGCTCCCCCTGCAGCAGGCGCGCCGGGTCCCACAGCTCGGGGTTGGAGAAGCCGGCGAAGCTGAGATCGGCCTGCTCCACGAAGCGCCAGAGACGATCGAGGTCGTAGCTGGTTTCCTGCGGGTGCAGGTACATGTCGGCGAAGTTGGCATCGGCGGCCGTGTCCAGAGCCCAGCGCTGCTCGTGATGGCGACGCAGCCGGTTGGCCGGCGGCAGCTCCCGCAACAACTGCCGCCCCAGCCGCAGGCCCTCGCTGGCCGTGCCCACCGCCAGCAGGGACAGGGCGCGCTGGCTGCGGTGGATCTCCCAGCGGCCGCCATCGGCGTACAGGAACAGGTGCAGCACCCCTCCGGGCCGCAGCTGGCGGGCGAGGGCCCGCAGCCCCTGTTCGGGTTCGCGCAGGTGATGGAGCACGCCGACGGAGTTGATGTAATCGAACTCGCCCTCCCCGTCCAGATCCAGCAGGCTGCGCTGCTCGACGCGCAGCTGCCGCACCCGCTGGCCCGCCCCGGAGCGGCGCAGGCGCTCCCGCGCCACCTCGAGCGCGCCGGCGCTGATGTCCACCGCCAGCACCCTGGAGCCGGGATTGAGGTGGCAGAGATAGTCGCTGCTGACACCGGTGCCGCAGCCGGCGTCGAGAATCCGCCAGGTTCGGGTCCCCGAGGGGGGCGCCGGCGGCAGCACCCCGAGCGCCGCCGCCATGGCGCTGTCAACGCACCAGCGCCAGTTGTATCCCGGTGGCGGGCCGTCCTGCAGGGGATCGCCGGGGTAGGGGAAGCGGTCATAGAAGGCGCTCACCACGGGTGTGGCGGCGTCCCCGGCACGGGAGCTCATCGGTCGGTATCAGGGGCCGTCGGGCGAGCATTTCACGGCGGCGGGGCCGGCGGCGGCGAGGGCTGCAAACATTTGTTCATGCTCGGCCGGAGGGCAGGAGGGCCAGCCGTAACGTTCCCAGGCCCGGCTCGCTCTCGTTCATGACCGTGACCGCCAGCAGCGGCAGCACCAGGGTCACCCCCCAGCGCTACGACACCCTGCCGCTCTCCAGCGTCCGTCAGGCGGAGCAGCAGGATCGCTTCCCCGACGGCGGCGAACTCGCCGCCCTGACCACCTTCTTCCAGAGTGGGCAGATCAGGGTGACAGTGGCCCAGCGCCTGTCGGCCAATGCCGCTGCGATCGTGGCCAAGGCCGCCAATCGCATCTTCTCGGGCGGCACACCGCTCTCCTACCTCGAGTCCCCCCTGCCCGGCGGCGGCGGCGACGAAGGTCTGCCCCTCGCCGCTGACCAGGCGGCCTTCCAGCGCTCGGTGCAGACTTTCACCGGCGCCGCGGCCCGCCGCGGCAACCTGCTGAGCCGACTGCTCGAAGGGACCGGTGGCGACGCCGATGTGCGGGTGATCCTGCCCACCGGCTTCACCCCGATCTCCGTCGGTCGCTACGGCACCGAGCGGATGAAGAAGTCGATCCGCGACCTCGCCTGGTTCCTGCGCTACGTCAGCTACGCGATCGTCGCCGGCGACCCCAGCATCCTGGCCGTCAACACCCGTGGCCTGCGGGATGTGCTCGAAAAGGCCTGCTCCCTGGCCGCCACCAACGTGGCCCTGCAGGAAATGCGGGCGGCCGGCGCCGGGCTGTTCCAGGGCGAGCCCCAGGCCCGCAGCCTGGTCATTGATTACTTCAATGTGCTGCTCAAGGAGCTGGAGGTGCCGACTCCCTCCACCCGGGCGCGGCTGGGCAGTCCGGTCAACCAGGGACTGCAGCTGCCCGCGATCTACGCCCTGGCCGCCGAAGGCGCCCAGCGCTTCGTGATGCGCCCGCGGCTCTCCGGCAGCGAAAAGGCCGAAGTGATCCGGGCCGCCTACCGCCAGGTGTTCGAGCGGGACATCAGCAAGGCCTACTCGCAGGTGGTCTGCCCCGTCGAGGCCACCCAGGTGCGCCAGGGCCAGCTGTCGATGCGGGAGTTCATCCGCGCCTTGGGCCGCAGCAAGGAATACCAGCGTCAGTTCTACGGCCGCTTCTCCAACAGCCGCGTCGTCGAGCTGGCCTTCCGCCACTTCCTGGGTCGCGGCGTCAGCTCGATCGAGGAGTTCCGCAAGTACTTCGCCATTGTCAGCAGCAAGGGACTCGGCGGTCTGGTCGATGCCCTGGTCAACGGCCTCGAATACGCCCGCGTCTTCGGCGAGGAAACCGTTCCCTATCTGCGGGACCTGGGCGAAGAGGCCCAGGAGAGCGCCGGCTGGGGCTCCAACCGCAAGCTGTTCCGGTTCAGTGCGCCGTTCGAAGGAGCGCCCCAGTACATCACCCTGTACGCCTCCTACCGGCAGCCCTTCGCCGATCAGCACCCCTACGGCGGTGGCAATGACCCGATCGGCCTCAACTACGGCGCCATCTTCCCGTCCGGCACCGCGTCGGTGTCCACCCGTCCGGCCCCGTTCGGCTACGACAGCCGCCGGATCCTGATCGGCAATGGCCTGCGCCAGCCGGGCCAGATGAACAGCGCCCAGTTCCGCAAGTCCACGCCCCGTCGGGTCGGGCCCAAGGTGCTGCGGCTGCAACAGATCGCCACTGGCGGCAACTCCGTGCCCCGGCGCGGCGGCCAGCCCAGCATCCGGGGCACCGAAGCCTCCACCCAGGCGGTGATCCGCGGCGTCTATGTCCAGATTCTGGGCAGCGCCGGTTATGCCGGTGAACGCAGGACCGTCGAGGAGATCAAACTCGAAAACGGTGACATCTGCCTGCGGGAGTTCATCCGCCAGGTGGCCCGCTCCAATGCCTTCCGGCGCCGTTATTGGAGTGGCCTCTACATCTGCAAGGCGATCGAGGTGATGCATCGCCGCATCCTGGGGCGCCCCACCTTTGGCCGCTGGGAGATCGACAGCTACTTCGACACCGCCGCCCGCAGCGGCTTCTACGGCGTCGTCGACGCCATGATCAACAGCCGCGAATACAACGAGAGCTTCGGCGAGGACACGGTCCCCTACGAGCGGTTCATCACCGCCAACGACCGCAACGCCCGCCAGGTCCCGGCCCTGCGTCGCCCCTTCAACGCGCAGGCGGTGGTCGATCTCACGCTGCTCAGCCGGCCTGATGTGCCGCGGCCCCAGCAGCTGCGCACCGTCGCCGACACCGTGACCCGCAACCTGCCGGATCGCAGCCGCGTCATTCGCGGCAGCTGGACGGCCGCCATCAGCGGCGGCCAGACCGGTGTCGCCACCGAGCCGACCACGGCCGGGCCCCAGAGCATCAAGCAGCTGCCGCTGCCGAGCCGCAGCTGGAGCCAACCCCGCTGGCAGCCCGGGGTCGCCACCCCGCTGCCCAGCCGATCATTCGCGCCGAGTGCCCCCGCGCCGCTGGCGCCAGCGCCCGTGGCCGGCGCCGGCAATTGGCGCGCCACCCTGGCCAGCGGCTACGCCTCGACCCTGCCCCAGCAGCCCGATGCCGCCATGACCCGGGCCCTGCAGCCCGGCTCTCCCCAGGGCTTCAGGCGTCGCCAGAGCCTGGGTCGCCCCGTGCAGCTGCCGAGCTCCCCCAGCGAAAGCCAGCTGAACGAGGCGATTGAGGCCAGCTACCGCCAGCTGCTGAATCGCACGCCCCTGGCCGCTGAACGGCTGGGTGACGCGGAATCCCAGCTGCGCAACGGGGTGCTGACGGTGGCCGATTTCATCGGCCAGATCGCCCTGAGCGACCAGTTCCAGCAGCGCATCCAACGCCTGGCTCCCCTGCGCGGTGCCTCGGCGGTCTATCTAGCCCTGCTGGGCCGCGCCGCCCAGCCGGCGGAAACGAGTCGCTTCCTGAGCACGCGTTCCAGCCAGGGTCAGAAGGCGGCGATCGAAGCCGTGCTCTCCAGCTCGGACTACGCCCGCAGCTTCGGTCGCGACACCGTGCCCTACCTCAAGGGGTTGAACACAGCCGATGGCCTGCCCCTGAGCACGGTCAACCGCACGGCCAACCTCTACGGTGGCAACGCCGGCCTCAACCCGCCCCTGGGCGGTGCCATCTGAGGTCCCAAGGCCCGCCCTGGATTCCGATCACGGGTCCAGGCTGCAAACAAGGGATGCCAATAACCTCCTGGGGCTCAACTCCGGGAGGTTGCTTTATGCAATCTTGTACTGATTTCCTGAACCGATTCACAGCAAAGTTGGGGCACTGGATGATCTGCCCCGAGCGGCGCTCCTGATCGGACTTGATCAACAATTGCTGCAGCCGGCGCCTGTCATCAACTGGCGGCAGAACCTTTGCGGCCCAAGGGATTTCGACCACAATCCAGCCGTGAAGATCTGTTACCGGCACCCGGGTCCCCGAGGAGCGTTGCCGCAGAATGATTCGGCGGTCGACACTGTCGATCTCAACCCTTACCCACCGGATACCGGTCTCCTTCAACGGCGACCGCTTGCTTCGAGGCAGAACTGCATGAGCATCGTCTCCAACTCGATTATCAACGCGGACGCCGAAGCCCGCTACCTCAGCCCTGGCGAACTCGACCAGATCAAGTCGTTCGTGGCTGGTGGTCAGCGTCGCCTCCGCGTCGCCCAGGTCCTCGCCGAAAGCCGAGAGCGCATCGTCAAGCAGGCCGGAGGCCAGCTTTTCCAGAAGCGCCCTGACGTCATCTCCCCCGGAGGCAATGCCTACGGTGAAGAGATGACCGCGAGCTGCCTGCGGGACATGGACTACTACCTGCGCCTGGTCACCTACGGCGTTGTCGCCGGCGATGTGACCCCGATCGAAGAGATCGGCATCATCGGCGCCCGGGAGATGTACCGCGCCCTTGGCACTCCCCTGGAAGCGATGGCGGAAGCCGTACGCGAAATGAAGTCGGTGGCCACCGGCATTCTCACCGGTGCCGATGCCGAGGAAGCTGGTTTCTACTTCGACTACGTCGTCGGCGCCCTCTCCTGAGGTCTTTCCCCTCCCCGTTCATCGCCACTCCTCTCAGGATCCATGCAAGACGCCATCACCAACGTCATCAATCAGTCCGACGTTCAGGGTCTCTACCTTGACGGCGGCTCCATCGGCAGGCTTGAGCAGTACTTTGCCAGCGGTGAGCTGCGCGTCCGTGCTGCCGCCACCATCAGCGCCAACGCCTCGGCCATCATCAAGGAAGCCGTCGCCAAATCGCTGCTGTACTCGGACATCACCCGTCCGGGCGGCAACATGTACACCACCCGTCGCTATGCGGCCTGCATCCGCGACCTGGATTACTACCTGCGCTACGCCACCTACGCCATGCTGGCTGGTGACACCTCGATCCTCGACGAGCGCGTCCTGAACGGCCTCAAGGAGACCTACAACTCCCTGGGTGTGCCCATCGGCGCCACGGTTCAATCGATCCAGGCCATGAAGGAAGCCACCGCCTCGCTGGTCGGCCCTGACGCCGGACGTGAAATGGGTGTCTACTTCGACTACATCAGCTCGGGCCTCGCCTGATCTCTGCAAAGTCGTACCGACGAGGATCCCCATGCGCCTGTTCAAGATCACAGCCTGCGTTCCCTGCCCCGAAAAGGCTAGAAGCCAGCGTGAACTGCAAAACACCTACTTCACCAAGTGGGTGCCCTATTCCAGCTGGTTCGCTGAACAGCAGCGCATCATGAAGCAGGGTGGCAAGATCCTGAAGGTGGAGTTGGTCAGTGGACGCCGTCAGCAAAGCTGCGGCAACTGAACTTGCCGTCATTGCCGCAAGTTCCGCGTTGACTCGAGATCTCTAGAGGGCATCTCTAGAGGGCTTTCCTCACTGACTCCGGTGACAGTCCAGCCTTGTTCTGTCACCCCAGGGATCATTCCACTGCCCTTCCCAGGGACTGAACTCACCGCATCCCAGCATCTCGAGCCTGGATCAAGCGTTCCAGGTCCATGCCCGCCATCAAGGAATGGACGGGGTGACCCAGGTCTTCCGACGCGGAAGGCCTGGGTTTTGGTTTGTAGGGGGTTGGGTTTGGAGGGGTCCCAGCTGGGGGAGATCCCGGTCGGCGCACCCTCGACGCTGGCGCCGCCGGATCTCGGTGCTGCAGCGAGGGACATCGGTGGGTTCCATTGGGTCGACCGGCCCGATCCCGCTGCCAGCTGGTTCTTTTTTGCACGCAGGACTCGACAAGGCGCGGCTGTTCACGGCCTAATGGGCCATTGGCGATTCCTGTGGCCCCAGCCTTGACCCCAACCCCGTCCCGATCGCCCGGCCGCCGCACCGCGCCGGACTCCAGCTCCAGCCCTGCCGGCCCGAGCCTGCTACCTCTGCCCTGGGATCTCTGGCCTGCCGAAGCCAGGCTGTTGATCGGCCTGGTGGCCCTCTGGAGCCTCGTTGGCCTGCTGATCCTCACCTCCGCCAGCTGGTTCGTGGCGGATCGCGAGATGGGCGATGCGGCCTACTACCTCAAGCGTCAGGCGCTCTGGCTGCTGGCCAGCTGGGGCCTGCTGCTGCTGGCGATCCGCACCAGCATGCGCCGCTGGCTCCATCTGGGGGGCACAGCTCTGCTGATTGCCCTGGTGCTGATCGCCGCCACCCTGGTGATCGGCAGCACGGTCAACGGCGCCAGCCGCTGGCTGGTGCTGGGTCCGATCCAGATCCAGCCCACCGAACTGGTCAAGCCGTTCGTGGTGCTCCAGGGGGCCGTGCTGTTCTCCCACTGGCGCCGCATCGGCAATGACCAGAAGCTGCTCTGGCTGGGCATCTTCGGCGTCGTCATCCTGCTGATCCTCAAGCAGCCCAACCTCAGCACGGCCGCCCTGCTGGGACTGCTGCTCTGGCTGATGGCCCTGGCCGGTGGCCTGTCGCTGCCGCTGTTGATCGGCTCAGCCGGGGCCGGAGGCCTGCTCGGCGGGGCCAGCATCATGATCAACGAGTACCAGCGGCTGCGGGTCACCTCCTTCCTGGACCCCTGGCGTGACGCCCAGGGCGATGGCTATCAGCTGGTGCAGAGCCTGCTGGCGATCGGTTCAGGTGGCGTCCTCGGCGAAGGCTTCGGGCTTTCGACCCAGAAGCTGCAGTATCTGCCGATCCAGACCACCGATTTCATCTTCGCGGTGTTCGCTGAGGAGTTCGGCTACGTCGGCACGCTGATGCTGCTGCTGTTCCTGGTGATCTTCGGCTTCGTCGGTCTGAGGGTGGCTCTGAGCTGCCGCAGCAACCAGCACCGGCTCGTGGCCATGGGCTGCACCACCCTGCTGGTCGGCCAGTCGATCCTCAACATCGCCGTGGCCAGCGGTTCCATGCCCACCACCGGCCTGCCGCTGCCGATGATCAGCTATGGCGGCAACTCCCTGCTCTCCAGCCTGTTTGTCGCCGGCCTGCTGCTCCGCTGCTCCCTGGAGACCACAGGGCTGGAAACCGCCCGCCCGCGCCGTCGGGCCCAGCCACCCGCCCCGATAGGCTGACCGCAGCGGCCCTGCTTCCCCCCGGCGATGACCAGCCTCGGCCTGCTGCTCGCCGACTGGGCCCGCAGCAGCGAACATCTGCTGCAGAGTTCCCTGGCCCATCCGGGGCCGATCAGCCTGGCTCTGGTCTTCGCCGGTGGGGTGCTGACCAGCCTGGGTCCCTGCTCACTCTCCTTGTTGCCCGTGACCCTGGCCTATCTGGCGGGCTTCGGGGCTGACGGCCCCAGGGCCCGGCCCCTGACGGCCTCCCCCCGCCAGCTGCCCTGGCAGCGCAGCCTCAGCTTCGCCGCAGGCATCGTTCTGTCCCTGGTGTTGCTGGGGCTGGCCAGTGGCCTGCTGGGACGCCTGTACGGCAGTCTGCCTAGCCAGATCCCCCTGCTGGTGGCGGTGGTGGCGGTGGTGATGGGCCTGAATCTGCTGGGCCTGCTGCGCTTCCCCCTGCCCGCCGGCCCCGATCCCGAGGTCTGGCGGCGCCGGGTGCCGGCGCCGCTGGCGCCACTGGCGGCCGGCCTGGCCTTCGGACTGGCGGCCACCCCCTGCACCACCCCGGTCCTGGCCGTGCTGCTGGCCTGGATGGCCCAGAACGGCCGACCGCTGCAAGGCATGGTGCTGCTCACCTGCTTCGGCGCTGGCCAGGTGTTGCCCCTGCTGCTGGCCGGCACCGCCGCCGCCAGCCTGCCCGACCTGCTGCGGCTGCGTCGGGTCGGGCAGTGGATCCCGCCGATTAGCGGCGTGGTGCTGCTGACCAGCGGTGGTCTGACCCTGCTCTCCCAGCTGCCATGACGGCGGCCCCCTCCTCATCAGGCCGCTGGCGCCAGCTGTTGCGCTGGCTCGGCTGGCTGGCCGACCTGCGCCTGGCGATCACGCTGCTGCTGGTGATCGCCTTTGCCAGTGGCATCGGCACGGCCATCCCCCAGAAGGAAAGCGAGCTCTTCTACCACCAGCGCTACGACCCGGCCCCCTGGCTCGGTCTCGTCGATGGCGCCGGCGTGCTGCGCCTGCAGCTGGATCACGTCTATTCCAGTGCCTGGTTCCTGGCGCTGCTGGCCTGGCTGGGCCTGGCCCTGGTGCTGTGCAGCTGGCGCCGCCAGTGGCCGGCGCTGCAGGCCTCCCTGCGCTGGATCGACTACCGCTCTCCGCGCCAGCTCAGCAAGCTGAGCGTGGCCGAAACCCTGCTCAGCGACGAATCGGGCCCCTGCCTGGACCGGCTGGAGCGGGAACTGCGCTCGGGTGGCTGGCAGGTGCAGCGCCAGCCGGATCGCCTGGCGGCCCGGCGCGGTGTGATCGGGCGGGTTGGGCCGCTGCTGGTCCATGCCGGCCTGGTGGTGCTGATGGTCGGTGCCGCCTGGGGTGCCGTGGCGGGGCAGCGGCTGGAGCGCTTCCTGGCGCCGGGGCGGGAACTGGAGCTGCTGGACAGCCGCGGCCACACCCAGCTCACCCTGGCCCTCGACGACTTCCAGATCCAGCGTGATCCCGCCGGCCGACCCGAACAGTTCAGTTCCAGCCTGCGTCTGATTGCGCCGGCCTCCGGCGGCTTGGCCGAAGCCCCGGCGATCGCGGCGGAAACGCCGCCGAACATCGCGGCGGCGGTGGATGCCGAAGCCCAGCCCGGCAGCCCGGCAGCCACCGAGGAGCCGCTGCGGGCCGTGATCAGCGTCAACCATCCGCTGCGCCACCGGGGCATGACCCTCTATCAGGCCGACTGGGCCCTGGCGGCGGTCAACATCCAGCTGGGCCGCAGCCCTGTGCTGCAGCTGCCCCTGCAGACCTACCCCGAACTGGGTGAACAGGTCTGGGGGCTGGTGCTGCCGACCCGACCCGATGGCAGCGAGCCGGTGTTTCTGAGCCTGCGCAGCGAGCAGGGGCCGGTGGAGGTCTTTGGTCCCGAGGGTCAGCCGCTGGCCCTGATCCAACCCGGCGGCGAGGCGGTTGAGGTGCGGGGCCTGCCGATCCGGGTGACGTCCGTACTGCCGGCAAGCGGCATCCTGCTCAAGCGCGATCCCGGCGTGCCGCTGGTCTACAGCGGCTTTGCGATCGCCCTGCTGGGGGGAGGGCTCAGCCTGGTGGCCACCCGCCAGCTGTGGGCGATCAGCGAGAGCGGGGCCCATCGTCTGCACGTGGCGGGCCTCTGCAATCGCAACCTCACGGCCTTTGCAGCCGAGCTGCCGGCCCTGCTGGCTCGGGTTTCGGCGGCGGCGGCCCAGCAGAGCTGACGGCGGCGGGCCCTGCCGCTGCCGCGCAAGCTCCGCTGCGAGCTGGGACAGTGAGATTCGCCAGTGAGCTTGGCCAGAGAGCTTGGCCAGAGAGATTGGATCGTTGAGCGGGGGCTTCGAGCTGGAGCTCAGCAGGGCTGGCGCTGACCGTGGCTGACCCGCACCAGGGTGTGGACATTGCCGCGGGGATTGAAGTCGGCCACCAGCTCCATCCAGACCGGTTCGCAGGCCGCCACGAAGTCATCGAGGATCCGGTTGGCCACCTCCTCGTGGGAGATGGTGCGATCCCGGTAGGCATTCACGTACAGCTTCAGCGCCTTGAGCTCCAGCACCCGGGGACCCGGCTGATAGAGCAGGCGCAGCACCGCGAAATCGGGATAACCGGAGAACGGGCACTTG
The DNA here is from genome assembly GCA_049282435.1 of Cyanobium sp. Classification (GTDB taxonomy): domain Bacteria; phylum Cyanobacteriota; class Cyanobacteriia; order PCC-6307; family Cyanobiaceae; genus Cyanobium. The sequence goes on along the minus strand of JBAPUA010000097.1, from coordinate 9,499 downwards.
CAGGTGAACTCCGGCAGCTCGATCGAGACCTCATAGGGGCGGCCCGGGCGGGGATTGTCAAAACAGATCAGCTGCGCCTCGGCGATCGCCCGCTCGCCATAGCTCGGGGTGAGGGTGCGTTCAGCGGGATCGGCTGGGCCCGCTTCCGTTCCCGTGGCAGCCGAAGCGGCGGCTGCGACCGATCCGGCCGAGGACAGGTCGGCGGCACTCGGGACAGCAGCGGCGTTGACCATGGTGGGGAGGTGGATTCGCGGAATTGGAACGTACTGGATCCCGCCGGTAGCAAGTGAGCCGTAGCCATCGTTACGACGGCCGGCAGCGGACTCGGGCCTAATGAAACGGTGTTCAAGACCCGCTGATGTCTGCGAGACTTAGCCCCGCCAAGTCGGCGCCAGCCGACCTGTTTTCAGCAGCCATTTGCTGAGCGGCGGGCGCCTCGTTGCCTGGGCCGAACCCAACCGCACCAGCCTGGCTGGTCCGGCCCCCGGGTCAGGTCCAACTGCAGCGGCTGCCGACATACCCTGCGGTCACACCCCGCCAACCCAGCCTGCGGATGCACCCATCCGTCAGGATCCTTTCCAGAGCTCACCCAGACCCCCGCCGCATCCATGAAGAAAATCGAGGCCATCATCCGTCCGTTCAAGCTTGAGGACGTCAAGATCGCCCTCGTGAATGCAGGCATCGTCGGCATGACGGTGAGCGAGGTGCGCGGCTTCGGGCGGCAGAAGGGCCAGGTGGAGCGCTACCGCGGCTCGGAGTTCACCGTCGAGTTCCTGCAGAAACTCAAATTGGAGATCGTCGTCGACGATGAGCGCGTCGACACCGTGGTGTCCGCCATCCAGGATGCGGCCCGCACCGGCGAGATCGGCGACGGCAAGATCTTCATCAGCACGATTGATTCGGTGTTGCGCATCCGCACCGGCGATCGCGACAGCAGCGCCATCTGAGCCCTCCGGGCCTCCGACAAAGCGGGCGGTCGTCGTTCGGCACGGCGGCCCCCCGTTTCCGCCCAGGCTCTGAATCCGCTGCTGCAGCGCTCGTGGCTGGTGCATCCTCTGCTCTGCGCCAGCTTCAGCCTGGGGCCAGGGTCCGTTGCACCAGCGCCCGGATGTGGGCCCGGTCCACTGCCGCGTTGGCCGGCTCCGGCGACGCCGGCACAGCGGCATTCACTTGGCGGCGCAGCCACAACAGGTATTCGTGATTGCCGGCCGGACCGGTGATCGGAGAAGCCACCAGGCCGGCGGCGTTCCAGCCCTGGGATACCGCCGCCGCCAGCACGGTCTCGATCGCGTCGACATGGGCGGCCGGATCGCGCACCACCCCCCCCTTGCCAACCCGGCCGCGCCCCACCTCGAACTGGGGCTTGATCAGCAGCAGGGCGTCCACCGGGGCTGCGGCTGCCGCCTCAGCTGCGGCCGGCTCACCGCCGTCGGCCGTGGCGAGGGCGGGTCGCAGCAGGGCCCCCAGGGCCGGCAGCACCCGGGTCAGCGAAATGAACGAGACATCGGCGACGGCCAGATCGGGCCAGGGGTCCTCGGGTCCGTAGAGCTCGGCCGGGGTGAGATGGCGCAGGTTGGTGCGCTCCCGCAGCACCACCCTCGGATCGGTGCGCAGGCTCCAGGCGGTCTGGCCATAGCCGACATCAATGCCGTAGACCCGCCGGGCCCCGTGCTGCAGCAGGCAGTCGGTGAAGCCCCCGGTGGAGATGCCGCCATCGAGGCAGACGCGCCCAGCCACCTGAATCGGCAACTGTTCCAGCGCCGCCACCAGCTTCTCGCCTCCCCGCGAGACGAAGCGGGGCGGTTGCTCCACCGCCAGCGCCAGCTCGGGGGCCACATCGAGGCCGGGCTTGTCGAGCACCCGATCGCCGCTGCGCACTCGACCGCTGCGGATCAGCTGCTGGGCCTGCTGGCGGCTGACGGCCAGCCCCCGCGAGACCAGTTCCAGATCCAGCCGCTGCCTGCGGGCCATCGGATGCGTCCCGTCCTGCCGGAGCGGCCTGGTGTTGATTCCGCTATGGAACCACACCGGAAACGGAACAAAATCCAAGGCTGAACCCTGTACAGCGGGATACACCAGAGGATGGCTCCGACTTGCAGGTCAGAGCTTTCCATGGGGCCCTTCCGATCCAGCACCCTGAGGGCAACGGAGACGGCCCCGGCCAACCGCAGCCTGGGTCAGCTCCCCGGGCAGCTCGGGGCCAACGTGTTCGAACTGCTGCGGCCGGGCAGCTTCGTGCGGCTGCGCAACCAGCCCGACGACCTGCCCCCCTTCCAGCTGATCCAGTGCCGTGGCGGTCGCTGCTGGGTGCGTCAGCAGAGCTGGGGCCACCTGGTGCAGTGGGAGGTGGCCCATCGCCAGCTGACGACGGTCGGTTGAGCAGGTCTGGCCTGAGGGTCGCCCGATAGGTTGGGGAAGCCGTTGCCACGCGCTGGCCCCTTGATCGAGCGTTACACCCTGCCCGAGATGGGCGGCCTCTGGAGTGAAGAAGCCAAATTCCAGAGCTGGCTGGATGTGGAGATCGCCGCCACCGCCGCTCAGTGCGAACTGGGACGGGTGCCCCCGGAAGCGCTGGCCACGATCCGTGAGCAGGCCGCCTTCGAGGTGAGCCGGATTCTGGAGATCGAGGCCGAGGTGCGTCACGACGTGATCGCCTTCCTGACCAACGTCAACGAGCACGTCGGCGACGCCGGTCGCTACATCCACGTCGGCATGACCAGCTCCGACGTGCTGGACACGGGGTTGGCCCTGCAGCTGAAGCGCTCGGTGGCCGTGCTGCGCACCGAATTGGACCAGCTGGCCGAAGCCCTGCGGCAACTGGCCCGGGCCCACAAGGACACGGTGATGATCGGCCGCTCCCATGCCATCCATGGCGAGCCGATCACCTTCGGCTTCAAGGTGGCCGGCTGGCTGGCCGAGAGTGAACGCAACCGCGAGCGCCTGGAGCGCCTCGAGCGGGTGGTGTCCGTCGGTCAGATCAGCGGTGCCATGGGCACCTATGCCAACACCGATCCCGAGGTGGAGGCGATCACCTGCCGCCTTCTGGGCCTGGAGCCCGATGCCGCCAGCACCCAGGTGATCTCCCGCGATCGCCATGCCGAATACGTGCAGACCCTGGCCCTGATCGGCGCCTCCCTGGAGCGGTTCTCGACCGAGATCCGCAATCTGCAGCGCACCGACGTGCTGGAGGTGGAGGAGAACTTCGCCAAGGGACAGAAGGGCAGCTCGGCGATGCCGCACAAGCGCAATCCGATCCGCAGTGAGCGCATCTCGGGGCTGGCGCGGGTGCTGCGCAGCTACACCGTGGCGGCCCTGGAGAATGTCGCCCTCTGGCACGAGCGGGACATCAGCCACAGCTCGGTGGAGCGGATGATGCTGCCCGACTGCTCGGTCACCCTGCACTTCATGCTGCGGGAGATGACCGAAGTGGTGAAGGGTCTGGGCGTCTACCCCGAAAACATGGCCCGCAACCTCAACGTCTACGGCGGTGTGGTGTTCAGCCAGCGGGTGCTGCTGGCCCTGGTGGCGGCCGGCCTCAGCCGCGAGCAGGCCTACCGGATCGTGCAGCTCCACGCCCACAGCGCCTGGAACCGCGAAGGCGGCGACTTCCGCGCCAATCTCGAAGGCGACGCCGAGGTGACCACCCGCCTCTCCGCCGAACAATTGGCCGAGTGTTTCGCCACCGACCTGCACCGGGCCAACCTGGATGTGATCTGGCAGCGGCTGGGCATCTGAGCCCGGTCGCCTGGCTCCGGCGAGGGAAGCGAGCGCAAGTGATGACACGATCCCGGCCCTGGATGCGTGGCTCGGCCCCTGGCTTCCTGCACGACCTACTTGTGGACGAGCAGCTCGATGCGGATCTCCTCGATCAGATTGTTGTAGATCTCGGCATAGTCTTCCAGGCGATCGCTTGGCGCCAGCAGTCCCTTGGTCTCCAGCAGCGCGCGGGTGCGGGCATCGGCCACGTACTGAACCGAGGCCAGCTCGAAGTCCACCTCCAGGATGTGGGCCCAGGGGGTCATCGGTGAGGACACCGCCGCCGCCTGATCACATTCGGCCCGCGAGAACATCGACAGCGTCTGCGGCGTGATCCGGCGCACATGGCTGGGATCGGTGCGGAAGTGCTCATGCAGCGGATGGGGCACGTTGATGCGGATCAGGGCGCCGTTGGCGCAGACCCGGTACAGCTCCGTCATCACCGCCAGAAAGGTCTCGGTGCTGGCGCCGAGATGCTCGAGCACGTGGTTGAGCAGCACCTCCTCGGCGCCATCGCTGGGCAGATCCCAGGGGGTGCGCTCCAGGTCCATGACCCGATCCGGCACAAAGCTCGCCACCGAATCGATGTTCAGGTAGCCGGCGATCGGCCGCGGTCCGCAGCCCAGATTCAGCTTCATCGCCCCAGCCAGTCGCACCACCAGGTGGGATCCTAGGCACCATGCCCTGGACCCCCTACGCCGACAGCACCAGGGCGACGATCAGCATCAGCGGCCTGCTGCTGATCGTCGCCCTGGTGCTCAGGCCCCAGCAGGCGGCCGCGCCAGGGCCGGACCCGGATCGGCGCCGGCCGCCGGGGCCGAACCCGCCAGCAGATCCTCGATCTCGCAGACCGGAAAACGATTGATCGCCTTGAGGGCTTTGCGGGAGTTGCTGCGCAGCTGCTCGCTGATCGCCTCGCCGTAGGGCACCTGGGCCAGCAGATCGACGGTGCGCCGCAGGATCCGCACCACATCGCCCTCATCGAGGGAGGTGTTGGCGATCAGGTCACTCCAGCTGGCTCCCTTGGCCCAGGCGTGCACCAGACCGGTCAGTTCGGGCTCCCACCAGACCGGCACCACCACGGAGCGCCGCTCCTGCTGGCGCTGCAGCTCGCGCCGCAGGCCGCGCAGATCGTGCAGAGCCTCCTCCACCAGGGGCGGCGGCGGCCAGCCGCACCAGAGATCGGGGCGGTTGACCTCGGTGGAGATCGCCTCCAGCACGGCGGCCAGTTCGGCCGGATCCAGGGCATCGAGATGGCCGCTCATCAGGGCCAGGCCCAGCCACAGCTCGTTGTCGCCGCGCAGGGAGGCGACGGTGCGCCCGACCTCAGTCGGTTGCAGCCCGTCCTCACCGTCCATGGCGCCGAAGAAGCCGAGGATCTCGATCAGATGCAGGAAGGTGTCCCAGTGGCGGTTGGCGCGGTGATGCAGGATGCGCTGCCGCTCCTCAATCTCCAGCTCCAGCTCCTCCATGCGGCGGCGGTGCTTGGTGAGCTGCTTGCGATCGCCGAAGCGATGGGCCGGATGCAGCTCCAGCTCCTCCTCCAGCTGCGCCACCAGCTCCGCCTGCTGGCGCACCTCGCCGGCCAGGTCATAGCGGGGGGTGTGCATGTCATAGCGGCGGGCCATCGAGGCCACCGCCAGGGCCAGACCACCGCTGGCGTTGTCGCCGTGGCGCAGTTCGCCGGGGTGGTGCAGGTCGGGCGGATCGAGCTGCGCGACCTGCAGGCAGCTGAGTTCGGCGTGCAGGCTGACCACCGCGGCGCAGGGCAGCAGGATCCAGACGTTCTCGTCGGTGAGGCAGAGCAGCAGGGGGAACTGGCCCGAACCGGGCTGCTTGACGACGATCACCGCCGGCGTCACCCGGCCCCGGAGCTGGGGGGCCTTGACGCTGACCAGGGTGCCCTCACTGGCGAACTGCAACGCCAGGGTCAGCTCGTGGACCAGGGTCTCCTCGGCCTGCTGCTGCAGGATCCGCAGCAGCCGCCGCTCCTCCCGCAGCCGGCCCCGCTGTTTCTCGTAGTCCTCGAAGTCATCCCAGGGCACATCGGCATCGGCGGCGGCCAACTGCTCCAGCTGGCTGGTGAGCTCGGCGATGCGGGCCTCGTCCTCGGCCAGATCCAGGCTGGCCAGGTAGCGGCCGAAGCTTCGCTCCACCAGCTCCCTGGCCTTGGCGAGGTCGTAGCGCTGCAGCAGGTTGAGCACCATGCCGTAGCTGGGGGTGAACTGGCTGACCAGCGGATCGGCGGGACTGGTGGCCAGGGCTCCCGCCTCGCGCACCCCTTCGAAGCGGCTCTGCACCGTGACCACATAGCCCTGGGTGTCGAGCCCCCGGCGGCCGGCCCGGCCGGCCATCTGCAGGAACTCGCTGCCCATCAGCGGCCTGTGACCCCGCTCGGTGCGCTTGGAGAGGGCCGAGATCACCGTGGTGCGGGCGGGCATGTTGATGCCGGCGGCCAGGGTTTCGGTGGCGAACACCACCTTGATCAGTCCCTGCTGGAACAGCTCCTCGATCAGTTCCTTCCAGGCCGGCAGCACCCCGGCGTGGTGGGCGGCGATACCGCGCAGCAGGGCATCGGCATGGCCGCCATCGCGAACCGCCTCGGGGGCGGCGGCTACGTAGGCGTCCAGACGCGCCCGGATGCGGGCCTGCTCCTCGGGCGTGACCAGGCAGACCTTGCCGAGATCGCGCAGGGCCTTGTCGCAGCCGCGGCGACTGAAGATGAAATAGATGGCCGGCAGCATCTGCCGCTCCGCCATCTGGGCCACCACGAAACCGATCGGCGGCGCCTCCGGCTGGGGCGGACGGGCCTCCTTGGGTCCCTTGCGGCGGGTGCTCTTGGGAGGCCTCCAGACCTTGCAGTTGGGATGCAGCGCCGTGCCCTCGTCATTGAGCAGGGGGTGGAGCCCCTTGGCGCTGCAGAAGCTGAAGGCCAGGGGCACGGGCCGGAAATCGCTGTGCACCAGCCGGGTGGGGCCATGCACCTTCTCGATCCAGTCGGTGAGCTGACCGGCATTGGCCACCGTGGCCGAGAGGGCCACCAGCTGGACCCGGGTCGGGCAGTGGATGATCGATTCCTCCCAGACGGTGCCGCGCTGGGAGTCGTTCATGTAGTGGCACTCGTCCAGCACCACGGCCTCCACATCGGCGAGGGGATCGTCGCCCTCGCGATCGATCTCCGCATAGAGCATGTTGCGGAAGATCTCGGTGGTCATCACCACGATCCGGGCCTCGCGGTTGAGGCTCAGATCACCGGTGAGCAGGCCGACGTTCTGCTCGCCGAACTGGTGGCGGAAATCGCGGAGCTTCTGGTTGGATAGGGCCTTGAGCGGCGTGGTGTAAAAAACCTTCTGGCCATGGGCCAGGGCCCGATGGATGGCGTACTCGCCCACCAGGGTCTTGCCCGAACCGGTGGGGGCGCTGACCACCACCGAATGGCCCTGGTTGAGGGCGTCAATCGCCTCGTGCTGAAAGCGATCGAGCGGAAACGGGAACAGCTGCTCCAGCGAGGGCACGGGGCCGGTGGTGGGGCAGTCAGGCATCTTCTGATCCTATGGGGTGGAGGCTGCCCGATGAGGTGTCGCAGCCTCAGTCCTCAGGGTGTGAGAACCGGTGTCGTCCCTCGCCAGCGTCAGCCCTGTACGGAACTCCGTTGCGGGCGACCGATGGCTTGGTGCTCCGCGACGACGACTGGGGCGACAGGAGCACCGGCAGCGGCTCAGCCAGTTACCAGATCGCCGGGCTTATGACGAAGCTGGGGTTCTGGAGAAGTGCCGTGATCGGCGCTCAGATGCTGGCGGATCAGGTCATCGCGGATCAGTCCTCTTCCACCAGCGCCTCGACACGGCCGGAGTTGACGGCCTGCACCAGGGCGGCGTGATCGCGCTGGGTCTGATCGGCATAGGCCAGGGCGAACTGGCCCAGGGCCCGGTCGAACTTGTCCCCCTTGCCGAGATAGCCGCTGATCCGGGCGCCATCGCCCGACTTGGCATGGGCGCGGGCCAGGGTCCAGCCGCAGTATTCGCTATAACGGGCGAGCTGAACGGCTGTCACACGTTCCAGTGGAAAGGACATCTTCATGTCGCGCAACTGGCGCACATAGAAATCACGGCCACTGCGCCCGCGCACCCAGCCCAGAAAGATGTCACTGGAGGACTGGGTCAACCGTTGGCCCATGACGACACGCTGACCCTGATTGTCATAGTGGCTGGGCTCGGTGTAGGACTCGAGCACGGAACGCCGCACCTCCTTGATCTGCAGGATCAGCGGATGATTGTCCTCTGAGAAGAACAGGCCGATCAGGCAGCGGGTGCCGACACTGCCGATGCCGACCACCTTGAGGGCCGCATCTTCAAAGCGGTAGCGATCAAACAGAACGCGGCGCTCATCAGACAACGTCTGGCGGTAGTCCTCCAGCCCCTCACGCACGATGGCGTCGAAATCGTCGATCGCCGGATGGTAGAGAACCGGCGGTTGATCGAGAATGCGTGGTCGGCCGCCGACGCTGGTGACAATCCTGGGGAACAGATTATCGATGATCCGCCCGCGGGCCTTTCGCGCCAAGTCCTCGCGGCGCTCTTTGGCCTTGGCATCGGGAGCCATGGCAATGATGGTCTCCATATCGAGGCGGCTGTACCAGACCTCCAGCGGACTCATCGCTGAATACTCACGCAGATGCTGGCGATAGGAGCGCACGCAATCGCGGACGGCGGCTTCCGAGTCGTCGTCGGCCAGAGCATTCTCCCGGCCGGCGATCACCACACTGGTGACCAGACGCTTGAGATCCCATTCCCAGGGCGCCGGATGAGTTTCATCGAAATCGTTGAGATCAAAGACCAGATTGCGCTCGGGCGTGGCGAACAACCCGAAGTTCAACAGATGGCAATCGCCACAGGCCTGCACCTGCACCCCGATGCTGGGGGTGCCCGCCAGGTCATAGGCCATCAAGGCGGCTGAACCGCGCAGAAACGTGAACGGACTGCGCACCATGCGCCCGTAACGAATTGGGATCAACTCCGGCAGTCGATCGTGATTGGACTCTTCCAGCACGGCGATCGGGTCACGCCGATCGCTGCGCCGCTGCCAGTGGGCGTGATCCTCACGGGGGATCTGTTGCCGCAGCGATTTACCGATCGCAATCCGTTCCGGTCTGGCCCGGAATTGGGCCTGGGAGGCGCCGCGGGGGCTGGTCTGCGGTTGATCGTCCATCGTGTGCCCGCTCCTGATTAAGCTTAGGGATGGCGGTGTGTGGCGGCATGACATCACGTCCACAGCGACACACCCAAAGCGGACGGGCTGGGCGGGAATCTGCGTCGATCCCGGCGATTACGAGACGACCGCAGCGATCAATGAGGCAGGCTTTGCGATCCGCCCTGGCCTCTCCGCCGACCAGGTGGCAGACCTTCGTGAGATCGACCGGCAGACATGTCCTGAGATCCGATCGGATTGCCGCGGTCGTCAAGCCGGCGCTGGTGGGGGACTCACACCCGGAAACCAACTCTTCAATGCGTCCTTCGTCACAAAGAAAGCGAGGAGCACAATGGGATCCCTGGGACTCCACCAGGACTACACGCTGGTCGATGCGTCGGCCGATTGGGCCCCATCTTGAGTTGCTGGTTCACTCTCTGACCAGGCCGTCATGATCAGTCCTGTTGTCATGGCTTGATTCTTAACTAGCTGGATGATCAGTAAAAGATCCCTCCACGTAACAGCCTGGATTGGTTAGGCATCTGGTCTGCAGACA
>JBAPUA010000096.1:0-2467 GCA_049282435.1 Cyanobium sp. | reverse complement strand
GCTGGTGCTCAATGCCGGCAGCTCCAGCCTCAAGCTCTCGGTGCTGACAGCGGCGGGAAGCGTGCTGTTGCATGAACAGCGCGATTGGTCCCAGGCTGCCGGCCGGCAGAACGAGCTCGAGCGGCTGCTGGAGGTCTGGTTCCCCCAGGCCCTGGCGCCCTGGCTGGGGCCTGGGGGATCGGGGTTGCTGTTGGCGGGCCATCGGGTCGTCCATGGCGGTCTGCACTTCACCGAGGCCACGGCGGTCAATGCCGAGGTCCTGGCGGCGATCGAGACCCTGGTGCCCCTGGCGCCGTTGCACAACGCTGTGGCGCTGCGCCTGATGCGCTGGCTCGGGCAGTGGCTGCCCGGCCTGCCCCAGTGGGCCTGCTTTGACACGGCCTTTCACGCCAGCCTCAGCGTCGAGGAGTACACCTATGCGATCCCGGCCAGCTGGCGCCGGCAGGGACTGCGCCGCTTCGGTTTCCACGGCCTCAATCATCAGCACGTCAGTGAGGTGGTGCAGCGTCACTGGCGCCGGGCCGGCCGGCGGGCTTCACCGCGGCTGATCAGTGCCCATCTCGGCGCCGGCTGTTCCCTCTGCGCCATCGCCGAGGGCCGCAGTGTCGCCACCACCATGGGGTTCACGCCGATGGAAGGACTGGTGATGGCCAGCCGCTGCGGTTCGATCGACCCTGGCCTGCTGCTGCACCAGCTGCGGCAGGGATTGAGTCCGGCCGACCTCGATCTGGCCCTCAATCAGCAGGGCGGCCTGCTCGGGCTGTCGGAGCGCACAGCCGACATGCGCGAGCTGCGGCGGCTGGCCGCCGGCGGCGCTGGTGTGCCCGCCGATTCCGGGGCGAGCCTGGCGATCGCCGTGTTTCGCCGGCGGCTGCTGCAGGGGATCGGGGCCATGGCCGCCAGCCTGCAGGGGCTGGATGTGCTGGCGCTGACCGGAGGCATCGGCGAACACGACGGCGAGCTGCGCGCCGAACTGGAGGCGGCCCTGGCTTGGCTACAGCCCTTTGAGCTGCTGGTGGTGAGCGCCGATGAGGAGGGGATGGTAGCCCGCAGCTGCCTGGCGGCCCTGGCCGGGGCGTAGGCGAGGGTCCGCTTGCGGATCCCGTTGGCGCGGCAATCACCAGGCGTTCCCGCCTGGCCAGCAGCTGATCCTCCACGCTGAACAGCAGGCGCAGGTCGCCGATCCGCACGCGGTAGAGCTCTTCGTCCGATTGCAGGCGGATCACGCCGGGATGGCGGGGCGTCTCGCTGAGCCGGTTGAGCTCTCGATCCACCCGTCGCTGCGGCACCGGATCCAGGCGGCTGTAGGCCTTTGCCGCTGAGCGGACGAATTCAATCCGGTAGGTCAAGACTCGTGCGCCTGATCTGGCGTGGCAGGACAGGCTTTGAGCTCCTCCCAGCTGACACGCGGTTCGTTGGCCCGCAGGATCGCTTCCGCCTCGGCGGTGTCCTCGGCGTCTTCGAGAGCAAGGGTGAGCAGGCGCCGCAGGGCGTCACTGCGGCTCACCGACAGATGCAACTCACCCTCTAGGCGGGCGGCGTAGCGATCGATGCGCTCCAGTAACTCCGCTGGCAGGCGCACAGCCTGGGGCATGCCGGCTCCTCGCGTCTGTGCTATGGCAAGTCGTTTGTTGTAGTTGAATTTACTACGACTTGCCTGGACTGGGTTGGGCCCCATTCCTCAACGCCTGGAGCCGGGGAAGCCGAGGAGTGATCCACTCAGTAGTGATAGCGCAACTGGGCGATCAGCAGGCTGTCGCCATCCAACTTGTAGACCATCCGATGTTCTCCATTGATGCGCCGCGACCAGAAGCCGGAAAGGGCGTGCCGGAGCGACTCAGGTTTGCCGGACCCTGCGAATGGGGTCTGGCTGGCTTCCTTGATCAAGGCATGAATCCGTTGGAGCAACTTTCGATCGGTGGCTTGCCAGTGGAGGTAGTCCTCCCAGGCTTGTTCCGCAAAAACTAACTTCATTCCGCCAGAACATGCTCTTCGCCATGGCCTGCCTCCAGGCTGTCGACGGCGTCCATCAGCCGCCGTGCATTGCGTGGTGAACGCAGCAGATAGGCGGTTTCCTCCAAGGCCTTGAAGTCGTCCAACGACAGCATCACCACAGAGGGTTCACCGTTGCGCGTGATGATCAGGGGGGCATGGTCGGCGCAGACACGCTTCATGGTCTGCGCCAGGTTGGCGCGGGCAGCCGTGTACGAGATGGCGTCCATGGACAATCGCCAAGCCTGTACAGGATACCGTACATGCCCCTGGCTGGTTTCCAGGACGTTGCTCATAGCTGGGCAGCAGCGGCACCCTCACGCACCCGCAGGGTGGTGGTGTCGTCGACCTGGCTGACGGACACAAGTCCGAAAAGCCAAGCGACAGAACGAGTCTCAGACCATTGGGTGGGCAGGGAGCCATGGGAGCTTGGGGCTGCGAAACCAATCCAAGTCCCAGTGGTTCCCCAGACCCG
>JBAPUA010000095.1:0-8404 GCA_049282435.1 Cyanobium sp. | reverse complement strand
GGGCCACTCAGTCGCGTTCGATGCGGCCGTTGACCTTGGCGGTCATCTTGGCCTTGTCGAACTCGAGGTGGGGAGGGATGTTGGCCAGACCGGGGAAGGCCAGGTTGGCTTCGGCAAGGGCCTTGCTGCACTTGCGCTCGCGGATGGCGACCACGTCGCCGGCCCGGCACTGGTAGCTGGGGATATCCACCACCCGGCCGTTCACTGTGACGTGGCCATGGTTCACCAGCTGGCGGGCGCCGGGGACGGTCGGGCCGAGGCCGAGGCGGAAGCAGATGTTGTCGAGACGGCCCTCGAGCAGCTTGAGCAGGTTGGTTCCGGTGGAACCTTCCTGGGCACGGGCTTTCTTCACGTAGCGCACCAGCTGACGTTCGGAAATGCCGTAATTGAAACGCAGTTTCTGCTTTTCTTCGAGACGGATCGCGTATTCGGAGCGCTTGCGACGGGCTTGGCCGTGCTGACCGGGGGGATAAGACCGCTTGGCGGACTTACGGGTGAGACCGGGAAGGTCTCCCAAGCGCCGCGTGATCCTCAGGCGAGGGCCGCGGTAGCGAGACATGAAATCGGGGAGCTAGGGGGATGGTCGAACCGGTGACGGCTGGGGCAAGCTGGGAGATCCCGGCTGCTCCGCCATGTCCGGCCGATTCGCGACTCTAAACGTCGGGCTGAACGCCCTCCGCAGCCGCCTCAACACGGCCCTGGCGGCGGTGCTGATGGCCCTGATCAGCGCCTATCGCCTCGGCATCTCGCCGCTGCTGAGTCCCCGCTGCCGTTTCATCCCCAGCTGCAGCGCCTATGGCCTGGAGGCGATCGGCCGCCATGGCCCCTGGAAGGGCGGCTGGCTCACCGTGAAGCGCCTCGGCCGCTGCCATCCGTTCACGCCCTGCGGCTGCGACCCGGTGCCTGAATGAGGGTCACCCTGCGGCTCTACACCCGGGCCGGTTGCTGCCTCTGTGAGGGGCTGGAGGAGCGGCTGCGGGCCCTCGATCCAGCCCCTGTGCTGGAGCTGGTCGATGTCGATGGCGACCCCGCCCTGCAGGCCCGCTACGGCCTGGAGGTGCCGGTGCTGGCCCTGATCGAAGCCGCTGGCGGCCTGCGGCCGCTGCCCCGGGTGGCGCCGCGGCTGCAGGGGGACCAGCTGGCGGCATGGCTGACCAGGCACGGGGCAGGGACGGCTTCTTAGGGGGACTTCCGGCTTAGAAAGGGCCCCATGTTCGTCCGGGCGGCACCCTCCCGGCGTTGCCATGGCCAAGCTGCTCCATTCTTTGCTGCACGAGCTGGGTCTGGCGGTGCCGCCGGGCTTGCCCAATCCGGAGCTGTCAGGCCTGAGCTGCGATTCGCGCCGGATCGCGGCCGGGGATCTGTTCATCGGCCTGCCGGGCACCTCGGTGGATGGCGGCAGCTACTGGCCCCAGGTGCTGGCGGCCGGGGCGGCCGCCGCCGTGATCGGGGCCGCCGCCGCCGGGCAGGTGCCGCCGGCGGCGAGCGATCCGGTGCTGGTGGTCACGGAGGAGCTGGCGCGTCGGGCCGGCGAGCTGGCAGCAGCCTTCTGGGACCAGCCCAGCCGGCAGCTGAAGCTGATCGGTGTCACCGGCACCAACGGCAAGACCACCACCACGTATCTGATCGAGCACCTGGCCAACGCCGCCGGTCAGCCCTCGGCCCTGTTCGGCACCCTGGTCAACCGCTGGCCGGGCCACAGCGTCACCGCCCAGCACACCACCGCCTTCGCCGATCGGCTGCAGAGCCAGCTGGCGGCGGCGGTGGCGGCCGGCGCCCGGGTCGGCGCCATGGAGGTGAGCTCCCATGCCCTCGATCAGCAGCGGGTGGCGGGCTGCCACTACAGCGGCGCCGTGTTCACCAACCTCACCCAGGATCACCTCGACTACCACCTGTCGATGCAGGCCTACTTCGAGGCCAAGGCCCTGCTGTTCGCGCCACCGCTGCTGGCCGGTGGCGTCGTGGTCAATGGGGATGATCCCTGGGGCAGGCAGCTGGCCGATCGGCTGCTCGCCGCCGGGGTGGCCTGCTGGCGCAGTTCGCTTCAGGATCCGAACGCCGAGCTGCGCGTTGATGACCTGACGATGGCGGCCAGCGGCATGGCCGGCACCCTGATCACGCCGCTGGGCAGCGGTCCGTTCCGCACACCGCTGCTGGGTCGCTTCAATCTGATGAACCTGCTGCAGGCTGTGGGAGTGCTGGTCCAGCAGCAGCTGCCACTGGAGCCGTTGCTGGAGGCCCTCGCCAGTTTCACTGGCGTGCCGGGGCGGATGGAGCGGGTGCTGGCGACGGGCAACGGGGCGAACGCCCCTTCGGTGCTGGTGGATTACGCCCACACCCCCGATGGCCTGGAGAACGCCCTGGCGGCCTGCCGGCCGTTCACGACAGGCCGGCTGATCTGCGTGTTCGGCTGCGGCGGCGATCGCGATCGCAGCAAACGCCCCCAGATGGGAGCGATCGCCGCCCGGCTGGCGGATGTGGTGGTGGTGACCTCCGACAACCCCCGCACCGAGGATCCGCAGGCCATTCTGGACGACGTGGTGGCCGGCATCCCGGCCGCATCAGGTGCACGGGTGGAGCCCGATCGGGCGGCGGCGATCGCCCTGGCCATCGCCCAGGCCGGAGCCGACGACCTGGTGCTGATCGCCGGCAAGGGCCATGAGGACTACCAGATCCTCGGCAGCGAGAAGGTGCATTTCGATGATCGGGAGGAGGCCCGCCGCTGCCTGGAGGCCCGTTGAACCGCGAGGCTGCTGATCACGGCGACACAAGATGGCGAAGCCGCTGTCAGATGTGTCACAGATTCCGAATCGTTCCTGACGGGTCAGCAGGCCACAGCTAGGTTTCGGCTGTTGTTGTTCTTTGCTTTTCATGGCGCAGGGTGCCCCCTTGCCGAAGATTTTTCTGGCTGAATTATTCGGTACGTTTTGGTTAGTGCTGGGCGGTTGCGGCAGTGCCGTCCTGGCCGCCGTTTTCCCCTATGACAATGCCGCCACCAACCCCCTGGGCCTCGGCTTCCTCGGGGTCTCCGTCGCCTTCGGTCTGACCTTGCTGACGATGGCCTACGCCATCGGTCACATTTCCGGCTGTCACATCAACCCGGCCGTGAGTTTCGGCCTCTGGGCCGGTGGCCGCTTCCCGGGGTCGCGGTTGCTGCCCTACATCGTCGCCCAGGTGATCGGCGCAGTGATCGCCGGCGGCGTCATCAAGCTGGTGGCCAGCGGCCGGGCCGGCTTTGAGCTGGCGGGCAGCAATCCTCTGGCCACCAATGGCTTCGGCGCCCACTCCCCCGGCGGCTATGGATTGACTTCGGCGCTGGTGATCGAAGTGCTGCTCACCTTCTTCTTTCTGCTGGTGATTCTCGGCGCCACGGACAAGCTGGCCCCGTCGGGCTTCGCCGGTGTGCCGATCGGCCTGTCCCTGGTGCTGATCCACCTGATCAGCATTCCCGTCACCAACACCTCCGTGAACCCCGCCCGCAGCACCGGCGTGGCCCTGTGGGTGGGCGGCGAGGCCGTGAGTCAGCTGTGGCTGTTCTGGGTCGCCCCGATCATCGGCGCGGTTCTGGCGGGCTGGGTCTACCGCAACCTGCTCACCCATGAGGCTTCGGTGGAAGGCGTGATTCCCTCCGATCCGATCTGAGCTGCTGCGACTGAATCGGGGGCGTCGACCAGGACGCTTCCTCGCCCGGGGCCCGCAAGGGCCCTTTGCTGTTGGCGCGCTCCGGCTCCGATCCCCCGCCGCGGCCAAGGAGGGGGGCAGATCAGGCGGGCAGCCCCGCCAGCTCCGTCAGGGCCGCCAGCAGCTGCTCCACCTCGGTCTCGCTGGTGGTGAGATGGGTGCAGGCCCGCAGGCAGATCGGATCGGCGAGGCTGCGCAGCCAGATCCCCCGCTCGCCGAGGTGCCGCACCCATGCGTCCGCCACGGCGGCTGACATCTCGGCCGGCATCGCCGCCGGCGCCGGATCCCCGACCACAAAGCTCACCAGACCCGCCGGCGGTGGCTGATTCAGCAGCGGCTGCAGCCGGGGGATCTGCCGCAGGCCCTGCCACAGCTGCTGGCTGCGCTCGCGGATGCTCCGCAGCCGCGCCTCGGCATCTGCTTCGGCCTCGAGCAACTGCAGGGAACGGTCCAGGCCGGCGAACAGCGGGATGCAGGAGGTGGCCACCTCGAAGCGGCGGGCATCGTGATGGAAGGAACTGCTGGCGGCGGTTTCCTGGCTGAGGCTGCGCCAGCCGATCAGGGTGGGGGAACTCTCGGCCAGCAGGCGCTGCGAGAGGGCGACCGCCCCCAGGCCTTCGGGGCCGCAGCACCACTTGTGACCGGTGCAGGCGTAGATGTCGGCGGCGGCGGCGGCCTCAGCCACGGGAATCGCGCCGAGGGACTGGGCGGCATCGACCAACAGCCAGGGCTGGCGGGGATGGGAGCGCAGCCGCTGGGCCACGGCGGCGATCGGCATCAGCTGGCCGGTGTTCCAGAGCAGGTGGGAGAGCACCACCAGGCGGGTGCGGGGGGTGAGCACCCGCTCCAGGGCCGCCAGCACCCCTTCGGCCGCCGCCTCGGCCGTGCCGAGCAGCCCCATCACCGGCAGCACGGTCAGCTCGAGATGCTCCCGGCGCGCCAGTTCGCGAATGCCCGCCACGACGCCGGGATGTTCGGCATCACTGATCAGCAGCTGATCTCCGGCCTGCCAGGGCAGGCCCCACAGGGGCAACAGGCAACCGGTGGTGACGTTCTCACTGAAGGCCACCCGCTCGGGGGGGACGCCGAACCAGCGGGCCAGCCGCTGGCGCAGGCCGGTGGTCGTACGGGCCACAAAGGGCCAGACATCGCCGCTGAAGGGCCCCAGCTCCTGGATCGTGGCCCAGGCGGCTTGGATGGCGGCGAGGGAGTCGTTCGGCAGGGGGCCCTGACCGCCGTAGTTGAAATAGGTCTTGTTGGCCAGAGCCGGCATCTGCCGGCGCAGCTCAGCGCTCAAGGCAGAACCTCCAGGGACTGCAGCAGTGGGGGAAGCATCCAGCCCAGGCCCTCCAGGGCCTGGGCTGGACACGCCGCTCAGACCACCTGGCCGACCAGCACCGCCGCCATGGCGGAGAACAGGGTGATCGAGAGGGCGGTGAGCGGGTTCTGGCCCTGGGCCACGGCGATGCTGGTGACCACACCGGCACCGAGGGCCGCCACGGCCAGCTGGGTGACAAGTTCACCGCGGGGGCTGGGGGAAGGAATCACGGCGTCAGGGATCGGGTGCCGCGACCCTAGGGATCCACTCCAGAAGCAACGCAACGGACCCCGCAGGTTGTTACCTGGGGTGTTGGATCTTCATTCCTGTTTACAAGCCGGTGGCTGAATCCCGACCCAGCGAGCAGGCCCAGCCACCAGAACCCGACGGCCATCGCCTTGAAGCCAGCGGCAAGAAGCCAAGACACGAGGCGGGCCAGGCGCTGAATCAAGGGGGGTATTCCGGTTGCCGTTGTGTCGGATTGATGCCGGAGCACAGAGGCTTCAGATGACGCTTGCAGACGCGGACCGCCGAGAGACATCCATGCCGGCGACCCCGGCGGCGCGACGATCCGAGGCCAGGGCCGTACAGCCGCTGAACGGAGAAGGCTTCGAACCGCAGGCACCCAGTCGGGGGGAAACGCTGTAGCTGAAACTGGTTGGCATGGTCCGCAGGGTTGCAAGCGGAAGCTGCAGATAGGAGCCCGGGTGGGGGGCTGCAGGGCGACGGCGTAAGCCGCCGCGCCCCCGCTCTTCCTTGATGCGGCGGCGCAGGCGCCTGGAGATGGCGAAGGCGGAGGCGGCACCGGCCGCCGGCAGGGGAGCCGGGACAGGGGAGGCGTTGAAGTTGGTAATGGTTAACTGACCAGGACTGCTGACCGAAGATCCATTGTAGATGGCAAATGTTAATGTTTGACTGAAGGGCACTAGCTGAGTGGCGGTCAAGCTGTTGCCGTTGGCGATGCTTCCCAAGACATTACTGCCAATTTTGCAATAGGCGTAGGAGTCTTCGGACTCTTCTCCCAGGAAGCTCATTTCAAAGTTGACATAGTATCCCTGGGGATAGTCAATACCTGGCTCTGCGGATATCCATTGCGTCAGCATGGCTTCCCCTGCGGGTATATCGCCAATGAAAACGGCAGTGCCAGAGTTGTCAAAAGAAATAAAACAATTGCTGGTGAATCCTGATTCTTCATCGCCACAGCTATATGGAGGAGGCGTGGGAGCGGTCACTGGAACGCCATTGCTCAGCAGCGTCCAATTGGCCTGGCTGAACGTGAGAGAAAAGGCCGCTTTGGCGGGAGTTGCTGCAACAAAGAAATACAAGGCATGAATGGGAATCGCCCCAAAACATGCTCCCAGAGCCCATCGATTGCCAGCAGAAGGTGGTGCAAATTTGATCATCGTTCTATACCGTGGCAGAAAAGATCACGCCAGCCAGCAAGGGCCCAGTCTGAGTGATGACAGAGCTCAGCGAATTGGCCTGAATGAAAAGGTCCGAATTGTCATTTCTTGTGCTATCGCTGTTATTGACGAGGATGTATGTGCGGCGCTCGGCAATGCTCGGTCCCCATGTGAACATCACAGCTTCATTGGCGGCCAGTGCTTGATTGCCAGCTATGGTGAGATCGGTATCGACATAAGCGAGACCCAGGGCCGCCGACAGCGTGCCTGCGGTGGTGGAGGTGATCAAGCCCCGATTGAAGAACTTGGCTGGCAAAGAAGAAATCAGAATGCGGTCATTTTCTAGAGTTGGCCGAAAATCATTAATGCGGTCATAAGCATTGAAGTTCGATTCGGAGAAGCTGGTGTAGCTGAACCTGTCCGCGCCACCGCCTCCGGTCAACGTGTCGCTCCCGCCCAATCCCCTCAGCACATCATCACCCAGCAGCCCGCTCATGACATCGGCCTGAAGCGATCCTGTCAGCACATCGTTTCGATCGGTACCGCTGAATGTACCGGAAGACGTGAGGATGACTCCCTGAGTGGGATCAGTCACCACAGCTTGGTCGTCATTGAGAATGGTGATTGTTGTCGAGGCGGTAGTGGTGTTGTTGGAAAATTTTGCATTAATGGCAGAGAAGCTGATCGAAAAAATTTCATCATTCTCCACGACTGTGTCGTTGATAACATCAAAGCTGAGGTATCTGGTCTTGATCCCAGGATCAAACGTGACCGATCCATTGACGCCGTTGTAATCGCTGCCCTTGATGGCAGTACCATCGTTGAAGCCGTAGCTCAAGCTGACTGGAGCTGTCGCGGCCTGATCCAGTGTTATCGCGAAGCTGACAGTCCTGCTATCGCTAATCCCGCTGACAGGATTTCCTTCGCTGATGACTCCTGGAGACAAAATAGTAATTACAGGCTCAATGACCGCGGTGTCATTATCGGCGATCGTGGCCGTAGCAGAGGATGAGGCCAGGATGTAGTTATCAGGCTTCGCCAATGTGGCGGTTATGGTGCGCAAGGAATTCGTGATGGTGTTATCAATGGTGGGGACAATGAGATCCGCAGAAGCGCTATTTTCGGGGATGACGATTGTGCCAAAGCCATTATTGATATAGGAGCTGCCTTCGGGATAGGCATAGTCGACGCCGGCGGTCGCATTGCCGGTCAGGCTATAACGCAAGCTGAGGGATGGCAGCGATGATCCCGTGCGGTTAATCCTGAAGATTGTGGAGGTTGGAGGTGTGCCCGCTTCGGCCCCATTCTGAAGGACAATGATCGAAAGATCGCCAAGGGGCTGAAGTGGCAGCGCGGCATAGGCAACGGAAAGGGGAATGGCTGCTGCGCTTATGTTGCCGGCCGCATCGGTCGCTGTGGCACTGACGGTGATCATGCCGTCCTTCAGGGCCGCGGCTTCTACCGCACTCACCTGAACGCCAACGAACGCTGTAGCCCCAGTGATGTTTTTATTGAAGCTTCCGCCCCCACTGCTGGCGAAGGTGAGGGAGACAGTCGTTCCGGCTTCGGCGGCCACCAGCACTACACCTCCATTACGGCTGAGCTGGCTCTGGGAGACGGTTCCGGACAGATCCGATGCCAGAGCAAGGGTGGGTGCATCAGGGGCGATGGAATCAATCACCACCTGCAGCGTGGTGCTGACCGCGGTGTTGTTGGCCTTGTCGGTATTCCAGCCACGGTAATACCAAGTGCCGTTGACCCCGCTCTGACTGTAGGGCTGATTGAAAGTCTCAGCTCGTGCCTGGTTGCTGCTGTCGCATCGCCATCGCCAGCAGCGCCGTGATGTCGTGCGTTACCACCTGCATGCCAGCCCGGATCGACTGAAAGCCATCGAATCTCAACAGGTTCAAGGCCGCTGTCCGCAGGCTGGCCATCACGCCGGCGCCATTGCCTTTGTAGCGATGGGCGTCTTCATGGAGCTGCGTGTCACGGATCCAGTGCC
>JBAPUA010000094.1:0-4599 GCA_049282435.1 Cyanobium sp. | reverse complement strand
GCCATCCAGTAGCGAGGACAGCTCAGGTGCGGCAAAATGGGTTTTGGGCATGGTTCGTCTGGTTGAGGTGGTACTCGAACCAGGGAAACGGACCTGCCCACCTCTTGCAACACCAGCCAGAGCCAGTCGCCTGAGATGCGCCCCCCCCACCCCGGCTACACCGGGGTGGGGGGGGCGGGGGAATTACACCACTTCAGGGGACGCCAGCTCGCACGATCTTAAATATCTCACAGAAGTTTGCGATGATACTACCAAGTGAAGATGCAAGAAAAAATCTATATTATCACTTTCATTCAGATACTACGATACGACGTCTAAATACAAAACTCGATACAGCATTAACTGGTGGCCCCAGAGTCAGAAGGCTTACTCATCATTTTCCAGCATTCGTGAAAGGATGAAAGTCCATGGTCAAATCTAATTAATCTTGGACAATACAACACCAGCTGTTATCCCCGGCCTCAAAAGATACTGGCCCCCAGAACAAAACAACATCTCTCAATACTTTAAAACAATCTACAAGGCCAGCGATGTAAGAATAATGAAATTACTGGACTAATTTCTTGGAATTGCTGTGGAAATTAGATTATTATTTGTATTTGTGACAACTTCTTGATTAGGGAGACTATAGAAAAGCAGCATTTCGGCGACCAAGTCAGCTGAGAGCCATGGCCCGATCATGGCTCCATTGATCATGACACCGGTTTTCCAGAGCTTCCCTGAGAGTTTGTCTAAGAAACCCGCAGCCTCCACACCACGTCCCCACACCTCCAAGCTGGAGATCTGGTTCGGCTCCGGAGTCCGCGCAGGCGGGGAGGCCCTCAGTGGTCGCGCCCATCGGAGCCGCTGAGCGCAGTGGGATGGACGCGAGCGGCCTGAGCCTGTCCCTGGCCGATCGCAACAGGGTGCTGGTCTCGCTGGCTTCGGATTTGCGGCAGCCGGCTCTGGATCAGCCACCGGCCGTGAAGCGGCGTCGCTCCCAGCGGTTGAGGCGGCCGCCTGGATCCACCTGCAGGCTCAGCTGATCGAAACGATCCGGGGCGAGGCGGCAGCCAACCTGGAGGCTGAAGGCCCCTTGCGGGAGCCATTCCGGCACCGAGCACACCAGCCCATCGGCGAAGCCGACCGTGAGCGGATGCAGCGCGAAGGCCTGGGGCGCAAAGGGCTCACACTCCTGCGGTTCGATCGGTTCGGCGGGCCACCGGCCCGGCTCCAGGTTCTCGAGCCTGCCAGGCCAGCCCCGCTGCTGCTCCAGCAGCGCCATGGAATCGCTGGCGGTGGGCCGGGGGGGATCAGGGGGCTCAGCAAGACTGCAGCGGAAGGCCACAGCCCCCACCACATCGAGGCGCCAATGGCAGCCGACTGAGGTGTCATGGCGGCCCCAGAGCAAGACCAGCATCGAGCGCGAGCGGCCCGTGAACAGATTCAGCTCGTGGCCCCAGCGCGGCTCGCCCGGGTCGAGGGTCAGGCTCGACTGGCCAGCGGCTGCCTCGAACTGCCAGCACTGGCCGCCGCGGTTGTAGGTCTGCCGGGAGAGCGGCAGCCGCCGACGACCATCCGGGGCGAACAGCAGGCCGCTGCCGTCCCACTGGCCCTGGTCCTGATCGCGGAAGCTGATCTCATAGCACGTGTCGGCGATCACCCGGCTCGGCAGCTGGAGCTCCAGGGCCCCATCGCCATCGCGCTGGTACCAGCGGCTCGTGCCGCACCAGCGCCCCTCGAAGTTGCGGCGGTTGAGCTGCCACTGGCGATCGGCTCCGGTCATGGCTGGGCGGCTGGACAAAATGGCTGGGGCCGCAGCACGACTCCTAGGGTCAGTCCCAGGGGGGCTAAGGGCCAATGCGAATCAGTATTGTCGGCTGCGGCTACGTGGGCACCGCCCTGGCCCGCCACTGGAGCCGCGACACGACTCTGCGGCTCACCCTCACCACCAGTCGCGAGCGGCGCCGCGCGGCTCTTGAGCCCCTTGCTGAGCGGGTCGATGTGCTGCGGGCCGATGACCCGAAGGCCCTGCACGCAGCCCTGGCCGACGCCGAGGTGGCAGTGTTCACCCTGGCCCCCAGCGGCGATCGCCCCGTGGATGCGGCCGCCTATGCCGCCACCTACCGGGGCGCCTTCGAGACCCTGAAGGCGCTGCTGCCCGATCTGCCCCAGCTGCGCCAGATCATCTACACCGGCAGCTGCTCGGTCTACGGCGACGCCGGTGGCGCCTGGGTTGATGAATCCACCCCCGCCAACCCCCGCGATCAGCACGGTCGTGTGCTGCTGGAAAGCGAGCAGCTGCTGGAGAGCTGCCGGGCCCCGCAGCGGCAGGTGTGCCTGCTGCGGCTGGGGGCGCTCTACGGGCCGGGACGCGAGCTGGCGCCGCGCTTCCGCCGACTGGCAGGCACCACCAGGGCCGGCAGCGGCCACCACCACAGCCACTGGATCCACCGCGACGACGTGGTGGGCGCCATTGCCACCGCCGCGCAGGAGCGCTGGGATGGCGTGATCAACCTGGTGGACGACCGGCCCCTGAGGGTGGCGGAGCTGCTGGAGCAGGCCTGCGTGGCGGCCGGCGAAGAGCCGGTGCGCTGGGATCCCGAAGCCCAGAGCGGTCCGGCCCCGGCCGATCGCCGCATCCGCAACGATCGCCTGCATCAGCTCGGCTACAGCCTGCGACAGCCCCAGATCCAGATTCCGCGGCTGCGCCGCATCGACCAATCCCTGTTCGAACGGGTGGCAGACCAGGCCCGCCAGGCCCCGCGCCTGAGGCTCAACCACAACTTCCACACCGAACCCGAGGCGGTGCAGCGCTTCCTCAACGTGCTGCAGCCAGGCACCTACGTGCGCCCCCATCGCCATCATCGCGATCAGCCGGGCACGGGCTTCGAGTGCTTCCTGGTGCTGCAGGGAGCGGTGGGTCTGTTGGTTCTCGATCGGCGAGGCGAGGTGCTGCAGATGGAGCGGCTCGCCGCCGCAGGCCCCGTGCGCGGCCTCGAGCTGGCGGAGGACCAGTTCCACACCCTGGTGGCGCTCAGCCCCGATGTGGTGCTGTTCGAGCTGAAACAGGGCCCATACCAACCGGCGCGAGACAAGGACTTCCTGGCTGTCTTCCCCGCCGAAGGCAGTGCCGAAGCAGCCGCCCAGGAGGCCCAGTGGCGGGCGCTGTTCGAGGCCCCGGAGACCAGCGCCTGAGCGGCGACAGCCGAGACGAGACGTCGTCGTCAATCATCAAGCGCTTAACGAACTCCTACGAGACTTCTTTGTCGATGCCTCGCAGAAAACTCAGAAACTCTGATCAGCTTTGCCAGGAATTCCACTCAGCGATGATCGCACTGGTGGCCCCATCCATGGCGGTCAATAGTGTGGTGCCGCCGTGGAAGATGTCGCCATCGATGACGCCCTCGACCGATCCCAGAGCGATGGGCAGCGACAGCTGGATCTGACCCCGAACGATGGCAAGCGGGTCGCGGCGCTAATGGCGACCTCAAGCCAGAAAAAAATAGGAACCACAAAAAAATCCCTCGCCCTGAACAGGGATGAGGGATGTCAAACGGTCACGACTTGATGACGGCTTCAGAAGCAGAAAGGCAGGAACTGAGAGTGGCAGGCCGCATAACCATCCACCAATGCTCCCAGGCCGATTTGATGGGCGATACCGAAGCCGGTCAGGCCTTCGGTGATGATGCCGATTGCGATTCCGAGCATGGCGGCGCGGCCGTTAAACAGCTCGACCCGCTTGAGCTGATCCATGTGAGTCTGCTCTTCAGCCCGGTTGAGAAACCAGGTCTCATTGGCAGGAGTGTTAGTCATTGTTGGCTCAGGTGTGTAGAAGATCTTCAGTTTCTGCGAGCCAGGTCGCTGGGCCTGGTGAGGACAAAGACGGCCATGCCGGTGATCACGACGATGACGGCGAAGAGGCCGGCAAGAGCTGCGGTGTAATCGGTGCTCATCGGCTTCAGCCCAGACCGATCTGGGAAAGGATGCTCTGACCGGTGAGCAGCTCGGTGGCCAGGCCGATCACAAAGCCCAGCATCGCCAGGCGGCCATTCCAGCTTTCAGCGAAAGCAACAAAACCGAAGCGGGAATCGGAATCAGCCATCGGGCCCTCGAAACGTTGAACGAACTGTAACAGGTTGTAAAGCTTTTGGGCAATGGGGCTCGACTGGCCATGACAGAGCCACAGCTTCGCTTCGGCCACGCCTTCGCGCTGCGAGGGGCAGGCGCGGCCAGGTTGCCCAGCTCCACGAAGGGCGAGCCATCGCCAATCCAGCCAGGCGATCGCAGCCGCCGCTGCACCGCCCGGGTGCCGCCACCAAACACGTTGGCGATCGCCACGTCAACTCAATTCGGCGACCCAATCCCGTGCTCTCGTCAGATGCGGGCCTCCGGGTCGTCAAGGGCAAGCCACATCACGGTCTCCGTCGCACAACTGAAGCCGGCAGGCCAGGTCAGGCCCTGAGGCTGAACCGCAGCTGAGGCCGGACCATCGCTCCAGATCCCTTGCCAGACCTGCGATGATCAGCGCAGCTGATCACTCCCATCCGGCCCGCTGATAGACCCTGAGCCGCCCGGCCCCCACTCCCCCGCAAGATTCCGTTACTTTGGCGATGCCGG
>JBAPUA010000093.1:0-9772 GCA_049282435.1 Cyanobium sp. | reverse complement strand
CGGACCCTCGATCCCTCTGCTGGCGCCGCCCTGCACTCATGGCTTGACATTCAGGGGCAGAGTTCGGCAAGCATCATTAGGAAATGCCGATGAAAATCGTCCTGGCACCGGATTCCTTCAAAGGCTCGATGACTGCCATCGAGGTGTGCGAAGCGTTCCAACAGGGCGTATCGCGTGTACTGCCCAGCGCTGAGGTCATCACGCTGCCGATGGCCGACGGTGGGGAGGGGACGGTGGAGGCCCTGGTTGCGGCCACTGGCGGTGAGATGCGCCTGGTCGAAGCGACCGGTCCGTTGCCGAGCGATCGCCCGAAGGTTACCGGTCAGATCGGCTTGATCGATGCGGGCCGCACAGCGGTGCTCGAAATGGCGTGTGTCTCCGGCCTACCCCTCGTCCCTGAAGCCAGACGCAATCCACTCCATACCACCACCTACGGCACGGGGGAACTGCTCCGCGCCGCATTCGAGCTGGGAGCGCGGCATCTGATCGTCGGGATCGGCGGTTCGGCCACGAATGACCTCGGCGCCGGCATGGCCCAGGCCCTGGGCATCCAGTTCTTCCGGGCCGACGGCAGTGAGATCCGCGAGCCGATGACGGGCGGTCTGTTGGGCGAGGTCAGCAGCATCGACTGGTCGCAGCTCCATCCGGCCGTGACCCAGAGCCAGATTGAGGTGGCGTGCGACGTGGACAACCCCCTGCTCGGTCCGCGTGGCTGCACGGCTGTGTATGGTCCGCAGAAGGGAGCCACGCCGGAGATCGCCGGCGAACTTGAGGCCAACCTGGCTCAGGCCATCGACGTCATCGAGAAGGCGATCGGCCGTGAGGTACGTCACCAGGCAGGCGCCGGTGCCGCCGGAGGGCTGGGGGCCGGGCTCCTGGCGTTCCTGGGGGCCGAACTGCGGCCGGGTGTTCGCATCGTGCTCGATGCCAGCGGCTTCGCCGAAAAAGTCGTCGGCGCCGATCTTGTGCTGACCGGAGAAGGGCGGATTGATCAGCAGACGGCCTACGGAAAAACGATCAGTGGTGTGGCTCGTGCCTCGCAGATCCACGGCGTGCCGGTGGTGGCCATCGTCGGCAGTATCGGCCATGGCGTCGACAATTTATATCCTCTCGGCGTGACCAGTATGTTCACCTTGGTGCCCGGTCCCGTGAGTCTGGCGGCAGCCATGAGCCACGGCAAGCAAATGATCGCCGACACAACCGAGCGGGTGTTGCGATTGCTGATTTCTGCCCCTGTTCACAACGAATCAGCAAACTCCTGAGCCATGGCCGCAGTCGGGGACAGGGATCCGACTGCGGCCACAAAGTGATTGACGTGGTCGACACGGTCGACACGGTCGACGTGGTTGACGCGGTCGACGAGGGCAGGTAGCGGTTCGAGGCCAACGCCGCAGGCGCAGTTGGGGTCGACCTCCTGGTCTGTGATGGCCAAACCCGGCGGGACCCCATCAATGCAAGCGACTAGAGCGCCCGACGATCCAGCGCATCGGCCAAGCGCGTGACCGCAGAGGCCAGCTGGGCCTGGGTGTCGGGCGGCGCCACTGCTTTCTCTGTTCGCTTGAGGGCCTCGATCGCCCGCACGATCAGGAACACCACGAAGGCGATCACGAGGAAGTTGATCAATGCCACGACCACGGCACCGGCCGGCCAGGCGTTGATCGACTCCACCTGGGCGGCCTTGAGGGCAGGTTGCAGCACACCGGTCATCACCAGGCTCACCACCGCATCCACCACCTTGCCGAAGGCGCCGCCGATGACCACCGCCACGGCGAGGTCGACCACATTGCCCTTGTTGATGAAGTCCTTGAAATCGGTCAGGAAGCTGGATCGACGTGATGCCATTGTTTGGTATTAAGCAGGTCTTAGGTTACAGGATTGCACCCAGGGGCGAGATGCTCAGGTGCCACACTTCAATCCCGATCGCTAGCGTTCGGAGTACCAAGTTGGCCCGGCATCTTTAACAACCTGATCGTAATCAGCGTATCACGCTACCGCGGTGTAGAGCAATACAGACCTGTACCAGGAATTGCCAGGACCCCGGCCCCCTGGCCGCAAGGTGGTGGGGACCGTAGGCCAGCGCGAATCGAGCGGAAACCACCACGGCGCATCAGGGTCATCGCCCCAGTCCCAGAGGCCTGGGTATGCATTCAGCGATCACCGCACCGGATGACCCCGTCCAGGATGGCAAACAGTGTGGAGATGCCGGGGCGGATGTCGGTCATGGGTGACGTCCTCGATGTAGGCCAGGCCGATCAGCAGGAGTGGCTGGGTGTGATCCAGGGCCTGGATTTGCGTTTTCTCGTCAATGCGCCTGTCTGCGTCGTTTGGCGGTGGGTTGGGTATCCGTGGGCCGTCATCAATGTCAGGGGCTTGCAGGTCGCAGCCTCCGGCAAAGGTCTGCCAGCACTGGCGGCGCACCAGATCATCATTGGCAAGGGGTCGTCGACGGCGGCGGCTGGCCAGATTGGCCGCAGCTGCGCCCATGGGTTGGCGTGCTGGATGTCCGCGCTGGTTGTCCTGTCAGTGGCCTATCTGCAGACATGGCCTGGCGATGGCGGGGCCTGCCTGTGGTTCAGAGACCTCTGGACTGCTCAATGCGGACGCCGTCATGCGGAGTCAGATTGAGACAGAACAATGCGGTAGCAACGGACACCAGGGACCCCGGTAGCCAGGCTGCTCTAATGGTGCCGTCTCAACCAACTACGCCATGCCCTCAAGCAGCGTCCCGTGGAGCGTTGTCACGCGGGAGGATGAGAACAATGGCGGCAATGTGCTGCCGTTCCTGGTGATTCAGGAGGGCGCCCGCAACGGCTATCGGCGCAGCGAGCACCGGTTGGGGGTGAACCTGGGTGCCGAAGACCTGGAGTGGGCGATGCCGACGTCTTCCTGCTGGTGGCCGACTGTGACCGCGCCCAGGAGGACCAGGGCATCGCTGGGTGGCTGGAGCCGGTGGGGGCTCCGGAGAGCAAGACCGACCGCCGCAGCTATCGGACTTGGGGTAGCTACGACGGCGACACCATGGGCGGGCGCTGGCAGGTGAAGAGGATCGTCGTCAACCCCGGCGCCAGCCTCTCGCTGCAGATGCACCATCACCGCTTCAACTGCTGCGCTGAAGCCAAGGGCGACGTGGCCGAGCAGATGCGCCAGATCGACGTCGACCCGGCCGGCATCCTGCTGGAGCCCATGGGCCGCAACACCGCCCCGGAGGTGGCCGTCGCCGCCCTGCAGGCCACCGCCCGCGGTGCTGACCCGCTGCTGCTGGTGCTCGCCGCCGACCCTGTGATCCGCGATGCCGCCGCCTTCCGCGCCACGGTGGCCACCGGCATGGCCGCCGCGGAAGACGGCCAACTGGTCACCTTCGGCATCGCGCCCACCGCACCGGAAACCGGCTACGGCTACATCGAGGCGGCCGAGCCGCTTCAGGGAGCAGCCAGCGCACCGCAGCAGCCCGTGCCGATCGCCCGCTTCGTCGAGAAGCCCGACCGCGCCTCCGCCGAGCAGTTCCTGGCCACCGGACGCTTCACCTGGAACAGCGGCATGTTCCTGTTCAAGGCCAGCGCCATCCTCTCGGAGCTGGAGCGCCTGGCCCCGGAAGTGGTGAGCGCCTGCCGCTCCGCCCTGGCGCACGATTCCGCCGACCTCGACTTCCTGCGCCTGGAGCGCGAGGCCTTCGCCGGTTGCCCCAGCGTGGCGATCGACGCGGCGGTGATGGAGAAGACGGACCGCGGCGCTGTGCTGCCCCTCGAGGCGGGCTGGAGCGATGTGGGCAGCTGGAGCGCCCTCTGGGAAACGGCAGATCAGGACGCCAGCGGCAACGTGCTCCGCGGCCGGGTGATCCACGAAGACGCCCGCAACTGCTACCTGCGCAGCGAACACCGCCTGGTGGTGGTGCGCTGAGATGTGCGGCATCGTTGCCCTGATCGGATCGCGGGAAGCGGCTCCCCAGCTGTTGGAGGGTCTCCGCCAGCTGGAATACCGCGGCTACGACTCCGCCGGCATCGCCACGGTGGATGGGGCAGGACTGCATTGCCTCAAGGCCGAGGGCAAGCTGGTGAACCTGACGGCCCGCTATGAGGCTCAGGGCGCGCCCGGCCACTGCGGCATCGGCCACACCCGCTGGGCCACCCATGGCAAGGCGGAGGAGCGCAACGCCCATCCACACCTTGATGGCCCTGGCCAGGTGGCGGTGGTGCAGAACGGCATCATCGAGAACTACCGCACCCTGCGGGAACAGCTCCAGGCCGAGGGGGTGGTGTTCCGCTCCGAGACCGACACTGAGGTGATCCCTCACCTGGTGAGCCGTGAGCTCGGACAGCTCCAGGCCGGGGGCCAGGCTCCCAGCGGCAGCCTGCTGCTGCAGGCCGTGCAGCAGGTGCTGCCGCTGCTGCATGGCGCCTACGCTCTGGCGGTGGTGTGGGCTGAGGTGCCCGGGGCCTTGGTGGTGGCCCGCAAGGCGGCACCGTTGTTGATTGGCATGGGCGAGGGCGAGTTCCTCTGCGCCAGCGATACCCCCGCCCTGGCCGGTTTCACCCGCACGATCCTGCCCATGGAGGACGGCGAAGTGGCCCTGCTCACCCGCCTGGGGATTGAGCTGTACGACGCCGCGGGCAACCGGGTGCAACGCAGCCCCAGCCTGCTAAGCGGCACCGAGCACGTGGCGGACAAGCGCAGCTTCCGCCACTTCATGCTCAAGGAAATCCATGAGCAGCCCGAAACGGCGGCCCTGTGGGTGGCCCTCCACCTGCCGGAGGGCGGCCAGCCCGGGGCCTCTCTGGTGGCCCTGCCCCTCGACGACAGCGTGTATGCCGGGGTGGAACGGATCCAGATCCTGGCCTGCGGCACCAGCCGCCATGCCGCCCGGGTGGGTGCCTACCTGCTGGAGCAACTCGCTGGCATCCCCACCAGCGTGTTCTATGCGAGTGCGTTTCGCTATTCACCGCCGCCGCTCTCGCCCTACACCCTCACCATCGGGGTCACCCAGTCGGGCGAGACGGCTGACACCCTGGCCGCCCTGGCCATGGAGCAGCAACGGCGAGAGCTGGTGGCCGATCCAGCCTTTGCACCGCGCCTGTTCGGCATCACCAACCGCCCGGAGAGCACCCTGGGCCGCATGGTGGACCACATCCTCGACATCGGTGCCGGCATTGAGGTGGGTGTGGCCGCCACCAAAACCTTCCTCGGTCAGCTGTTGGCCTTCTATGGCCTGGCCCTGGCGTTCGCGGAGCGCCGCGGAGGGGGTGCCGGTGGCGGCGGGCCCGAGCAGCTCCGCCAGCTGGCCTCAGCCCTGCGGTTGATTCCGGCCCAGCTCAAGCAGCTCGTGAGCGATCACGACCAGCGCTGTGAGCAGCTGGCCCACCTGTTTGCCGATACCCAGGACGTGATTTTCCTGGGCCGGGGCATCAACTACCCGATTGCCCTAGAGGGCGCCCTCAAGCTCAAGGAGATCAGTTACATCCACGGCGAGGGCTACCCCGCCGGGGAGATGAAGCACGGCCCGATCGCCCTGCTGGATGCCCGGGTGCCGGTGGTGTCCATCGCCGTGCCCGGGGTAGTGTTCGACAAGGTGCTCAGCAACGCCCAGGAGGCCACGGCCCGCGATGCCCAGCTGATCGGTGTGGCCCCCGATTGCCCCGACAGCGAGCTGTTCGATACGTTGCTGCCGGTGCCTGTGGTGGATGAACTGCTCAGCCCGCTGCTCACCGTGATTCCGATGCAGCTGCTGAGCTATCACATTGCGGCCCACCGCGGCCTGGATGTGGATCAACCCCGCAACCTGGCCAAGTGCGTCACTGTCGAGTGAACACGATGCGTTCCCCACCCCGGTACTTAACGATCGCGCTAGCCCAGCAGGCATCCCAAGCCACCAGACACCACCAGTTACCTCCTCCTCCGCCGCACCCACCACCCCATGAAGATCTGCATCGTTGGCCTCGGCTATGTGGGATTGCCCGCCGCCTGCGTGCTGGCCCAGGCGGGCCATGAGGTGGTGGGCGTAGAGATCCGCAGCGACTTGGTGGAGGGGCTGAATCAGGGCCAGATCCACATCGATGAACCAGGGCTGCACGATCTGCTGCAGGAGGCCCGGGCGCACGGACGCTTCCGAGCGCAGACGGCACCGGAAGCGGCTGAGGCCTTCATCCTGTGTGTACCTACACCGTTTCAAGACGGCTACCAGCCCGACCTCAGCTACGTGGAGGCGGCCGCACGCAGTGTGCTGCCCGTGCTGAAGGAAGGCGATCTGGTGGTGGTGGAATCCACCATTCCGGTGGGTGCCACCGAGAAGGTGGCGGCGCTGATCCGCACGTCCCGCCCGGAGCTCACCCAGGAGGTGCTGCATGTGGCCCACTGCCCGGAGCGAGTGCTGCCGGGCAACGCGATCCGCGAAATCATCCACAACGATCGCGTGGTGGGTGGCACCACGGCGGAGGCCACCGAACGGGCGGCGCGGCTCTACCGCAGCTTCAGCCGGGGCACGGTGGCCACAACCACGGCGAGCACCGCCGAGCTGGCCAAACTGGCGGAAAACACCTTCCGCGACATCAACATCGCCTACGCCAATGAGCTCTCGATGCTCTGCAGCGAGTGCGGGGTGGATACACAGGAGCTGATCCGCCTGGCCAACATGCATCCGCGAGTGAACATCCACAGCCCTGGGGCAGGCGTGGGCGGCCACTGCATCCCGGTGGATCCCTGGTTCATCGTGAGCCGCTTCCCGCGGGAAGCGGCCCTGATCCGCGCGGCGCGGGAGGTGAACATCCAGAAGGAAACCTGGGTGGTGGATCAGGTGCTGCAGGCCGCCCGGCGCCATGGCGTGCAGCAGGTGGTGATGGCAGGGCTCACCTACAAGCCTGATGTGGACGATTTCCGCGAGAGTCCGGCCCTGCGCATCGCCGAGCAGGTGGCGGCGCGGCTGTCGCAGCCGCTGATCGGCGTGGACCCCT
Source organism: Cyanobium sp. (assembly GCA_049282435.1). Classification (GTDB taxonomy): domain Bacteria; phylum Cyanobacteriota; class Cyanobacteriia; order PCC-6307; family Cyanobiaceae; genus Cyanobium. The sequence continues at coordinate 2,831 of JBAPUA010000093.1, read as the reverse complement.
ATGCGGCCAAGCTGCAACAGGAGCGCAAAGTGGGCTTTGCGCTGCAGAGCGAGATCCCGCTGAAGGCGGGAACGCTGGTGGCAGTGCTGGTGCGGCACCGCCAGTTCGGCGCAGCGCTCAGCGAAATCGAAACGGTGGGCGGTGCGGTGCTGATGGACTTCTGCCACGGAAGCGGCCAGCCGCAGCTGATGAAGGCCGGCAAGAGGGAGCTGCCGGCATGAGCGAGCGCAAGTCGCTGGAGTCGATCGTGCTGGGCACCCGCCCGAAAGCCATCAAGCTGGCACCGATGATCCGGGCCTTTCAGCATACCGACCATTTCCGCACTGGGGTTGTGCTCACCTGCAAGAATAGCGAGATGGAGATCCCGGGAACGGAGCTGTTCGGCCTGCGCGCCAACACCATCTTCGATCCTTTCCATGAGAAGACCAACCGCCGCCGAATCTGTCAGCTGGCCCTGCTGCATTTTGCCTCAACAGAAGTGCAGGCCGGCACAGCGAAGCTGATCTGCACCGCTAGCGAGAAGATCGTGGCGAAGTGTTGCATCCTACTCAGCAGTTCTGCGTCCTATGTTCCTGTGGCGCGTGGCCATAACCTATTCGACGACGGCCAGGCCTCGGGGCGGATCGTCGCCAAGGCAAGAACCTATTTCCTTAGCAAAGCTGGAAGCAAGCATCTCAAGAAGGACTTAACGCCTAGGAGCACAGACCAATGACACCAAAAGACTCGCACAATCTACTACTACCAAAGGCACACGCTCTTTATAGGGCGGGTGATTTTCAAGGTGCAAAGGAAGCATATGAGACGGCCGGCAGCGTGCTCGGCGAAAAGATAGTTCAGGCAAATATTCGCCTTTGCGATTTGCGAATAAAAAGTACTGCCAATCTTATCGCAGGCAAGCTCACTAAAGCGGACAAGGGCAATGAATCAGATAATACAGAAATAGGCCAGCCAGAAGACCGAATCAGACTCACGAATGAACCTCAGTGGCTTAGAAAAGAAGTCAGCGAGACAAACGGAATACGCATCACAGCTGCTGTAGACTGCCTTGACAACAGCAGAAAGAGCTGTATAGCACTAGCAAGAGCCTTCGACGAAGAGGGCCAACCGATCCCACCCGAAAACATCAATCTACCATTTAGCACAGCCTTCAATTGCTCATTTGCGTATTTCCACGGAGAAGGTAGCGAACGCAAAGAGTTAGCACTGATCAAATCGAACCAGAGCATTACAGCGATAGAGCTAGGTCTTGCGCGCTTTGACAACAAGACAGGATTGCCAGCATTTGTCAATAAGATCAAGTTCGAACAATGCTTGCCTCACATATCCGCAAAGACAAGAACCACAAACCCTCCCAAGCCCAAGGCAGCAAATGAGTTCAGAGTGGCAATAATTGCCGATGAATTCACAGTCAATAGCTTCGAAGGCGAATTCATATTATTACCCATTGAACCAAGTAATTGGGAAGAAATCTTTGAAGAGAGTAAGCCAGATATTTTCTTCTGCGAATCAGCCTGGTCGGGCCCGAACTCGCAGAAAAGACCATGGAAAGGAAAGATTTACCCCAGTGTCAATTTCAATAATGAAAACAGGACAGTTCTTTTGGCGATCCTTGACTACTGCCGAAAGGAGGGAGTGCCAACTGTCTTCTGGAACAAAGAAGACCCTACGCATTATTCCGATCGCGTGCACGATTTTGTGCGTACGTCAATGCTCTTCGATTATGTATTTACCACAGCTGTAGAGTGCGTTGATGGCTACAAGAAAATAAACCGACTAAAGAATGTTTTCCCGCTGCCTTTTGCAACAAACCCCCGCTTATTCAATCCGATCGAGAACGAAAAGCGAGACGCCGAGGTCGTATTCGCAGGGAGCTGGTATCAAAATCATACCGAGCGCTCCCGGGTTATGTCAGCAATACTGGATAGTTTGATTAATGATGGCTTTGATTTGCAGATCTTCGACCGATATCACTTGGATAGTGATCCCATGCACCAATGGCCAACCCGATTTGCAAAATACATCAAGCCCGGTCTGGCTCATAATAAGATATCCGAGGCCTACAAATCTAGCATTTACGGCTTAAACATTAATACCGTCACAGACTCATCTACCATGTTTGCGCGAAGAGTCTTTGAGCTAATGTCGAGCAATACACTTGTAGTATCAAACTATTCACAAGGTGTTGACGAATTATTCGGAGACATGGTCGTGTTTCACGACCGCGATCCGGAGATGCTGAAATCACTTACTGAGCATGAAGTGGACAGCATGCGCCACAAGGCCTTGAATGAAGTGCTAGAAAAACATACCTACAAGCAACGTTGGCGCAGTATTCTGAAAAGAGTTGGCCTGCCATTCGAGGAAAACGATACAACTCTTACTTTCACTTATGTCGTCAAAGAAAAGAAAGATGCTTATTCAGCGATCTCTTGGTATCAGCAGCATGGCGTGCAGTTCCCAGGATCACGGCTACTCTTGGTGACCGATGTTAGTATGGATCCTCTAGAAGTAGCTAAATTCTATCAGGAATTTAATCGGTTTGGTATTTCGGTTACCTCGATGCTGCACGCTGAGAAATATGCAATTCCCGGTCGTTACCGACCAGTGGAAACGTCTCATTTTGCCGTCCTGAGCCCTAGCCAATTTGCAGATGCCGGCAAGATCAAACAAGGAGCACTGCATTTACAGTACATGACGAAACATCTTGTTGCGCTAGCAGAACGACCTGATCAGCGATACAAGATGGCCTCAGCGAGTGTGAATGCTCCAGTCATGGGGAATGCCAACCAGTTTATGGCTTGGATGCACCCAGAAACGAAACAATCAAATTC
>JBAPUA010000092.1:0-3805 GCA_049282435.1 Cyanobium sp. | reverse complement strand
CTCCCAGGCCCCGCCAAAGCAACGGGGGGCGAGCGCCTTGCGACGTCCGCCCCCCCGGTTGAAAGGAATGAAAAGCCGGTTTTGTGGTGCCGGGCTGACACGGCGGGACCGACCCACCCCGCTCAGCTGCTGTTCCTCAGCGGCCGATGCTGCGGTAGGGCACCTTGGCCAGGTAGTCGATGCTGGTGTTGCCCTGGGCGCCGCCGACACCGCGAAGGGCCGGCATCGAGCGCACCCAGGGGAGATAGTCCGCGGGGAATCCGCCTCGGCGCTGCTGCGCCCGCTCCGGGAACGACCGGGTGGTGCCGGTGTAAATGATCTGGGGGAAGCCCAGGATGCTCCGGTAATAAGAGTCGTAGCGGGGAGAGGTGAGGTTGAAGGGGGTCTCACCCACCACGCGGGAGCCAACCACCCGGTTGCGGTGATAGGGCACCGTGTCGTAGCCGAAGGCGTCGAGGTACTCCTGGGAGTTGAGGATGTCGTCGACCATGCCGCGGACACCACGGGTCATCAGCACTGCCGACCAGGCGATCTCTTCTGATTTGCCGTGGGTGGTGCGGCCCAGCAGCTTCTCCACCAGATGGCGAGCCACCTTGTAGTTGCTGTTGAGGTTGTAGAAGCTGCGGGTGAAGGTGTCCGACAGACACAGCGAACGGATGAAGTCCCGAACGGTGATCTGGCCGTCACGCAGCTGGCTTTCCAGGGTGCGGTCGCGGTCGACCTTGAAGGCGTGGAAGAAGATCTGGCGATAGGCCGACTCGATCACGAAGTTCTGGTCTTCGCGGTTGAGCGCCTTGTCGAGTGAGGCGGCCTTGGGGTCCTCATCGGAGCCGACCCGGAGGGCTTTCACCCGGGAATTCTGGGTCGTGGGAGCGTACTTGAGGAGTGGAAGAGCCACGCGTGGTCCAGTTATCCGTCGCTGATGATCGTAGAAGTGCGGGCTCAGCGGGCTTCCCTCAGCCTCGCCAGGCCTTACAGACCGTAACGTTGGCGACCGAATGGTCCGCCCGCCAGTCCCCCTCACCAGCCCAGTGGCGACAGGGGCCCGGCGGGCGGGCTGGAGCTGGTGGCGCTGCCGGACTCCTCGCTGCCGCCCAACCTGGTCTCGACGCAGAAGGAGGCGGTGTTCGAGAGGCCTTCGACCGTGCTGGTGCGCAGGCGTACGTTCGGCCCGGCAAAGCTGAAGCGCTCGAGGCTGCTCATCGTCTCGTAGTCGGTGGTCAGCACCAGGGAGTCGCGCTCGTCCATGGCGAAATGGCCCGCGACCGGAGCGGTCTCGGCGTAGCCGCGGTCGCGCAGCAGCAGCCCCTGGCGGCCCCGCCCGTCGGTGGGGATCAGGCCGAAGACGCTCTCGCCTTCGTGGGCTTCGCCGGCCTTGTCCCAGGCCATCGAACCGCTCCAGCGCACCCGGCAGCCACCCACCAGGGCCGCCGGGTCCTGACTGTGCAGCTGGGCGATGGCGATCAGCTGCGGATCGCTGGCCTGCAGTTCGACGACCTCGATGAACGATCCGCCGGCCTCGGCGCGGCGGTGCAGCAGGTGATGGCTGCTGCGCTGGGAGCGCCACTGACCGCAGCTGAGCCGGAAGAAACTGAGGGCGTCGTCGATGGATTCGCTCACGGGGTCTGGTCGCCCTGGGGCGTGAAAACTGGGTTGATGATCGCAATCCTGGCGTCAGCCTGGCGGCGGGCCCAGGCGATCAGCTCCGCCAGGCTGAGGTCCAGGGCCAGCTCCGGTGCCGTGGCGATGGCCTCCAGCTGGCGGGCCGCCGCCCCCAGCTGGGTGCTGAAGGCGGCGGCAAACGCTGGATCGCCAGAGACCTGGGGCTGGGCCCGCACCCAGGTCGCGATGGCGTCGTGATCGGGCGCCGGGCCCCGGGGGCGTCCGGCGATCAGCTGCAGGGTGCGCAGGCCATGGGCCAGCAGGCGCAGGTGGTGCCGTTCCAGGGCCGGCAACAGGCTGCTCTCCAGCTCGGCCAGTTCGGCGAGGTTCAGCACCGGCTCAGCGGTCCGCCACGGGCTGGGCCGGGCACGTCTTGGCCGCGGCGGCCAGCGGTCGGAGCCGGAAACCGCAGGAGTGCCCCTCCTGCAGACGCCAGTGCACCCGCTCCACCTGGCAGTCGGGGAAGGTCTGGCCGATCAGCTGCAGCTCCTGGTCGCAGACCATCGGAAACTCCTCGGCGATGCGCATCACCGAACAGTGGAACTCGCTGATGACCCACGCTTCGGCGGCGGGATCGCCGGGGTCCCGGTCCAGTTCGGCGACGTAGCCCTCGGCTTTGCGGATCTCCACCAGCCGCTCCAGTCGCTGGGCCAGGGAGCCCTCGCCGATGCGGCCGCGGTAGTCGCTGGCCTTGGCCAGCGCCTGCTGATTCATCAATTCATGGATGGTCTCTGGCGGCAGGCTCTTGGCCAGGGACTGCAGCAGGCCGAGGGCGAAGTGTTCGCTGCCATCGGGAAAGCGGCTGTGGCCACCGGACGTCAGTCGCCAGCGGTTGCTCGGCCGGCCGGGGCCTTCGCTGCAGGGGCTGGACTCGACCAGATGATCGTCTTCCAGACTGCGCAGATGGCGACGCATGGCCTGGACGGACACCCCCAGCTTGCGAGCCAGCTCGGAGGCCGTGGCCTCGCCTTGACGCAGCAGCAGGGCCAACGCCGCCTCGCGAGTGGGCGCGGGAGTCGCCATCGAAGGACCTTTGGCCGGGAGCGAAGCGCTCATGGTGCATGCGTGCAGTCCACACGATGCCACGCGTTCCGGGACAGTGACGAGCGGCGCCAGAGCCTGCAGGTTCGCCACTGCCCGGACGGGCTGCAGGCACAATGGCAGCTTGCACCCATGGGCGGCTTCGGTGCCCTAGGCTCACTTGAAACGAAACACCATTGTTTCGTAAATAGCCATTGGTGCGAGCATCCTGCCGCTGCTGTCTTCATGTCTGACGTTGTCAATCCTGCCGCTGCCGCGGGTTCGCCTGATGCGGCAATTGCCGAAGCGACCGCTGTTGGAGCCGATTCAAAGGCCGCTGACAGCCTGGAAGTGATTCGCAAGTTCGCCGAGACCTACGCCAAGCGCACCGGTACTTATTTTTGCAGCGATCCTGGCGTGACCGCGGTGGTCTTGGAGGGTCTGGCCCGCCACAAGGATGAGCTCGGCGGAGCTCTCTGTCCCTGCCGCCATTACGAGGACAAGGAGGCCGAAGTGGCCCAGGCCTTCTGGAATTGCCCCTGCGTGCCGATGCGGGAACGTAAAGAATGCCATTGCATGTTGTTCCTGACTGAGGACAACCCGTTCCGTGGAGAAGGCCAGACAATCTCCCTGGAAGACGTTCAATCCCTTGTTGCCGGCTGATGCCGTTGCTCCGATGACCTCTGCCGCCACCGTTGGTGATCTGGTCAGTCAGCCGTACAAGTACGGTTTTGTGACTGACATTGAAACCGAAAAGATTGCCAAGGGCCTGAGTGAGGATGTCGTGCGGCTGATTTCAGCCAAAAAAGAAGAGCCTGCCTTCCTGCTTGACTTCCGTCTGCGCGCCTATCGCCAGTGGCTGCAGATGGAAGAGCCTGACTGGGCTGCGATCGGTCATCCACCGATCGATTACCAGAATATTATTTACTACGCGGCACCCAAGCAGCAGGCCAAGAAGGCCAGTCTTGATGAGGTTGATCCCAAGCTGCTCGAAACTTTCGATAAGCTTGGCATTCCCCTAAGTGAGCAGAAGCGACTGTCCAATGTGGCTGTCGATGCGGTATTTGACAGCGTTTCGATCGCCACCACCTATAAGGAGAAGCTGGCGGAGTATGGGGTGATC
>JBAPUA010000091.1:0-4143 GCA_049282435.1 Cyanobium sp. | reverse complement strand
GGTGTGATGGAAGGACGCCGCACTTTCGGCAACATCACCAAGTACATCAAAATGGGCACCAGCTCTGCATTCGGCAACATGTTCAGCATGCTCGGGGCAAGCATGATGCTGCCATTTCTGCCCATGCTGCCGGTTCAGATTCTGCTGAACAATCTCCTCTACGACTTCTCCCAGACTGGTATTCCCTTTGATCGTGTTGACTCAGATTATCTAAAGCTCCCACGAAAGTGGAAGGTGAGTGATCTCAAAAATTTCATGGTGTTCATTGGCCCGGTCAGTTCGTTGTTTGATTACGCCACATTTGCCCTGATGTGGTTTGTCTTTGACGCCAATACGGTAGAGAGTCAGGCCCTCTTCCAAACAGGTTGGTTCGTCGAAAGTCTGATGACCCAGACGCTGATCGTGCACATCATTCGTACAGCCCATGTTCCCTTCTTCCAAAGCAACCCAGCACCCCTGATGGCCGCCATCACCCTAGTGGTGATGGCGATCGGCATCGCGATCCCCTTTACACCGATCGGCTCGGCATTGGGCATGGTGCATCTACCCCTCGCTTACTTTGCTTGGTTGACTGTCATCCTACTCTGCTATTGCCTGCTCACCCAGCTGGTCAAGGCATGGTATGTGCGCCGCTTCGGCTATAGCTGAACCGTCAGACAGCCCGACCTGGAAGATCAGCACAATACCGATTCAGGCGCCTGCAGGGGCACCAGGCTGTAGCCTCAGCAACCTCCCAGGCATCTGAACGGATGCTCAGGGCGGTGTCAGGAGGGTTGTCTGCCATGGGTGAAGCGGCCCGCCGACATCCAGTCCGAAATCGACCCCGGCGGAAACCGTCCCGATCGCCAATCAGGAGTTCCCTGAGCCAGGTGGAGAGACCGCGGCGGGACAGATCGGCTTGATTAGACTTTAAGGTGGCCCTGTTGTGCATGCTTGGACTGGAGGTGAGCTTGGGTGGTTTCCTGGATGGCCAAGCGGCGAATTTCGAGGATTTGGCCGATTTCGCGGGCAAAGCTGGGCTGGCGATCGATCATCTGATTGACCACTTTGGCTGAGATTTTCATCACCTCCAGATCGTTGCTAGCAGCTATGGTTACGGCGCTTGGTTCGCCAGAAAACAGGCTCATCTCGCCGAAGAATTCTCCATTTCTAAGGGAAAGTAATTCTATTTCTTCCCCCGTTTCCAGGCGGGCAAACATCGTCGCTTGTCCAGTGACAATAATAAAAAGTTCATTGTCCAGCTGGCCCTGGCGAATCACTTTTTCTCCGGCTGCAAAATGCTGAAGGGCAATTCCTGATGTGGCGGTTGTCTGGCTGCTTTCCTCGCGATTGATCGGCACATAGGAGGGGATAGCCTGCAGGCTTTCGCTGAATTTCTTGGCGATGCCTTTCTGCTGGCTGGTGGGCCCATGGAAGTGATACAGGGTGCGGATTGGGAAGGGAATTGAAAGGTTGTCGCGTTTGGCCGCGTACCATACCCTGGTCATGAATCGCTCGCGGATCTGTTCGATTTCGCCATAGTCGCGGATGAAGAACTTCACCTCGTAGTTAACTGTAGAATCGCAATAGTTGAGCGTGAATACTTCGGGCTGGGGATCCAGCAGGATGCCCTTGGTTTCGAGGGCCGTATTTTTCAACACCTGTTTGGCCAGGTTGGGTGGATCGTTGTAGGAAAAGCCGATCTGGATCCGTTCGGCATGGATTGAGGTGGGCTTGGTGAAATTGCGAATCACCTCACTGCTGATCAGCTTGTGAGGAATCACCACCATTTCCCGCTCCAGGGTCAGCAACCGCACCGCTCGCCAGTTGATATCGATCACCTGACCCGCCACACCACTCACCTCCAGCCAGTCCCCCACCGTGAACGGCCGCTCGAACAGCAGCGCAATCCCCGACATCACGCTGCCGAGGGTGTCCTGCAGGGCCAGGCCAATCACGATCGAACTCACCCCCAGGGCGGTGACCAGACCGGCCAGATCGGCGTTCCACACCGTGGCCAGCACGAACGCCGTGCCCAGCAGGATCAGGAACAGCCGGGCCAGGTCGATCAGCAGCTTCGGCACCCGGGCCCGCCAGGTGTCAGCTTCTGCCTGCTCGAACAGGATCACGTTGAGCAGTGACAGGGCGGCGTGGATCACGCACACCCAGAACACCGTCTCGACGGTTCTGAACAGACGGCCGCCGGGGTCCAGCAGCAGCAGGTGCTGCTGGAACACCAACAGCACCAGCATCGGCAGCAGCACATCCCGCACCAGCCGCACCGGGCCCGCGATGTTTAGCTTCCGCCGCTGCAGGCGGTGGATCAGCTCCCCCAGCAGGATCGTGAGCAGGGGAAAGCCGATCGCCAGGCCGATGCCCCAGATCCAGATGGGCGCGCCTGTGCTCATCGGAGCGCTGGCAGTTCACTGGCCGCCCCCACCTTGGCGCCGCTGAGCCGCCAGGCCTTGCTGCCCGGCGGTGCTTGGCTGTCGGCACTGGTGGGCTCAAATTGATAGAGATCTTCGAGCCGGTGATGCACCACCTCTGAAACCACCACGGCGCCGCAGGGGCAGGCCTGGCTGAGGGCGTGGGCTTGCTTCACCGTTTCTCCCCAGATGTCATAGACCACCCGGCTCTTGCCCACAATTCCGGCCACAATGTCGCCGGAATGGATGCCGATCTGGATACCGAGCTGGAAGCCCCGCTCAAGATTAAAACGCCTCAGAATGCCCAGCATCTCGATGGCAAAATCCAGGGCCCGTTTGTCATGGTCGAGGTAGGGTACGGACAGGCCGCATACTGCCAAATAATTGTCGCCAATGGTCTTCACCTTCTCCAGTCCGAATTTTTCTCCCAGGTCATCGAAGGAGGCCACCAGATCGTTGAGAATGGCCAGGGATTCATAGGCACTGAGCGCAGAAACAAGTTTCGAAAAGCCCTTCAGGTCACCGAAAAGCACCGCCACGTTGTTCACTTCCTCGGCAATCTGACTTTCACCCCGCTGCAGCCGCCTGGCAATCGCTGAGGGAAAGACGCTGAACAGCAGCCGCTCATTCTCTTGATTCTTTTGATCCACAAGCGCTGTCTGAGTCTGGAGGGTCTGCACCATGGCATTGAACGACTGGCCCAGTTCGCCGAACTCATCCCTGGATTGCAACTCGGGAATGCCCGTCAGTTCGCCGCAAGATACCCTGCGGGCACTCTCGATCAGTTGCTGCACTGGCTTGACAAATAGATGGGCCAAGGCCATGGCCAGCAGGGTGATCAGCAGGATGAGCAGAGTCACCGAGACTAAAATTTGACGCTGAAAGGCGTAGATCGGGGCGTAGGCCTCCGCCAGATCCATCTGGGAGAGGATCACCCAGTTGAGCCCCTGGATCTGCAGCGGCGCATAGGAACTAAGCACGGGGATACCGCGATAGTCGACGACATTCAAGGTGCCACTGCCGCCGGCGATCGCCTTGGTGGCCGCCGGTGTGGACACCGGCTGCTGCAGGATCGTGGTGCCGTATTGTCGCAGGCGCTGAATGGCATCATCTTTAAAGCCCCGTGACTTCAGTTGGGCGAGAAAGGCTGTGGGATTCTCCAGAAAGAAGCGGGAGGCCGAGCGCATCAGGTTGTCATTGCCCACCAGGATCGTTTCTCCCGATTTGCCGAGTCCGTGCTGGGGCCATTGCTGATTGCCGGTCATCACCCTGTTGATCTCATCAACGGGCATCTGAAAGGCCAGCACGCCCACCAGTCTTGAGCCGTCGTAGATCGGAGCGGCGATGAAGGAGGCGGGCGTGCCGTAGGAGGGGGCATAGGCGGCAAAATCGACCAGTTGTGTGAAATCCTTCTGCTTTGACGCGATCACCTGCCGCACCAGCTGGGCGAGATTGCTGTCCTTGTATGGACCTGTTTCCAAGTTAGTGCCAAAATCAGTTTCTTTGAACACCGTGTAAACGATCTGTCCCTGGGGATTGATCAGGAACATGTCGTAGTAGCCAAACCTGGAGACAATATTGCGAAATACTGGGTGATGACGACGATGCACTTCTGAATAGGAACTGCCATCCGTTGCCGCCACCAGCCGTTGCTTTTTGCCTATGGGATTGGGATTGGCGGCAATGTAGTTGGCTTGCAGGTAGCTGGTGGCCGCATTGCCGGGCAGATAGGCGGGGA
>JBAPUA010000090.1:0-4108 GCA_049282435.1 Cyanobium sp. | reverse complement strand
ACACGTAAGGGAGTGAATTCGTGAAAAATTCCGGCAGATCGATTGCGCAGCAAACGGTTACAAGGAATGAAATCGATGAAAAGCACGGGAATGGCCGTGAAAAAGCAGCTGCGGGTCTGTTTTCACGACGTTTTCACAGCTTTTCACGGCTTTTTCATCCATTTTGATCGCTGAGAACGACTGCACTGCAAGCCTTTAGAGAGAAAAAATCACTTTTTCATTTTATAGAAGGGGGACACACACCGGGTGATGGGATCAAGGTTGTGGAGGATTCGGCGAGATCGCTTGTCCTGCAACAGGTTTCAAGGATTGGATCGGGTGATGTCGCTGGAGCGACCATGCAGGCGATGGCCCCGTGGGAAGGGGAAAAGCCAGCGATGCGCTCAAGGCCGTGAAAGATTCCTAGAGATCCACTGCCCTGCAACAGGTTTCAAGGAATAGAACGGCTGAATCACCCGTCAGCGGCCACGAAAGGCATGCCGGCGAGCAGTCCTGTTCAGGTCATCCAGATCTGCTGTTCAGCGCCGCCCTGCCGCGTCAGCTCCAGCAGCTTCTGCCCCTGCGGGCTCAGCCGCCATGCCAGGCCCGCCTTGCGCACCAGCCCCCGCTTGCGCAGCCAGGTGAGGTTGTTGCGCACCGAGCCCTCCTGGAAGCCGCCGAGATCGGTGCACAGGTAGGCGGTGCTGGTCGGCAGACCGCCCGCCTGCCGCAGCTCGATGGCATCAAGCACCGCAACGCGGCAGTTGCGCGTGATCAGGCCTTCGGTGATCGCAAAGCCGTCTTCCGTGAGGCGATAGCTGAACTCCCGCGGCGGGCTGCCGCGCAGCTTGTGGACGCTCCAGACGTTGCAGGGCCCCCGGTCCTCGAGCTTGCGGGTGAGCTGGTGCACCGCCGAGGGAATCTGATTGATGTTCTGGCTGCCGGCGGCGGCCTGCAGCCCTTTGCCGGCACTCTTGCCCCCAGCCGGGTGGTGCAGCCAGAGCAGGGAGCAGTGGCGGCACACCAGCGCTTGCAGCAGGCGCAGCAGGGTGCCGACCGGGCCGATGCCGAAGTTGATGCCGGCGAGCTCCAGCACCGCCTTGAGCGAATCGATCACCACCAGGGCGTAGCCACCACCGGCCAGTTCCAGGCGCAGCTCCTGCAGGCCGGAGGGGCTGCAGCACCAGGAGGGCAGGCCATCGGCCGGCTCGGCGGCCCAGATCGTCAGCTGCTCATCCACGCAAGGGTCCTCGGCGCAGCCGAGATCCTCCAGGTACTCGCGCACCATCGCCCGGGCGCCCTCGCCGCCATCGGTGCCGATCCACAGCACACGCCCGCGGCGTGACGGCGGGATCTCCTGATCGAGGAAGGGGAGGCCCTTGATGCAGCAGACCGCCATCGCCGCCGCCGCCATCGTCTTGCCGCTGCCGCCGGCGCCAAACAGCAGGTGATCGCGGCGCCAAAGTAGAAAGCCCGGCAGCAGGTCCTCAGCCGGCGAGGTGATCGGATCGCTGAGGCGGCGGTTGCGGCTGCCGCCGTTGTGGGAGTTCTGCAGCGGCAGCTCCCAGCGGTGGGCCAGGGCGTAGTAGATGCGCTCGTCGATCGCCTGGCCCGTCACCCCAAGGCTCCAGAGGTCGGAGCGAATCGCCTGCTCCTGCGCCCAGGTGTCGCGGGTTTCGAGCAGTAGATCCAGCAGTTGCTCCAGCAGCCCGGCGATCACCGCATCGCGGGCGGGTTCGGGAAGCGGCTGGGGTCCAGCGGACGGGGCCTCGCGCTCCTGAGTGTCACCCCGCGGCCCGTCTCCGGCCGGCCACGGGTACTGGTAGCCGGCCGCGGCGGCGTGGTGGTGGAGGCTGCCGATGGTGACGCCACGGCCCTTGAAGGAGCGCCACTTGGCCAGGCACTCGGCTTCATCGAAGCCGGCGCAGCCCCGTGACCACTCCACCCAGGCAGCCAGCAGGCCGGGATCGACCGAGTGGAGGGCCATGCCGACCGTGAGCCAGCCCTCGTAGTCCTCCAACGGAGGGATGTGCTGGAGCAGGTCAAGGGCGCGGGGCACATCCGCCGCCGTGGGGGCGTAGTCACCGCAGACCGGTTCATCGGGCTGCTTGTAGAGCGGCTCCAGCAGCCATTCCGGGGCATCGGCCACCGACACCTGATCCGGGGAGCGGCCCTGCATCCAGCGGTAGTGGCCCGTCTTGGGGTGGACGCCGGCAATAACCGATTGGTGGCCCGCCCAACGCAGCTCAAAGACCGTTCGGGCCTTGCCGCCCTGGGCAGCACCGGTCCAGCGGCGCCGGCCCCGCAGCAGGTCCCAGCACTCGCGGGGCACCCGAAAGGCCAGCTGGCCGCGATGGGGCAGCCCCGATGACCAGCCGACGGTGGCCGGCAGGTCACGGTGCGAGCGGCCGTAGATGCGGCGAAAGCAGGCGGCCGCCCCGCGCCCATCGAAATCAAGGGCCAGCACCCCAGACTCTGGCCCGAGCAGCAACCCAACGGCATGGACGTGGGGGTTACCTGCAAGGGCGGTGATCGCCTCGAGGTCGAGGCCGCTGTTGCCCCAGGCCAGCAGTGGCTCACCGCTGAGCGCATCGACCGGTCGTTTGTGGCCATCTATCGGCAGCAGCGCCCAGTCGGAATCGATCGCCTGCAGGCTCTCGATCAGCTGGGCAGGCAGGGGCATCAGCGCAGGGCCTGAAGGTGAGGGCTCAGAGCAGCGGTGGCTGCCGCTGTGGGGCGGTGGTGCTCTCCTTGGTTGCGTCCCTCACCGCAGGGCGGTTACGAGACCTGCTCCTGCTCTGGCGGCGAATGTGATCGCGCAGGATCGCCCGCAGGAAGGTGGTGCGGGCCTCGCCGCCGCGGTGCGCGTCGAGCCAGTGGATCAGCTCAGGGGGCAGACGCACGGCAAGGGGTCGCACGACTTGGGAGCGCGGGGAGTCGAACCGTATCCCGTTTGGCCCGTCCTTGCAAGGCTGAGGGGGGTTCAGATACGACGCTTGAGGCACTTGCGCATCAAAGACTTGTGAACGCTAGGCAGCCTCAGCGCCATGCCTTACCGTGCCGCTAACGAACCTCAGCCTTGTGAGGCATGGCCGAATTCTTCGCTGAGATCGAGGCGCGCCAGGCCGAGGCTCGCCTGGCCTTCGGGCGCATGCTCCGCTTGTGGCGGGAGCGCAACGGCTGGACCCAGTACACCGTCGCCGACTGGGGCAAGGAGGCCGGCTTCCCGGCGATCAGCTACGGCAACCTCAGCGCGATCGAGCAGGGCAAGGCCGGTGAGCTGCGCCGGCCCGCCTTCTTCCAGCTCGCCGAAGTGAACCGCCGCATCGCCGAGCAAGACTGGAGTCGGCTCAAGACGCAGGCCCTCAAGGACAAGATCAAGGGCGCCACGGCGATCGTCGATGACGACGGGACCCTGTGGGGACCGATCGAGCTGTGGAGCTGCTATGTCGGCCTGCGGCCAGTGCCGACGGCCTTCCAGCCCAAGCCCAGGCCCGAGGCGCCCCCTGTGGCACTCCAGGAGGCCAGGGCCCTGAGCCAGGCCTGGCGTGAGCTGGTGAGCAGCGCCGTCGACGCGCGCGACCTCGATGCCTTCGAGGCGGTGCAGGAGATCGCGCGCCAGGCCCCCCTGCCCCTGCGCAAGCAGCTGCGCACGGTGCTCACCTCGTTTGGCGACTACGAACCCGAGCAGCTCAAGGAGCTGTGGGACGGCGAGTGGCTGCCCGAGCGCTGGATCCAGACCTGGCTCGAAACCCTGCCCCCAGCGGCCGGCACCGCCGAACCGGCTGGCGGCCAGGCGGAAGCGGCCCAACCCAGGGGCCGCAGCCGCAAGGGCACGGGAAGCCGGAGCCAGGCCAAACCTCCAGCAGCCTCGGAATCCTGAGGGAGGCTTGCGCCCCGCATTAGCGAGCCCCTAAGATCCGGGCCATGCGGGCGACGGTCCCGCCCCACGCTCCATGGACACCACCCCCTCCACCGGTCCGCCGCTGCTCGGCGAGCACGTCAGTCCCCACGAGCGCCAGTGGCAGGCCGAATGCGTCCTGGCTGAAGCGCTCTCTGCCTTCCAGGCCAATCTCCAGCCCGCCACGGAGTTGTCGCTGGCCGCTGTGGTCACCGCCGCCAAGCCGGC
>JBAPUA010000089.1:0-1623 GCA_049282435.1 Cyanobium sp. | reverse complement strand
CGGCGAGGGTGGCCAGGGGGATGTGGATGCGGGGGTGCACGGACTCTCCGGAAGGGTGAATTCTACCGTAGAGTGCCCCGCCATGACGACCGCCATCCCCGGGGCCATGCCTCCGAAGCAGCGCCGGATCGCCTTCGCCACCCTCTTCCTCGTCGAGATGTGGGAGCGCTTCGGCTACTACGGCATGACCGCCGTCGTCCTGCTCTACATGGTGCAGAGGCTCGGCTACACCGACGACCGCGCCAACCTCACCTTCGGCGCCTTCACCGCGCTGGTCTACGCGGCGCCCGCGGTGGGTGGCTGGATCGGCGACCGGGTGCTGGGCAGCCGGCGCATGACGGTGCTGGGCGCGCTGGTGCTGGCGCTCGGCTACCTCCTGCTCGCCATCCCGGACGGGCCGCTCTTCGCGGCGCTGGGCGTGGTGGCGGTGGGCAACGGCCTCTTCAAGGCCAACCCGGCGAACCTGGTCTCCAAGGTCTACGAGGGGGAGCCCTCCAAGATCGACAGCGCCTTCACGCTCTACTACATGGCGGTGAACGTCGGGGCGACCTTCTCCCAGATCCTCACGCCCCTCATCGCCATCTGGGCCGGGTGGAACGCCGCCTTCGGCGTCTGCGCGGCCGGGATGCTGCTCTCGGTGGTGAACTACTTCCTCATGCGGCGCCACCTGGCGCAGGTGGGATCGCCGCCCGACTTCGCCCCGCTCGAGCTGAAGAAGCTCGCCGTCGTGCTCGTCGGCGCCGCGGCCGCCGTGGCCTTCGTGACCGTGGTGGTGCAGGACCTGGGGCTGGCCCGCATGGTCGTCTGGACCGCGGCCATCGCCATCCTGGGGATCTTCGGGATCCTCATCGCGCGCGGCACGCCGCAGGAGCGCAAGGGGCTCATCGCGGTCTTCGTGCTCACCGCGCAGGGCATCCTCTTCTTCATCTTCTACCAGCAGATGTCGACGTCGCTCACCCTCTTCGCGCTGCGCAACGTCGACCTCCGGTTCCTCTTCGGCTACGAGATCCCCCCGGGCCAGCTGCAGGCGCTGAACCCCCTCTGGATCTTCGTCCTCGGCCCCATCGTGGCCTGGGGGTACGGCCGACTGGCCCGCGGCCCCGGGGACCTCTCCGTGGCCGCGAAGTTCGCGCTCGGCTTCGTGGTCCTCGCCGCCGGCTTCTTCACCTTCGGCGTGAGCGGCCTCTTCGCGCAGCAGGGAAAGGTCTCGGTGTGGTGGCTCGTGGGGGGCTACGGCCTCTACTCGCTCGGCGAGATCCTCATCAGCGGCATGGGACTCGCCATGGTCGCGCGCTACGTCGGCCCCGGCCTCCGCGGCTTCGTGATGGGGCTCTGGTTCCTCGCCACCGGGATCTCGCAGTACCTGGGGAGCCTCGTCGCCACCTTCGCGAGCGTTCCGGAGGCGGTCACGGACCCCGTGCAGACGCTCCCGCTCTACATGCGGCTCTTCAACGGCCTCGGCGGCGTGGCCGTCGTCGGTGCGGTGGTGGCGGTGGCGCTCCTGCCGCTCATGCGGCGCCTCTCTGCCGCCGATCCGGCGCCGCCGGCGGAGCCCGCCCCGACGGCCTGACGGGGTCCCGTGGCTCGCATCCTGCTCTTCTCCCTCGACGAGCTGCGCCGGCG
>JBAPUA010000088.1:0-8322 GCA_049282435.1 Cyanobium sp. | reverse complement strand
CACGAGCGGACCTAGAGAGGCGATGGCAAGGGCAGCAAGGGGCGGCAACCGGCAGCGCGGGCAGGACGGGCGCGGGCGTGACGGGCGAGGGGTTGACGGTAGCTGGGAACACTGGCGACAGGGGCCTACCCGGCCCGCACCGACCACATCCCGAGCCTTCGGCATGACCACGGCTCTCGTTCTGTTCCTCCTGATGATCACCAACACTGGCTGCATGCTGCCGGCAAGGTTGCTGCAGGCACTGATGCCGGCGCCCCAGCCCAAGCCCGACATCACGCCCTATCCCAAGACCGTCCTGCAGGGCATCGTTCCCGGCCGAAAAATCGACTGGATCGGCCATGACACCGTGGTGTTTGCCGGCTACCCCGTTCAGACCCAGGGCAAGTCATGGCTGTACAGCTGGGACAGGCAGTCGCCTGCGAAGCCGTTGCTCGAAGGACCGACAAGCTTCTGCGTGAATGGCAAGAGCATCATGTTTTCCAAGAGAGAATCGACAGGACAGGCCTGGAAGAGTTACCACATCACCTTCCCGAGCAAGAAAGTCGAATATGCAGGAAGAAAGACACCAGGGAAAGGCTTTAGTTACAGCAGTCGATTCACCTGCGACAGCCATCCCGTACCCGACCAGCTAGCTAGGCACAACTGGGAAGAGCTGCGACCAGGCGAGGGCTATCTTGACTTTGGCATCGATGGCGTTCGACACAATTATTCAGTAACTCATCTTGGGAACAACCTAGAGCGCCGACAAGACACAGGCATCAAAGTAGATCTGCCCACCTTGATCGAAATCACAGACTGGCATCCCCAGCCCGGATACTTGCTGTACGACATCAATCTCAGCCCGGAGGAACGCAGACGCTGGCTGCAGACCAACCAACTGACCATCTGGCACCTGGACGAACAGCATCGGGGCCACCCTCTCAACGTACCGGCAGGCCCGTGGGTCAACACCCGCGGAGGCGACATCCTGTTCCTCAAGGCCCGCAACGGCCTGGTGATCACCACGGCGGGGTTTGATCCGGATGGCTCCCCTGGAACCGCCGGCGCCTACCTGGTGCAGCCCGATGGCCGCTACGAGCGGCTGGAGACGGGCTTCGTCAGCCAGCCAGCCCTGTCCGCCGACGGCTGCCAGCTGGCCTACGCCTTCGAGGAATACCTCGACCAGCGATCCCTGCCCCGCGAAGGGGGCCGGATTCTGGTGGTGGTGGATCTCTGCGCCAGGCGAATGGGCCGCTGAGCCCAAGGCCGGCTGAGTCTCTTTTTCAACAACTCTTTTCCACCATTGACCCATGGCACCGGATCCCCGCGTCCTGCTGGATGCCGCCTTTGCCGCCTATGGCGAGAACCCGCCGGCGGGCTACAACAGCACAGGCCAGACGATCACCAATGACGCCGGCCTGTATCTCACCGTTTACCGCAAGATTGGAGCAGACGAGTACATCGTGGCCTTCCGAGGCACCGAACAGAACATGGCGGACATCAACACCGATGTCAACAAAGGCTGGCCTCAATACAAGAAGAGTGAAGCAGAAATTCAAAATCTAATCAATGAACTACTTGCCAAAGCCAGCCGCATCGACATCACCGGCCATAGCCTCGGCGGCGCCCTGGCCCAATTCACGGCCTACGACCTCGTGGCAGGCAACCAGCAAATCGACGCCAGCAAAGTCGTCCTCACCACCTGGAACGCCCTCGGCGGCGAATGGGCCTTAAAGCAATACCGCAACTACGACGCCACCAAAGTCAGCAACCTCCAGGCAACTCACTACTACCGCCACGACGACCTGGTGGCCCGCCTCGGCAGAGGCCATGTAGGTGGCAACTTCCTGAAGCTGCTGGATCCCCTCCAGGAGATAGCGGACCCTGTGGCAGCCCACATGAAGGAAGAACTGCTCCAGGGACTGGAGACAGGCACGGGAATTTTCAAGCCTCCTTCATACTTCCCGATTGCCGACTCCTCCCAGCAAATCGCCGCTTCGATCATCAAGTGGAGCCACCACAGCAAAGATCGCCAACCATTATGGGAAGAGCTGCCCCAAATGATCGGGCTGGCAATGATCGCAAAGAGCCCCGCGATCGGCACACGCCTGATGTCGGATTTAGGCCTGCTTGTTGGCACCGCATCACTGCAGTGGAGAGCCTCTCAATACGACTGGACGCTACCCCTGCCCCTAATGAAACTGGATCGGGCAATCAAGGACTACATCGATTCACCCGTCTACCAATTTTCGTTTATCGGAGGCTTGATTAACAGCATCGAATTGATGTCAATCGAGGGAAGTCCCCTCAGGCCAATCCTGACATTCATGCAACAGGAAACCCAGAGCCTGGTCCTCGGCATGCTCGAAAAGCTGAGCCAGATCGATCTCGACAGGGCCACCCTCCTGCAGTGGTTGATCGTGCGACCGTCACTGTTTGCGGGACTGGGACCAGCGGATATCCACATGCTGCCGGGGGTATCCAACCTGCTGCCATTCAAGTACCTGTTCAACAGTGGACTCATTCAGGCGGCCTCCTACTCCTGCCCGCTGGTGCTTGATCTGGATGGCGATGGCATCGAGACGCTGGCCCTGGATGCCGTATCGCTTCATTTCGACCACGACGGCAATCGCTACGCCGAACGCAGCGGCTGGGTCAGCCCCGATGATGCCCTGCTGGTCTGGGACCGCGATGGCAATCAACGCATCGACCGGGGCCGTGAACTGTTCGGCAGCCGCACCCCTCTGGCTGACGGCAGCCTGGCCGCCAACGGCTTTGAAGCCCTCAAGGAGTTCGATCGCAACACTGATGGCCGCGTCGATCGCGCCGATACCGACTGGGCTCGCCTGCAGCTCTGGCGAGATCGCAACGGCAACGGCAGCAGCGAAGCCGGTGAGTTGCTGTCCCTGGAGGCAGCAGGCATCACCAGCCTGGAACTGGCCTACGACAACGCCACGATCGTCGATACCCAG
Source organism: Cyanobium sp. (assembly GCA_049282435.1). Lineage (GTDB taxonomy): Bacteria > Cyanobacteriota > Cyanobacteriia > PCC-6307 > Cyanobiaceae > Cyanobium. The sequence goes on along the minus strand of JBAPUA010000088.1, from coordinate 5,371 downwards.
GGCAACCAGCACCGGCAGCTGGGCAGCTATCGCACCAGCCAGGGCGAGCGGCGCGATCTGGTGGATGTCTGGTTCCAGGTGGATCAGGCCGACAGCCGCGACCTGGCGCCGATTCCCCTCGATCCGCAGATCGCCAGGCTGCCCAACATTGGCGGCATGGGCAACGTTCCCAGCCTGCATCAAGCCATGCAGCGCGATGGCACAGGGCAGCTGCGCCAGTTGGTGGAGGAGTGGCAACGAACCTCGCCGGAGCTGAGGCCCAGCCTGATCCGCCCCCTGATCTACCGCTGGACCGGCGTCGCCAACCTGCCGGCAGGGCCGGGCAGGGGCCTGGATGACATCCGATCCCTGGCGGCGCTGGAGGCCCTGATGGGCACGCCCTATCGCAATGGCGAAGGAATCCAGGTGGAGATCGCCGGCATCGTGATCGGTCAGACCTTCGAGAAACTCTGCGGCCTGGTGAACAACCTGCTGGAGGCCGGGGAGTTGCTGGATGCGGTGTTGAAGCCCGAGTTGCTGCGCCTGGATCCCCAGAAGAGTGGCTACCACTGGGATGGCAAGGGGGTGATCAGCGCTCTGCAGCAACGCTACGGCGACCAGCCCAGCGACGACCTGCTGCTGCGACTGGGACGGGCGATGCGCAGCCTGCCGGCGGCGGGAGCCGAACTGATGGCCAGCTTCCGTCAGCTGGCGATGGAGCCAACCAGCCCGCTGGGCCAGCGACTGTGGCTGCTGGTGGTGGACGATCACATCCGCAGGAGCAGCAGCGACACTTGGTTGACGGGTGGCGACGCGAATGAGCTGCTCGAAGGTGGAGACGACAGCGACAGATTTGCGGCTGGACTGGGCCATGACATCCTCCTGGGCAAAGGCCTGAATGATCAGATGTTTGGCCTGGCTGGCAATGACGTCCTGGACGGCGGCACGGGCAATGACGACCTGGATGGAGGCGAAGGTGATGACACCCTGATCGGCGGCAAGGGAGACGACATCCTCCGGGGTCAATCGGGACGCAACCTCTACTGTTTTGCCCCCGGCGATGGCCAGGACTCGATCATCACCATGGGTGACCTACAACAACAAAGCATCAACACCATCCTGTTGCAAGGCAATGTGCAGCCCGCGGATCTGCGCGTCAGCCGACTTGGCTCCTCCTTGCAGCTGGAGATCAGCCTGACGGATCGCCTGATCATTCACGACTATTTTACAGATAACAATCCCGGCAATCCCAGCTTTCCCACCTATTCCCTGCAATTCAGCGATGGCAGGTGCTGGGAGCAGGCGACGCTGACCCATCTGGCGCTTCAGGGAACCAACGGCCATGACACCATTCAGGGCACGATCGATGACAACACCATCAAGGCCGCTGCCGGCGATGACACTGTCGACGGCCAAGCCGGCAATGACCGGCTACTCGGCGAGAGCGGCAATGACTACCTGTATGGCAACGCAGGTGACGACAGTCTTGACGGTGGCACCGGCAATGACACCCTGATCGGCGGACTGGGCAACAACTGCTACCAGCTCAGCCGGGGCGGCGGCCAGGATCAGATCTTCTCCTGGCTCGATGCCCAGCTCGATGGCCAGCGCGAAGCCGTCAACCGCATCGTCTGCGATGCCGACATCCGGCCCGCGGATCTGCGCTTGAGCCGTACCTACAGCGACATGAAGGTGAGCATCATCGGCACCAATGACAGCATGTCGATGCTCTCCGTGTTTGAAGGTGATCGGCAGAATCCATCACGGAATGTGCTGCGGGAGCTGCTCTTCAGTGATGGCACGATCTGGACGATCGAGGCCATGAGCGCGATGACCATGCAGGGGGATGACACCCCTGAACAGCTCTGGGGCCTCGGCAGCAACGACACGATCAAAGGCATGGGCGGCAATGACACCATGACCGGCTTTGGCGGCCATGACTTGATGCTGGGGGGCACGGGTCATGACTACATCACGGCTGGCGCGGGCGATGACACCATCGAAGGCGGTCCCGGCAACGACACCCTGATCGGCGGTCAGGACAACAACACCTACCGCTTCGCCAGGGGCGATGGCCAGGACTTCATTGCCGCCACCTGGGACTACAATCCCAACCGTAACAACATTCTGGAATTCGCCACAGGAATCAATCCAGTTGATGTCACAGTCAGCCGTTTTGGCTGGAGCCTGCATCTGGTTCTCAGAGTCGCCGGCAGCAATGACCAGATCACCCTGGAGCACTTCTTTCGCGCCGATTCCTCCACCATTCTCGGCACAGCACTGCAGCAGGTCCGCTTTCAAGACGGCAGCACATGGCATGTCCAGAACCTGGTGGATCTGGCACTCACCGGCACCGCTGCCAATGAAGAACTGGTGGGCACCGCCAGCCATGACCGCATCAGCGGCGCCGGCGGCAATGACACACTCATCGGAGCCGGAGGCAACGACACGCTGCATGGAGGCCTCGGCAACAATATTTATCACTACTCCCTGCATGATGGCAACGACATCCTGTCCTCCTATCACGACCCCAACGCATCACGCCAGAACGTGCTGAACTTCGATCGCCAGATCAAGCCAGGCGACATCAAGATCACACGGCTCAGCAACCGACTACGTCTCGATATTCTCAGCAGCGGTGAATCCATCAGCGTCGAGGACTTTTTCCGAGACGGCAACATTCTCAACAATTACAATCCCCTCCAGATCGTGCGCTTCGGCGATGGCACCAGCTGGACAGCCTCCACGTTGGCCGGCATGGTGAGCAATCTGATCAATGGCACCAGCGCCGACAACACCCTCAGAGGTGGCGCCGGCGATGATTGGATCGAAGGCCAGGGGGGCAACGATCAGCTCCTGGGGTTGGCCGGCAACGACCAGCTCGGCGGAGGCGCCGGCAACGACACGTTGCTGGGGGGTGATGGTGACGATCTGCTCGACGGCGGCGACGGACTGGACACCGCGTCCTACGCCGGTGCGTCGGGCTCCGTGTCCGTGGATCTGGGCCTGAACGGCCCCCAGGCGACAGGCGCCGGCGGAGTTGACACCCTGGTGGCGCTCGAACATCTGATCGGCGGTAGTGGCAACGATCGCCTGCTAGGCCAGGGGGCCGCCAACCGGATCGATGGCGGCGAAGGCGACGACCTGATCGACGGCGGAGCTGGCAATGACACCCTGATCGGGGGCAACCACCTGGCTGGCGACAGCCTGAGCTACGCATCGGCGTCCGCCGGGGTGAAGCTGAGCCTGGCCCTGACCACGGCCCAGACCACAGGCGGGGCCGGCAGCGATGTCATCAGCGGTTTCGAGCATCTGCTCGGCTCGCGCTTCAGCGACCACCTCAGCGGCAGCGGCACGGCCAATCAGATCAACGGCGCTGCGGGCAACGACACCATCCAGGGCGGCGCGGGGGCCGACAGCCCGCTGGGAGGCGAAGGCGGCGATCTGTTCGTCTACGCCAGCCCCAGCGAAGCCGGCCTTGGCAGCGGCAGCCGGGATCTGATCGGTGACTGGGGCCATGGAGATCGGATCGATCTCGCCAGCATCGACGCCCGCTCAGACCAGGGCGGCAACCAGGCCTTCATCTGGATCGGCAGCGCCCCGTTCAGTGCCCTCGGCCAACTGCGCTACGGGCTGCTGGGCAACGGCCAGGGCCTGCTGGAGGGCAATTGCAGCGGCAGCCTGGCTGCCGATTTCCAGATCGAACTCAACGGCAGCCCGGCCCTAACCGCGACCATGATCAGCCTGTGAGGAGACGCACACACGACGCTCTAGGATGTGCGCTTGCTCAACCGCCACACATGCCCCTGACTCCTCCCCGCTGCTCCGGTTGCCGCAATCTCTCCGGCTGTGCCGCCAGCGGCGGTGTCTGCCGGGTCTGGCAGGTGCTGGTCCACGCCAGCGTCGCCTCCCAGCAGCACTGCCAGCACTGGTTGGCGCGTGGCCATGGCTGATTCAGACAACTCAAGATAGGTGAGACCACTTATGGTATCCAGCGATAGGCGTACCAAAATGTTCTGATTACCACAGACCAGCTCCAATCACTCGACACTCTGCTCTGGCTCAGAACTGGCGAACAAGTGGCGCGCCGTTATGGCGTCAACCAATCGTCCGTCAGCCGCAGCTCCCAATCGGCGCTGAGGGTTCTCCGCTTGAAGGCTCGCAAGATTCAGAGCGAGTGGGAGCTGATCGGTGACACCAGCTTTCTGGATCTGGAGCGCAACGTTCATCAACTCTGGCGATGGAAGGAGCAGCACCCCCTGCGCCTGGAAGCTCAGCACTGGTCGGGCCGCCTGTTCTGCCAGCCACCACCGCAAGGATGGATTACAGGTAATTTCGACTTTTTCGACTATCAACGACCGCTTGACCTGGTCCGCAAAGGGGTGATTGATGCTTGGGTGACCTCCTACCCAGATATCCCCGACGATGACGATGCCGAGATCGCCTCAATCCGACTCAACCGGATGCCGGTGTATCTGATGGTCTCCAAGGGCCATCCCCTGCTGGGACTGGGCGATGCGATGACCATGGCCGACATTGCTCGCTACCCGAGCCTTGCCCTGCCGGAGGGGGCCTTCCCGAGGTTTCAGGCGATCGCCACCCAGTGCGGCATCTGGAACACCACAACCAAGCCGACCCGATTCAAACAGGAGGAGTGGTACGGGCCGATGAACAGCGACGATCTCATCGTCGGCTACGGCAGCCCGGTGAGCTTCCAGTTTCTAGCGAAAACCAAGATGATCCTGCCGATTCGTTTGCCGATCGAGGTCGGCGATGCCCTGCTGATCCGCCGTGAGTTCCTGCTGGCACCCCAGACCAAAGCGTTGCACCAGACCCTGCTGGAACGCATGCGTCCGCTGGCACAGGACGATCCCGACTTTCAACTCCTCAACTGAAACCAGCAGATGGGCCAGGCACGGCGCGGTCCCCGCTGCCGCCGGCAGTGTCACTTGGGCAGAAGGGAGCGACAGAATTGCATCGGATCAAGGCGCGCAGCTATCGATCAGCCCTGGCCCGATCCTGGCGGTGGAGTCGACAGCGGCCTGAAAGCTGCGCCGATCGGAACTCGTGCCTGGCGATGAGCACGTCAGCACCGCCCTGAGCATGTCGACCCACAAAAAAGCGGACCCACAGGACCCGCTCGATGACCGCTTTTAGTATATGACATTATGTAACGAGAGCGTGAGCGGTGCGCTGGCTTTGGGGGCCGCGCCAGCTGCCGATCGGAGCGACAGAAAGAGAGGTGGGTGTCTTTGATTGGACAGTCTGGGCCCTCGAGATCAGGCGGATCAGGCACGCCTGTTCCAGATCCGCTCCAGAGTTCTGCGGAACTCCCCTTCGCTCAGCGGTCTGGCCAGGTGGCGCTGCCGCAGGGTGCTGCTGATCCACCAGA
>JBAPUA010000087.1:0-19549 GCA_049282435.1 Cyanobium sp. | reverse complement strand
CACGCTCTACCCCCCCCGTTTCATTGAATATCTCCTGCGCCAGCGTGAGCGCCATGGTTGCATCGTGGCCAACCGGGGCCACAGGATCTGCCTGGCATCAAAAGGTGGATTTCTTCCCTATGGCCAGTGGCAAGACGGCGTCAGTGAGCCCCGGTTGGGCAATCTGCCGACAGGCCAGAGTGGCATTCTTTACCGGCGCAGCGACTTTCCTGCAGATCTCGAGCTAGAGGCGGCCCTGGCCCTGGCACCCACCGACGACGACCTGTGGTTGCGCTGGCTCACAGCCAGACAGGGTGTTCCAGCGGTGATCCTGCAGCCGAATGCGGCGGCCACAACCCAGGTACTCACGTTTCCCAGCGCCAGTGCCAAACCCGCCACGGAGCAACCCTCGCTCTGGTTGGCTTACAACGCCCCGGAGGCAGCGGGGGAAGCGGATCGCGGCAAGACTGCAGCCATCAAATCTGTAGAAGCTTATTTCCGCACTCGAGGCTTTGATTTTGAAGCCGCAATCAGAAAAGAACAGGAGGATTAAGCCGACTTCTACTAATTGCAAGCAAGGAACTGTTGATGTAGCGGGCACATCTCTTGTCCCCGTGGGGTGATCCAGGCTGGCAACGAGCTGCCCAGACAACTGATGGGCAGTCTCTCAACCTGGAGCTCGCAGCGTTGGCAGCGGCTGACTGTACGGCGGCTACTGCACTCATAAGCACGCCGTAGACCGCAGGTCTTCCGCGCAGCGATAAGTCCGGTCCTAGTGGCGCAGCGGCCACGGTTCCACGACCACTACACGCCGACCTACGCCTCCTGGCTCAACCAGGTGGTGCACTGGTTTTGGATCATCACCCAGCGGCCAAGGGGGTTGACGCGGGACAGGCGTGGCAGAAGCTTCTCGAGCGTGATAGCCGAAGGCTTCCGCGTAGCGATAGCAGCTGATCGCCAAAATCGAGCACTTCATCGCCAACTACGACAAGGTCGCAGCTCCTTTCAGCTGGACTGCAACCGCAGATTGGATCCAGGAAAAGCCTCAGGATCTTTGTGGTCAAATGTCTGGGACGTGAGACTAGATACATTGCTGTCATAAGCTTCCGAGCAGGTTGGCGGGCGTCTGCCAAGAAGGGGGAGCGGGGAGTATGTGCGGCACGCTACTGTAGAGAATCTCCAAAATTCCCATCTGCCCTTGCTGCGGGGTTCAACCACTCCAGTTGAAGCAATGGGGATCACAAGCCGGCCAGCGTAGAACACGGGATTTTTCCGGGTGCCCTATAGTGAGCCAAGCAAATCCTCGTTTACAATGTCGGATTTTTCTCCAGTTTACACATGGCCATCGAAGAGCTTCCCGTTTCGGCTGTATATTGATAACCCAAAAGTTAGGATATTCATAATTGAAAATATAATACATAATTACCATTGGCTGAAAAAATATGCGGGCGGGATAAGGCCAACAGATTATTTTTTTGTAATAGTTGGCTGCTATTCCCACGATTGGTTAATAAGCCACGAAGCACAAGCCCTTGCGGCCTTAAATATTAATCAAAAAAACTTCTTCATAATGGCAAATGACCAAAGAGAACAAGATTTATTCAGGAAGCATGGATTTGACTGTAAAATAATAAACCAAAACGCCTGGTTGGACGAAGAGGTCGTGAATGCAAAAATGGATACATCTAAGATTTACGACGCAATTTATGTTGGTCGCCTAGCACAATTTAAGAGGCACTTTTTAGCCAAGAAAGTTTCAAATCTAGCGCTTGTTGCTGGCAGTCTACACTCTGCAGCGGAAGCTTCGTATGTGCCACCTCATGCATACAAAAACTCAAGCCCTTTGTCGCAAGACGAGGTATTTGAAAAGATATCATCCTCTAGATGCGGATTAATACTTTCTGAGCAAGAAGGTGCATGTTTTGCCTCTAGCGAATATTTGCTCTGTGGCGTGCCAGTAGTTTCGACTAAATCAGAAGGAGGTCGTGATGTTTGGTACAATGAAAGCAACTCAATTGTCTGCGAGCCTGACCCCTGCGCCATTTCCGAAGCTGTTAGATATTTTTGCAATACTGATATATGTTCTGACTCTATAAGATCTCAACATATCGACCAAGCAAGGCAGTATCGCAGTATTTTTATACGTAAACTTGAAAAAGTTCTTCACGCGAACAGCGTTGCGGGATACGATATTCACAGGCTTTTTTATAAAAGCTTTTATCATAAAATGCGCAAATCGGTAGTGCCAGATTTCGAAAAAATATTCGGCTAGGGAAGGTCTGGATAGCTGTCCAGTCCTTAATTGGCTAATTTGCGGTAACTATGCATATGACTCGATGATTTCATTCAGTGAAATTAATTCATCCAAGCTATAGGGCAACAGCCTGGTGGAAATAATTTCCATCGAAGGCCTCACGAAGCCCTGGAAAACCAAGATTTTTACGATTTTGCCTCCTGAAAGCCCTTGCCGGCGCCAAGCTTCCCCATGGCTGTGGCCGGAGTTTTCCAGAGTCTCCCTAAGGAAGCTCTAGAGAACGCCGTTCGTGAAAGCGCCAACTAGAGCAAAACGTCCACATTGGACATATCCAAGGGGCTCGATACCATGGCTCATTAGAAGTTACCCAGAAGCCTGGGTATGAGCAGCTTCTCGCCAGCTCAGAAGCTACAAAAATCCCCCTGATCCTGATGTCGTGGGCCACGGCAGCCATTACAACCAGTCCGCTTCTGACATCCCGGCTGGAGGAATTGTCATCGCAGGCGATCTCTACCTGAGATACAGCCGGGGATCGGCCGCTGTCTAGTGTTCAGCAGGGCAGATAGATGTTCACTGCGGCCTGTCCCGGCTCCTAAATAGGTAGAATTCTTGCTGGATCGTCTACTCAATCTGCCTCTCCCATATTATCGCATTGATCTCTTCCCTGCTCATAGTTTTAATTTTCTCTTCACTACAATACCACCGAATGATCTCATTCGTGGCGTCGATAATATGAGCTTCAGTTGTGGCATTTCTTGCGGCTGACAACAGTTTAAATCGTAGATTTTGATCATTGCATCGGTCTATTGTATAGATTGCGTGCTCGGATTCACTGGTCCATAAGGGGGTCTTTGTTGTCATCATGCGGTTGGCAAATGTTGCTATCATGGGGTGGACGGATTGACCGGGTTGGACCCTGGATTTTTGCGAATGATGTTGATGGTGCATGCAATTATAATCAAACACTTTCATGGCTATTCCCGACAGCAACATCCTGTCCTTTAGATTTGTATCATCTTGTCCATAGCTTTTGATGCGCTCGTCGTAGCCGCCAACGGCCAAGAAGTCTTGAATACAATAAAAGATTTCTCCGTTCAAGTGGCGCTCATTGTTGTCTCTCGCTTGCTGCCATTTCCCTGTCCAGAACTCGCCTGGCTCAAGGGGGTGATTGGTAAATAAATCGCCCTTAAATTCCACATCCGAATCAAACTTAAATATGCGGTGATTTCGTGCCATACGGCTTGCTAGATTTTGGGCCAGCGTCCGAATGAAGCTTGATTGCTCGTCAACCCGCAGCACACGAACGCGCTTGTCATCAAAGACTCCCGGAATATCCGCAACTGGGTTACTAGAGCTCCAATCTACAAGGATCAGCTCATGGCACTTCTGCTCAAGCCAGTTCGGGAGATTCTTCTTTATGTTTTCATTGCGGTTCATCAGGTGCACGTACATCGTGATACCACCGAGCATGGTTTCACCGATCAGATTTGTTTTCGGTGCTGAGATCGACGGGAGCAATTGATTTCCCATCTTTAGATCTTCATTGCGGACTACCTTTGGTAAAACATCCAAAATGGCACCACTATCGATGTTCTTGGTATGAAAGGTGATGTCCTGTCGCTCCGCATTGCGATCCGAGGCTGCCTTGAGGATGCCGGCCCGATCCAGGCGCTGCGCTTCCCGGGCAAAGGCATCCTTCTCGCTCCACACCGCCAGACGCAGCTCTGCCGTGGTCAGCGCTCCAGGTGGCTGTTTCCATTCAGCCGTGAGCTTCGCGCCCATGGCCCACCAACGTTTCCCCTTCGGCAGCCACAGCGAAGCCCCATCGCCGCCCTGGGAATCTAGATCCAGAGTCAGTTCCTCAAACTTATTGAAAACCAGGCAACGGCTGATCGTGAGATTCAGTTGATTGATGGTGCAGTTAAGACCTGTGAGCCGGAAGCCCAGCAGTTGCTCCGTCTGGTCCAGGTGCACCACGATGGAGCTTGGTCCTTCGTTACTCAACGGCAGGGCCGCCGGCACCAAGTGGGATACGCCCGTGAACTCCGCCTTCGTCTGCCCGGGAATCTGCACCTGCTGTGGTTTGAACAGCTCTTGCAGGAGGGGGATCGGATCGGCTTCCCTGGTGCTGTGCCCAAAGCAGGTCATTGCGATGCTGGCCTCGTACACTCGCCGGCAAAGCCGCTGGCGCCGGTGCCGCTCAGCCGTCTCGAACGCGCGCAGCCGGAAATCGAGTTGATCCAGCTCATCTTCTGGATGCAGCACCACCACTTGGTCCCAGCTCAGGGATTCTCCGGGAAGTAAGCGCTCCAGATCTGGCAGCTGATGGCGGTCCGAGAGCACCACCGGGATCGCTCCAACCGCAAGCGACTCCCACAGCCGCAGGGTGTTGGGCCCTGCTCCCGAAGGGCAGAGAGAGAACTGAGTGTGGCTGAGCAATTCATTGTAGGTTCGCACCTCTTCTGTTTCGCTCACGTCTTTCTTGCTCTCGACTCCGAACATCTGGTAATCCTTGAGCCCTGTCAATTTCGCTATGCGCTGATGCACGTCGCTGATGTAGTGCTTCATCTGGGCGCCGATGAATGACGCAAACACGGGCCGTTGCTCGATCGGTACAAAGCTCAGGCCTTCTCGCCGAGCCGGATCGCGGTCGTTCACCGCATAGAGGATCCAGCTGTGCAGCCGCAGCCCGTCGTGTATCTCGTCAAGCCCTTTTTCCTTGTGGGAGATCCAAAGATCGGTGACGCCGGCCGAACGAATCCAGCGACTCGCTTCACGCCAGAAGATGTGCTGGCAGACGCTGTGCACCTGCAGCGTCTTGCCCCATTGCGTGAGTACTTCCGCTAGTGCATTCGCCCGATTGTGATGATCCAGCAGCAACGCCTCTGGATAAGGACTGCCGTCCAGTTGTTTGTTCACTCCCCGATCAATGAAGGTGGCCCAAGGCAGCCCCACATACACCTGATAGGCCTGCTCCTCTAGGTGCGGCCCTTTTAGCCCTTGGTGCACTCGGTAGGCGTCTTCCTCCGTGCGGCAGGGGTACTGCCAGAACAGCAGGTGATCCTTGTGCTTCTTTTCCGAGGCGATCTGATCCGGCATCCATTCCAGCAGCGGCTGTAGGAAGCCCACGGCAAAGAGGGCCTCTTCCCCGTGGGTCAATGCGGCCTTAGCGGTGCCCTGGAACACGACTCGCCCCACGGTTGGCCAGAAACGATCAACAAAGTAGAGCGCCTCCCCATCGCTTAGTACCTCAAAGCGGTCCCCAAAGCATTTCACGCTCTCTTTGTCTTCCTCCTTGAACTCCTGGCGTGCGATTACCGTGTATTGCCCCCAATCTGGCGCCGTAAACGGTACTTTGGCTACAGCGACTATCGGCGCATTGGCAGGTTTGACAACGTCTTTCTTGGTCGACTCTGGAGCGGCAGATTTTTCGCCGAATAGCACGAGCTCCGCGAGATCGTTGGCGGACCAGATTTCGTTCTCATTGTCCAAAGGCCTGAGCCACAGGCTCAGCTTCGTGAAGGTTCCCTGGATTCGAGCCCCTTCAAAGAAGTTACGGCGCCCCTGGCCTTCAATTCGGGCCTCCTCCTCCAGCAAGTTCAGCTCCATCTCCTGCCCCTCGCCGGCCTTGACGGCAATGCCGTAGCTGCTGGCACTGTGGTGCGGCAAGCGCAGGGAGAACGCCATCAGCGGTATGTCATCTGGTAGCTCAAGAACCACGCCATTGCTTGTGAGTTCTTGCATCGGTAGGCCCACACTGTGATTGCTGGCATGCCACTGACTCTCCGCAAGTGTGTGAGGGCTGGCTATCTTCACCTGCGCTGATCCCAAGGCTTGGTGCATCCACATCAGCCCTGAAAACTTCCGCAGGTGGTGGAAGCGGTCCCTGTCGATCTTCGTTTCAGCCACGAGATGATGCTGCCCCTTGCCAATCGCCGACTGTGTCACCGCAATACCACTGCAAATATCGGTGGAGCGAGTCCAGAGCGTGTGCTGTAACTCCGAGGTCTCCCCTGGGTTCAAGCTTGGGCACACATAGCACACACTGCCGTAGAGTCGATCGGCAATTTTGTCATATTCCCGGTACGTTTCCTTGTGTTCGTGCACGGATTTCACGAAATAACATGGGTTCTTCACTGCGAAGCCGTGGCTCCAAAGCACATGGGCGATCCGGTTGTCGCAGCCCGGAAGGCCCTGCGAAAAGGTACTGCTACAGAGCAAGCTCTGTGAAATCTCGGCATCGGTGCGGATGCCCCAAGTGTCCTGGGACCAGTGGGGGTTGTCATGCAGTCTGAGCCGCTGTCTGTTCGGCTCAGGATCGTAGCGGCTCAGGGCCAAGAAGGCGTCCGGCTTATCGAATACCGCATCAAAATACTCCAACCCCTGAGCCAGGTAGATGTCGGAATTCACCAGGAGGGCGATGGCGTTATGTTCCTGCTTGGCCAGGGTCAGCCAGTGGCTGTAGGTGAGCCGCTGATTGTGGTCGATCACCTCACAGGGCACCGATCCCTTCTGAAACGGCGGGGCGTTGTCCTCTCGTAGCACCACTACCTTGTCGAGGCCGGGATGATTCAGGTTGATCACTAGGCAGCGATCCAGCTCGACTTGGCGCTCAGGCTGTTTGCAGCGGTAGTAGCAGGTGTAGAGGATTTTGCGCATTACAGGCTAGTATTTATTGAAACTGTATCTTACTGTGCCCATTCGCCGGTTGGTTCTGCTATCGACGAACCATGGACCGCCAAGCCCTTCGCGTTGGCTTAATTCCCGACTGTATTTCAGGTAGAGCCTGCTTTTAAGCGGCAACGCTGCTGCTGTGATTTCCAAGGCGGACAGACTGGCGTGGCCGCAGAGCCGTCTAAACGTCTGATCAACCCGATCCTGTCATGTTAATGGGCCCTCCCAGGGCCAGCTTTCCACCGATGTCGTGGGCGAGCTGCTCTTGGCCCGCTCGAATCGAACGGAAGCGACGACGGCGCAGCGGGTTCATCGCCACAGTCCGCAGCAAGGAGGTGGCCCTGGGTCAGTGACCCGACGCTCCAGGATTCCGAACTGTCCGTGATCCTGCAGCACGACTGCGCTTGTCAACAGCGGCGCACTCTGTCCGGTGCCGACAACCTCTGATGCCTTTGCGAGATCGGGACGACAACCCAGCGATCAGATCACGACGCTGGCGGTAGCGGATCCAGCCCCTTGCCGTTGGCGCGGTATAAGGAGCAGGTGGCCAAAGCCCTAACTGAGGGCTGGGGTTGTGGTGGCCGCTGATCCGGTTTCAGTGTCTGGCCTGATCGCCCTGGCCGGCTGTCAACGTCACGGCGGTCAAGGCCCTGGCCCACGTTCGGCAGACCCTATTGTCGAGACTGTAAATCGTGTGGCGTGATTTACCTTGGCCCACGTGCAACAGGCCATCTCCCTCCAGCCCGGCCACCCTGACCTGCTCGCCGCCAGCGCCCGCAGCAGCTGGCAGCAGCTGATGTGCGAAGCCCAGGCCCTGGGTTGCCCCGAATCCGAGCAGAGTCCGGCGGCCATGGTGACCTGGCTGCTGCAACAGCCCGAGCACCCATTGCGGACCGAGCTTGACAAGCTACTTGCATCCCCCCCCAGCTGGATCGAGCTGTTTCCGCTGCTGAAGCCGGAGCCGGGTCCAGAAGCCGAACCACCGGCCCCCGATCCGATCCAACAGGCTGAGGCCATCCGCCAAGAGGTGCTGGATCACCTGAGCTTTGGCTGGTTGCCCCTGGGTGGGCAGTTCAAAAACTTTTTGAAGGCCATTCGCCAGCAAGGCCGCCAGCCCTGGATCGTGGATGCGGGCAGCCACAGCGGTCGCAGCGCCCGTTGGCTGGCGGAACGCTGGCCCGAGGCTGAGGTGATCTGCTTGGTGCAGCGCGCCGCGGATGTAGCCCTGACGGCTCACACCACTGCAGGCACTGGCGTGATGCGGTTGCTCACCCAACCGGTGGCGGGTGCCGAGCTGGCGCTGAACACCTCGCACAGCATGGGCCTGAAGATGCCCATGGAGCGGCTCCACAACTGGATCACGGCTCAGAACGGTGAACCGGTGCTGTTGCATCTCGATGCGTCCATGGATGGCTTTGCTGATTGGTTCAGCCTTGGCGGTACCTGGCTCCAACCCTTCCCGCTCGTGCTGCTGCATGGGGCCGTGAAGCTGGATGAGCAGGGGCGGCTGTTACCTCAAGTGCACCAGCGGGCCTTGGCGGCAGCAGGGTTTGAGCTGGTACGCAGCGCGGAGGTGATCGTCGCCTTCCAACGGCACCTCCTGGGAGCCTCATCTTCCCTGACGGAGGCCGAGGCTGCTGCGTTGCCGGTCCTCAACGGCACCATCATCGAGACAGGCGGCGTCGTGGCCTTTGATGGTGAGTGGCAATATCCCGCCATTACCGAGCAGTTGGCCTGCCGACTGGCGATGCAGCGCCTGCCATCCGCCAGCGACATGGTCTACGTGGGCTTTCCCTGGGCAAGCCTGATTGATCACCTCCGTAACGACACCTTGCGCGGTCGCGCCTTGCAGCAGCAGTTGCAGCAATTGGTGCCCCGCCTCGAGGGTCGCCGCCGGCGCATCACGGTTTGCCAGCAGATCTTTTTTCAGGAACATCGCTGGGCGTTTGAACTTGCGGGAATCACCGATGTGTTCTGGCCCCACGCCACCATCCACAGCAGCTTGCCGTGGATCACACTGCATCCGTTTCCGTTGTTTGCCGTGCAATGGCAAGCCCAATCGGAGGCTGAGAAAGAGCGCGATATCCTCTACAGCTTCATCGGCGCCCAAGCCACCAGACTCTATCTGAGCAACAGTCGCGATCTGATCCTCAGCAACCTGGCCAATCTACCCGGGAGCCTCATCCATGGCAATGCAAACTGGTTCTACCAAGACCTAATCTATGGAGTCCAGATCCGCGGCACCATCCAGCCGGATGATCCCCGCGCCCAGGGCAGTGGTCCGCAGGAGCAGCGCCAGCGCTACATCGACAGCCTGCAGCGTTCGATTTTTGCTCTCTGTCCTTCTGGCACCGGGCCTAATACAATCCGCCTATGGGAGGCTCTTGGTTACGGCGCGATTCCCGTGGTTCTCTCCGACACCTGGAAGCCCCCTGGCCCGCGAGAGCTCTGGGACGCCGCCGTCTTCTTTCTGCCCGATACACCTGAAGGTGTGATGTCGATTCCCCGGCTCACCGCTCAGTGGGCTGCCGATGAAATGCTGCTGCTCAAGAAGCGTCAGGCCATGGCAGAACTATGGCACCGCTATGGACCGGACAATTTCATCACTGATATCGAAGCGCTATGGCAGCAGGGATGCAGCCCCATGGAGGGTCGATCGGCGAGGACTCAACTGCCATCACCCCAAGCGGCAACCCCTGTCGCCACCGCGGCGCAAGTAGCGACACGAACCGGTCCACCGGTGACACTCACCGCGATCAGCGGCCGGCTCGACAGGCTGCCTGCGGTCCTGGATTCACTGCGGGCGCAGACCCTGCGGCCTGCGCAGGTGCATCTGCACCTCTCCTGTGAGCCCCACCTGCTCGATCAGGGGGTGGACCCCAATCATCCCGTGGTGGTGGGTCTTGGGGACGACCCCATGGTCCAGATCCACTGGGTGGCAAACCTGGGCCCTTATCGAAAGATCGTGCCATTTCTAGAGGCAGGTGGCTACAATAATCGGGGAGGCGTATATAGCTCCAAGCAGGAAGATCTGTTCATTACTGTGGACGACGACACGCTTTATCCGCCGCGGTTCATTGAATACCTGCTTCGCCATCACGAGCGGCACGGCTGCATCGTGGCCCACCGGGGTTGGCGAATGCGCACAGCAGCGGTTGGGGGCTTTGTCCCTTACAAAGGTTGGCACGATGGGCTGCGGGAACCACGCCTGGCGAATTTGGCGACCGGCCAGAGCGGTGTGCTGTATCGGCGTAGCTACTTCCCAGATGACCTTAAGCTCAATGCGGCCCTCACCTTGGCCCCCACCCACGACGACCTGTGGTTGCGATGGCTCACGGCCCGGGAGGGCCAACCAGCGGTGATCCTCCAGTCGAATGCGGCGGCCAAAGCCAATGAACTGGCCTTCCCGAATGCCAGCCCGGTTTCGGCCGAGGAGCAGCCCTCCTTATGGTTGGCTTACAACGCGCCGGAGGCAGCCGAAGGCGGCAGCGGAGGTCATGATGCTGCCTGCAAGGCCATTCATACTTATTTCCGGACCAGGGGCTTTGATCTGGAAGCTCTACTGCGTCAGGAGCAGGAAGAGAAGGCGGACTTCTATTGAAATCCCCATCACTCTCTTTCTCTGTCCCACCTGTTCCCCAGCGAGCAGATTGCTGGGGAACAGGTCACGATCGGGCCCATAGGCGCCCAGATCAGAGCCACTGAGCCCTGCTACCCGCACCCGGCTGATCCCCGGCCGATCCAGCCCCTTCTGGATCGGCGAAGCCAAAGATGCCAGTCTGCGACTGTTCATAACCCCGCCTGTGCAGGCTTTCCTGGCTGAACGTGCCCAGTCTCTACTCCACTGCCATCGTGATCCGATGAGCCATCAACGCTCCAAGGAGCAACTGGACTGGGCGTTCCGTCGCTGGCGGCGGGGCGATACGGAAGGGGCATTGAGGCAGTTGGACTCCGTGTTGGATTCCGATCTCGATCTCAGCGAGCTGGATCTGCGGCCTGCTGTTGGTGTGGGGGCGGATCCGCCGGATGGCGAGTGGTGGTGGATCGTGTGGCATCACCTGCAGATCTGCCATCGGCCCCTGGAGGCCGAGCGCTGGCGCCGGCTTGCCCGAGAGAGCGGCTGCACGCTGCCGGCGCCGGCTCAGCGCCCCGTGTTGCGGCTGGTGCATCATCTGGCCTGCAGTGGCGGCACCCTGATCAGCAAATGCCTGGCGGCCTTGCCGCGGGTGGCGCTGTTGAGTGAGCTCAATCCCCGCAGCCGCTCCGCTCCCGCATTCCTGCCAGCAGCTCCCTTGCTGCTGCTGGAGAAAGCCCACCGTCCCCTGACGCCCGAGGAGATCGCTGCAGGCTTCCGGGCTGAGTTTGCCCAGGTGCTGGAGATCGCCCGGGCTGACGACCTGGATCTGGTGCTGCGGGACCACAGCCACAGTGATTTTTGCGTGGCTACGGAGCCCAGCAACGCGCCGATGTTGCGTGGGCTGCTGGAGGTTCGACATCCGCTGCTCTCGGTACTGACGCTGCGCCATCCCCTCGACTGCTGGCTGGGGCTGGTGCACGCCGGCTGGCAGGGGCAGATGCAGCCGGCCAGCCTGCGCGAATACTGCCGCCGCCACCAGGCGTTCCTGGACGCCTATCCCGGAGTGCCCTGGTTTCACTACGAAGACTTCGTGCTCCATCCCCAGGCCGGGCTGGAGGAACTCTGTGATCGGCTCTGCCTGGACTGCGATCACGGTGCTCTGGAGCGGATTGCCGGGATCTCGATGTCGGGTGCCAGCGGCCGTGGCGGCGATCGGATCGAGCCGCGGCTGCGGCGGCCGCTGCCGGAATCCGTGCAGCTGGAGCTGGAGGATCCCGCCACGGCCCAGGCCCTGGGCGAGCTCTGCGAGCGCTTGCACTACCAGCTGGAGGATCCTTTCGCCTGAGGTACCCTGCTCGATGCTAAAGTAACGAATCTTTTGTCGTCTACTGCACCAACTAGGTTGCCTTTGCTGGGCTTGAATAAAGGGATTGAATTTCCCTGCGGGCTCAGCAGCCATGACAGACCAGGCTCCCCAGCTCGTTCCGGTGATCCTCTGTGGGGGCACCGGCACCCGACTCTGGCCCCTGTCTCGCGCCACCTATCCCAAGCAGTACTGGGCCCTGGCCGGCAACGACGACGCGACCCTGCTGCAGCAGACCCACCAGAGGCTTGTCGGCCTGGCTCGCCTGGCGCCGCCGCTGGTGATCTGCAACGAAGACCACCGCTTCATCGTGGCCGAGCAGATGCGCAAGATCGGGGTGGAACCCGCCGCCATCCTGCTGGAGCCGATGGGCCGCAACACCGCTCCGGCGGTGGCCGTGGCAGCCCTCCAGGCCAGCGCCCGCGGCGAGGATCCGCTGTTGCTGATCCTGGCCGCAGACCATGTGATCCGTGACGCGGCCCGCTTCCGGGCCACGGTGGAAGCCGGCCTGGAGGCCGCCGCCGCCGGTCAGCTGGTCACCTTTGGCATTGTTCCCGGGGCACCGGAAACGGGCTACGGCTACATCGAAGCGCAGGAAATGATGGTGACCCCAACCATCGCCGGTGCGCTGCCGGCGCCAGTGCCGATTCAGCGCTTTGTTGAGAAACCCGACCGCGCCACCGCCGAGGAGTTCCTCGCCAGCGGCCGCTTCACCTGGAACAGCGGCATGTTCCTGTTCCGGGCCAGCGCCATTCTGGCGGAGCTGGAACGGCTGGCCCCGGAACTGATGAGCGCCTGCCGCAGCGCCCTGGAGCACGACAGCTCCGATCTCGACTTCCTGCGCCTTGAGCGCGAGGCCTTTGCCAACTGCCCGAGCGTGGCGATCGACGTGGCGGTGATGGAGAAGACCGACCGCGGCGCCGTGCTGCCCCTTGATGCCGGCTGGAGCGATGTGGGCAGCTGGAGCGCCCTGTGGGAAACCTCAGACCACGACGAGCAGGGCAACGTGCTGCGCGGACGGGTGCTCACCGAGGATGCCCGCAACTGCTACCTGCGCAGTGAACACCGCCTCGTGGTGGGCCTGGGCGTGGAGGACCTCGTGGTGGTGGAGACCGACGATGTGGTGCTGGTGGCCAGCCGCGACCGGGCCCAGGACGTGAAGGCGATCGTGGGCCTGCTCGAGACGGCGGGGGCCCCGGAGAGCAAGGCCCACCGCCTGATCTACCGCCCTTGGGGGTCGTACGACGGCATCACCGAAGGGGAGCGCTGGCAGGTCAAGAAGATCGTGGTCAACCCCGGAGCCAGCCTGTCGCTGCAGAAGCATCACCACCGGGCCGAACACTGGATCGTGGTGAAAGGCACCGCCGTGGTGGAAAAAGACGGCGTAGAGGAGCTGGTGGGCGAGAACCAGAGCACCTACATCCCCCTGGGCACCAAACACCGCCTCACCAACCCCGGCAAGATCCCGGTGGAAATGATCGAGGTGCAGAGCGGCCCCTATCTGGGAGAAGACGACATCGTGCGCTACGAGGATCGCTATGGTCGCAGCGACACCGCCAACACGGAGATTTCCCTCCGGCCGGCTGCTCTCACGGCATGAAGCGTCACCTACGGCCGGATTGAGGCGACCGCGAGCGAGCCTGTATCTCACGACTCAGCCATCTTCAAGTAAGTGCTGCTCAATATCGGAGACCATCAGCACCTCTCAATTGCGACTTCGATGAACTTGAGCTTCGAATCCCATTGCCAAGCAGACTCACCAAGTCCAATGCGAGTACATCAATGGTCCATCAATATCATTGCTTCCCAGTATGTCACTTCAGGGACCGGCAGAAGAGCACGAATCCTTTGTCTTGCTTGTCTTGCATCCAATAGCGCATGGCACCCCCGCTCAGGGATCTAAACAGCTCAGTAGTAATCTGCTTCAGTTCTAAGGATTCCAATCAGCAGGCTCCGACGTGCAGGCGGCAATGCACGACACCTCCTCGCTGTTAGCAATGGCGCTGCGGCAGGCGACCAGAGCAGTTGGCTGAAACATTGAGACAGCCTTGACCTAAGTGCACAACAAGATGAACTGGTAAAGAAGCTCTGAGGCCGAAACCAATGCCGTCTCCAAGATGTTCGGGCAAGTTGCGGATATGTGCCAGTGGACGGTTTGCACAGCTGTTTATCTAACGTCTTCAGCCCGGGTCATGCAGACGGCCATGAATACCGCCGCCCAGTTGCAGGACGCAGCCATTGAGGAACGTATTGGCTGGATCGATCAGATAGCTCACGGCTCGGGCGACATCCATGGGGGAGCCGATCGAACCGGTGGGATGAAAGGCCTCAAGGCGTTCGAGTTCCTCGGGCTGGTGAGCAAAGCCTGCTTCGAGCATGGGTGTGCGGATGGCGGCGGGTTCGACGGCATTGACCCTGACTTGGCAGCCGATCTCGACGCTGAGAGCGCGAGTTAGACCACTGAGAGCTGCCTTGGTGGTGGCATAAGCCGTGAACCCTGCCTTGGTCAGCTGGCTGTGGATACTGCTGATGTGGACGATGGACCCTCCGCTGGCGATCAGATCGGGTAGCAGGCGGCGGCTGATCGCGATGGGCGCAAGCAGGTTGATGGCCAGGCTAGATCGCCAGTCGGAATCCGATAAATCCGCGAAGCTCCCCAGACGCTGTAGCGCGGCATTGTGCACGATTGCCAACAGGGGAGCGCCGCTTGTGTGGTTGACCATCCTCGCAGCAAAGCTGTCGAGAGAAGACCTATCTGTGGCTAACTGCTCCAGATCGGCGGGCAACCAGCGCAGGTCGGTCGGCGTCATCGCTGCCGCAGGCGGACAGGCCTCAGGGCGATCGGTGGCGATCACCCGCCAACCTTCGCTCCGTAGATGATCGACCAGGGCGGAGCCAATGCCACCGGCGGCACCGGTGATCAACACGGAGCGCTCGCGGGCCATGATCAAGCGGCGGGGGAGGATGTGGCAGTCTCAAGAAAGCCTGCGAGTTTTCGCAGCGCCTCCAGGCTGGTACGCACTACTCCATCCTCCGTATTGGAAGCGTTGTGGGATCCGAAGATGCAGCGCTCGTGAAGACGCAGGGGAGAATCGGCAGGCAGGGGCTCGTTCTCGAACACATCCAACGCGGCAGAATAGACGTGGCCACTGTCAAGCGCAGCGATCAGAGCCTGCTCATCAATCACCGGGCCCCGGCCCACGTTGATGATGCGCACCCCAGGCTTGATTCGTCCAAGTGCATCGGCGTCCACGAGGTGAAAGCTGGACCGGGTCAGGGCGCAGTTGACCACTAAGAAATCAGCCTCCTCGAGTCGCTCAGGCCAGGAGGCCAACTGAACCGGGGCTTCGACACTGGCGGGGTCAGCGAAGGGGTCATAGGCAATGATCTGCATGTCGGCCGCCAGCAGGCGTTTAGCGGTGTTGCGGCCAATGTCGCCGAAACCGATCAGAGCAACGGTTTTGCCAGCCAGGGAAATACCCCTGGGCTTGGGCCAGCCCCCAGCTCTCACACCCCTGTCGATCGCGAAGGTATGGCGTGCCAGGGCAATGACATAACCCACGGCAACGTCGGCCACCTCCGCACCGAACATGCCGGGTGTGTTGATGATCGGAATGCCAAGGTCCTTGCAGGCCACGAAATCGACGTTGTCGACGCCGATCCCCCACTTGACAGCTGCCCGCAGCCTGCCGGCTTGGCCCGCCTCGAACACCCGTCGGCTCGCCGGATCATCGCCGATGATCCAGCCGTCATAGAGGGGCAACAACTGGGAGAGTTCGTCTTCGCTGAGGGTCTGGGTCACCTGGGCAGCCACCAACTCAAGGCCCAGACGCTGCGCGTCTTCAGAAAAGGCCTCAATCATGCCCAGCATGGGCGGGCAAGTGACCAGGACGCGTTGAATGGCGGGCATCAGAGCAAAGCTGCTGGCCACCATAACCCAGGGAGAGGGCGACTCTCTGGACTTTCGCAAGGCCATTCGAGCGTCATGCGATCTGGCATAGAGCCGGAGCCAACAACAGATCCAACTTCTGATCGAGCGTGAGCCGAGCTTCGATTCCGTACCAGCTCAGAGGGCGGAACATGCCTGAGACCCATTGAACTGCAATGGATCTGCCCCACTGGGTGACGTTTGGAGATAGCCAAAGACCTTCCGAGCTGGTCGAGCAGCCGGTGGAAAGCCGACTTGGAAGAGACAGAGCTCTCTGGAATGAGGCCCAAGCCTCATTCGCATGGAGTAATAGAGCTGACTAAATCCTCAGAAATAGAAGAATAAATCTGGCATATTACACGACAGGTAGCCAGTCGGATCAATTTCTGTAGCAAGCGACACGCGACAGGAGTCAAGCAGCCGCCCGAAGCCTTGCTTCGACAGGTTGTATAGTGGGTGATGAACCTGATTGGGCTGGAATGAAGGCTGTCATCCTCGCTGGAGGTCTGGGCACAAGGCTTTCGGAAGAAACCCATCTCAAGCCCAAGCCAATGGTTGAAGTTGGGGGCAAACCAATTTTATGGCATATTCTTAAAACTTACAGCCATCACGGCGTTAACGAGTTCGTGATCTGCTGCGGATACAAAGGCTATGTCATCAAGGAATATTTTGCTAACTATTTTCTCCACACAAGCGATGTAACTTTTCATATGGATCTTAACCATATGGAAATACACCGACAGATGGCTGAGCCCTGGAAAGTCACATTAGTGGATACTGGAGATTCATCGATGACTGGCGGACGTTTGCGACGGGTGCGCGAATATCTCGATGACACCTTCTGCTTCACTTACGGCGATGGTGTGGCTGATGTTGACATCACGGCCCTGGTGGATCACCATCGGGCCGAGGGCCGCCAAGCCACCCTCACGGCGGTTCAGCCACCTGGTCGCTACGGCGCGCTTCACATAGAAGGTACCGTCGTGCAGCAGTTCCAGGAGAAACCCGACGGAGATAATGCCTGGATCAACGGGGGTTATTTCGTGCTGGAGCCCTCAGTGATTGATCTAATCAATGCTGATAGCTGTATTTGGGAACAGGAACCCCTGCGCCAACTGGCTCAAGCAGGTGAGCTCACTTCTTACCACCACAATGGTTTTTGGCAGCCAATGGACACCCTGCGGGATCGACAGAAACTAGAAGAGCTATGGAGCACAGGTAAAGCCCCCTGGAAGGTGTGGAGCTGATGACAATAAACTCTGTTGATTCCAGCTTTTGGCGGGGGCGCCGGGTGTGGCTAACAGGCCACACAGGTTTTAAGGGCAGCTGGTTGGCACTTTGGCTCAGCGAAATGGGAGCACAAGTCACAGCTGTGGGGCTAGAGCCGGAGGGTGAACCTCACCTGTTTCATCAATTGCGGCTAGAGGAGCGGCTCAGCCATCACATTGCCGATATCCGCGACGGCCAGGCAATGGCCGAGATCGCCGCAGCTAGCCAACCAGAAGTGGTTTTACATCTGGCGGCCCAGCCGCTGGTGAGGCGCAGCTATAGGGATCCGCTGGGCACCTGGAGCACCAATGTGCAGGGCAGTCTGCAGGTGCTGGAAGCCTTGAAAGGGCTGGAGCATCCCTGCGCCGTGGTGATGATCACCACCGACAAGGTGTACGCCAACCGCGAATGGGACTACGGCTACCGAGAAAACGACCGTCTCGGCGGCCATGACCCCTACAGCGCCAGCAAGGCCGCTGCCGAAATTGCCATTGCCAGCTGGCGCAGCAGCTTCTGCGGTGCGGCGGCACATCAATCTCCCCATCTGTCCATTGCCACTGCCCGGGCAGGCAATGTGATCGGTGGCGGCGACTGGGCAGAAGATCGGATTGTGCCAGATGCGATGCGATCCCTGGGGGCTGGAGCAGCGATTCAAGTGCGCAACCCAGGCGCCACCCGGCCCTGGCAGCATGTGCTGGAGCCGCTGGGGGGTTATCTGCTGCTGGCCGAAAAACTCTATGGCTCCCATGGCCAAAATGCCACAAATCCCTATGCAGATGCCTTTAATTTTGGACCGCAGCTAGAGGCCAATCGGCCAGTGCGCGATCTGGTTGAAGAAGCCCTGAAGCATTGGCCAGGCCAGTGGCAGGATTTATCCGATCCCCAGGCTCCCCATGAGGCGGGTCGACTGCATCTGCAGATCGACAAAGCCCATCACCAACTCGGCTGGCAACCGCGTTGGCCCTTCGCCACCACAATCCAACGAACGGTGGAGTGGTATCGGCAATTGCACGAGAGCCCCAGTGATGCCGAATCGCTTTGCCTTGCTGATCTAAACGCTTACACCACCAATTCTTAAATCCATGTCTGACCTCAAGGCTTTGAAGCAGGAAATTCTGCAGCTCACCCGCCGCTATTCCCAGGAAGCCCATGCCGCCTTCCGCCCCGGAGCGGATCCAGAGCGCAGCCCCTGGCAGCCCGGTAGCCCTATCCCCTACGCGGGTCGGGTATTCACCGAAAACGAAGTGGAAGCTGCGGTGGGCGCCACCCTGGACTTTTGGCTCACCCTGGGCTCAGAAGGTGCGGCCATGGAAAAGGAATTGGCCGCCTTCATGGGGGTTCGCCACAGCCTGCTAGTGAATTCAGGCTCCAGTGCCAATTTGGTGGCAATTTCGGCGCTTACCAGCCACAAGTTACCCGATGTTCGCAGAATTAAGCCGGGCGATGAAGTGATTACTGTGGCGGCGGGATTCCCCACTACGGTGGCACCAATTGTGCAGGTGGGCGCGATACCAGTATTTATCGATGCCGATCCGCTCACAGGCAATGCCCGCTGCGACCAGCTGGAAGCCGCCTATAGCCCCGGTAAAACCAAGGCGGTGATGATGGCCCATGCCCTGGGCAATCCCTTTGATTTGAGTATTACCCTAGCCTTCTGCCGCAAGTACGACCTATGGTTAGTGGAAGATAACTGTGATGCCTTGGGCTGCAGTTATTCCATGCCAAGAGCCATGGCTGAAAGCCTGGGATTTAGCGAAAATAGCCCTGGATTGGATGAGGGCCCCGATCGGGTGATCCGCTGGACCGGCACCTGGGGTGACATCAGTACCCAGAGCTTTTATCCCCCCCATCACCTCACCATGGGCGAGGGCGGTGCGGTAAATATCGTGCGGGATCAGAAACTGAAGGTGGTGGCCGAAAGTTTCAGGGATTGGGGCAGAGATTGCTGGTGTCCTAGTGGCATCGATAACACCTGCAATAAGCGTTTTGATTGGCAACTTGGTGAACTGCCCGCCGGTTACGACCACAAATACACCTACAGCCACTTGGGCTTCAATCTCAAACCGCTAGATCCCCAGGCTGCCATCGGCCGGGTTCAGATTCGGCGCCTACCGGAATTCATCGAAGCCCGTAAAATTAATTGGCAAATTCTACGCACTGGCCTGGATGCCTGCAGTGATTCATTGGAATTCGCTTTGCCCACCCATGCTACTGCCTGGAACGCCGATGGCAGTTTCGAGTGGGATGATACAGGCTGTAGAAGTGAGTGCTCCTGGTTTGGCTTCAAGATTGCCGTTAAAGAGAATGCCAAATTCAGCCGCACCGATCTTGCCCGGGAACTAGATGCCAATCAAATTGGCAATCGTATGCTATTCGGAGGTAACTTGCTGCGTCAGCCTGCCTTTGTGCAGCTGAAACACGATCGCCCGGAGGCCCTGCGCTTGGCGACCTCCATGGAAGGATCAGATGAAATTATGAATAGCACACTGTTTCTTGGGACATTTC
>JBAPUA010000086.1:0-4612 GCA_049282435.1 Cyanobium sp. | reverse complement strand
GGTCACGGCTGATCGGGATCCCATCTCTGGCCAGGTAGTCCACCATCCGGCGGCTGCCGCTGCAGGGATCTTCCAGGTAGAGAACATCGATTCTGGCCATGATCCGCAGTGTCGATTCCCGCACCGGTATGGGCTGGTAGTACAGCGTGGATCGAGCCAGACCCAGCAGCACGCATTGGCGGCTGACGCTGAGATCGGGGTGGTCGTGATCGACCAGCTTGCGCAGTTCACGGGCATCAGAGCAGTTGAGACTTTTTTTTGAGCCACTCAAGCTCCATCTGAAGCCGGCCGATCTGCTGGAACAGCTCAGCCTCCTTTGCCTGCCCCTCGTCCTTGTCCTTCGTCTGCTTGCCCCTGATGAACAGCTCGCTGGCTCCATCGAGCAGCTGCCGCTTCCACTGGCTCACCTGGATTGGATGGATGGCATGGTCGGCGGCGATCTCCTGGATCGTCTTGCGGCCACTGATCGCCTCCATGGCGACCCTGGCCTTGAACTCGGGACTGTGGGTGCGGCGCTTGCTCATTGGTGGGAGCCCCTTAAAGGGGCGGTGCCCCGCCTCAGAGGTTAACGATGGGGGCTGTCCAGAAAAGCCAGACCACCTCACGGTGACGCATCGAAGCTGTTGGCCAAATTGTCCCCAGATGGGGGCATGGCCAAGGGGCGATCAGGGCCAGGCGATGAAGCTCACCGGCTCATACTTGGCGATCGTGATCCGCCAGGCTCTGATCGCCAGCCCCTCCAGGCTGGTAAGCAACGCCGCCGTCTCACCGCCGGAGATCCAGTTCGCCTTGAGCAGCGGCAACTGTTCGCTCATCAGCTCCATCGGCAGTTCCACCAGCAGCAGGCTGGCCTCCCCAGCGGCCCGTTGCAGAGGGCCCTCCTCGCTGCGCTGCCACAGGCGCAGCAGCAGTTCCAGCGCCAGGGTGCGCCCGTCATCGCCGGGATCGGCCGCATCGGCAGCGGCGGCCGCCTGGGATTTGCCGGTGAGCGGCAGGGCGCGCTTGCCTGCAAACTCCACCAGGGCCAGGGCTACGAGCTAGGGAGCATCGGCCATGGAATCCATCCTGCAGGGCGGCACCACCTTGCCGGATCCACGGACACCGACACGATGCTGCCCGGCAGGATGAGCAGAAGTAGCTGGATAACGCAATAACGGTAGACGTTGCCCAGCGATCGCCGAGTCGGGTGTCCCATCGAGGGATCTGGCAGGGTTACATTCACCGGGCTCATTGGGCCCCTGCTGGGGCTGTGTGCCATGGCCACGATCGGAGAGCAGCTCCAGACCTATCGCTCCGCCCTCACCGAGGCCCAGGCCAAAGGTGAACCAGCGATCGCCAGCAAGATCGAGCAGCAGATCAGGGAACTGGAGGAGTTCCAACAACGCCACCCCGAGGAGGCCGAGGCCCCATCTCCCTTCCAAGTCTTCTGTGACCTCAACCCCTCCGACGTCAACTGCCGCGTCTACGACGACTGAACCGCGATTGGTTCGATAGCAGGCTTCTCCCCGCCTTAGGGTTGCTCCTGGCTCACTTCGCGTCCCAGCCAAGGCAACCCCAGGAGCATGGATCTCACGCCCTTTCTGGCCAGTACAGGTCATGGCACCCCTGAGGAAGGTCTGGAGTCGATCGAGATACCAGGCCGCGTCGCGGTGGTGGCCAAAGGCCGCTTTTTGCTGCGGGCCCTGTGCCGAAGCTTCGGGGGGTATTCCCGCATCACCTGCGCCGTCACCGACCAGAAGATGTGTCTGGACTATCTGGCAGCGGAAGCCGACGATCCTTACGAGCTGCTGGTCTGCACCGATTATCTGGAAACTGGCAACGGTTTTGATCTGGTGCGTGAGGCCCGCCAGCTTCATCCGAAGCTCCACGCCGTGATCGTGGCGCTGGGGGATGTGATTCCTGCCGAATGCATCGAGGCACCGTGGCTGGAAGCCGTTGTCGCCGAGGCGGACTTTGTGGACGATCAGCAGCCACTGCAGGCCGCCGTGATGGCCGTGCTTGGCGGGCACTCCTACCGCAGCCCTTCCCTCCGGACTGGCATCCTGCCCTATCTGAGCTGTCCCAGGCTCACCCCCCGCGAGTATGAAGTTCTCGATTTGCTGGCGAGTGGCCTCAGCGATCGGGAGATCGCCAAGCGGCTGGTGGTGAGTGATGAGACTGCCCACACCTACACCAAGCGGCTCTTGCAAACCCTTAGCGTGCACAACAGGTTGCAGGCCGTGCTCAAGGGAATGCGCTGCGGCATGGTTCAGATCTGACAGTCGTCAGGCAATTGACTCCAAGGTCACAAGGATCTTGTTGCCCCTATCCCGTGCCGGGCGGAAAGTCCACACTCGTCCCATTCCAACGACCAGAAAGATCTCAGGGTGATCAACCTTGAACCGTGTTTCCAGCACGGATAGAGTTCGAGCTTTGTTACTGTATCGATGACTTCGGTGAACCAATAAGTCGAGATCCATACACGATGATCTCAGCTTGATTCCGCGCCGAATTGCAGCGGAGGTGGAAATGCCCTCAGTTCCTTTGCGTGGATCTGCGCGCAACAGGCTCAGAGCCCGTGCTGGCGTGCCTTTGTACCCGATTGGGGGCATCTCGAATCCAGCCCGTTTCGGCAGATTAATGGTCGTCCTGCACCGACCGCCATCCCATGCCCCTGATTCAACGTGAAACTCCTTATCCCCACTGGGAGTTCAGCGATCCTGTCAGCGGTGATCTCCTGCGTGTCGTGCCCGAACGCGGTGGGCTGATCAGCGGCTGGCGTTGCGCTGGCCACGAGGTTGTTTACCTCGATCTTGAGCGCTTCCTCGACCCAGCCCAATCGGTGCGGGGAGGTTTCCCGGTGCTCTTCCCGATCACCGGCGGGTTGCCGGACAATCAACTACCCCTGCCCCAGGGGACCTTCCCCCTCGGTCAGCACGGTTTCGCTCGCCAGCTGCCGTGGCGCATGGAGCCATTGGCGGATGGAAGTGGCGTACAGCTGCAACTGTGCGAAAACCACGAAACATTCAAGTCCTATCCGTTCTGGTTCCTGCTCACCATGGAGGTTCGGCTGGAACCCAGGGCGCTGGAGATCACCACCATCGTGGAAAACCGGGGCAACGACACGATGCCGTTCAGCTTCGGGTTGCACCCATACTTCAACCTCTCCAGCCTGGAAAGTGTGCGATTTGAGGGGTTGCCGCTCCAGTGCCTCAACCATCTCACCATGGAGGAAGCGTCCACGGCAGATCAGCTGGAGAAGCTGGCCAGTGGCATCGACCTGCTGGTGCGGCCCACGGGGGCGGTGCGGCTGGTGGATGAGAACGCCGGCACCACCCTCGAACTGCAGCTGACCCACCCCCTCGATCTGGTGGTGCTCTGGACGGAGCCACCGCGGGCGATGGTGTGCATGGAACCCTGGAGCGCACCGCGGCAGGCCCTGCTGAGCGGCGACCGCAAACTCGAACTGAGCCCCGGCGCGAGCACGAGGCTCCATACCCGCTATGCCTTCACGGCAACTCCCCTCGCGTGAGGATCGGATTGCCCCCAAACGGGGGCATCGCCGGAGCGGGCGGCTGATTGAATCTGCAGGTCGTCCGAAACGTTGCTGCCATGAGCCAGGCAACCTTCACCACCGCCCTCACAATCGGCGAACTGGAAGCCAGTTATCCGCTGTACTGCAAGGCCCTGCGTATCCTAATCCGGGAAGAAAAAACCATCAAACAAATTCAGCGGAGCGTTTGCTGGCATCGCCTCGAGATGCTGTATCACTGCCTGCCACGGCAGTACAAGGATCCAAGCCAGCTTTATCTCCACCTCAAGCGAGAGATCAGCGCGTGAAGCGTGTTCTGGCCATCATCCTTGGCGCCAGCGCCGGTACACGCCTGCAACCCCTGACCCTCACCCGTGCCAAGCCTGCTGTTCCCCTGGGCGGCAATTATCGCCTGATCGACATCCCGATCAGCAATTGCATCAATTCCGGGATCAGCAAGATCGACGCGCTCACACAATTCAACAGTCAATCCCTCAACCGCCACATCAGCCTCACCGACAACCTCTCCTCAGCCTTCAACGGCGGTTTTGTTGAGGTGCTGGCAGCCCAGCAGACCCCCGACAGTCCAAGCTGGTTTCAGGGCACGGCGGATGCCGTGCGCCAGTACCGCGAGTTGATCGAGGCGTGGGATGTGGATCAGTTGCTGATCCTTTCTGGTGATCAGCTCTAGCGCATGGATTACCAGGCCTTCATCGAGGCCCACCGCGTGAGCGGTGCGGCACTGACGGTGGCGGCCCTGCCGGTGGATGCGGCAACGGCGGAAGGCTTCGGGCTGATGCGCACCGATGCCGATGGTCAGATCCGGGAGTTCCGGGAAAAACCCAGTGGCGAAGCCCTCGAGGCCATGCGCGTCGACACCGGCGCCCTGGGACTGAGCCCAGAGGAAGCCCTGCGGCGGCCGTTTCTGGCTTCGATGGGCATTGTTGTGTTTGAACGGGAAACGCTGTTTCAGCTGCTCAACAGCCACCCTGAAGGCACCGATTTCGGCAAGGACATCATTCCAGCTGCCTTGAGCACCGGCCTTCACTTGCAGAACCACTTATTTGATGGCTACTGAGAAGACATCGGTACGATCAAGGC
>JBAPUA010000085.1:0-19109 GCA_049282435.1 Cyanobium sp. | reverse complement strand
ATAATCTGAAGTCCACGAACATCATCCTCTGAAAGCACCAGAGGAGGCATTGGGCGGCCAAGAGGCATGGATCTGATACACCTGGGAACGCCTTGCATTCTAACATTTACATCCGGGACGGTACACTAGCCGATCGGGAGATATTTGAGAAATTGCTCAGCATCTCAGATGTGCTAGTGGAGAACTACAGACCAGGAACGATGGAAAAGCTTGGCTATGGCTGGGATACTTTGCATGCCAAATATCCCAACTTGATCTACGGCGCTGTCTCTGGGTTTGGTGATTCGGGACCTTACTCGAAACAGCCCGCGTACGACATGGTTGTGCAGGGCATGGGTGGCGTGATGAGCATGACGGGTCAGCCGGGAGCGCCACCGACGCGGGTGGGCGTTTCGATCGGCGACATGACAGCCGCGCTTTATCTCAGTATCGGGATCCTCGGAGCGATCTACAAACGTAGCCAGGGTGGCGGCGTTGTGAAGGTGGATATCGCCATGCTGGATTGCCAACTAGCACTGCTGGAAGATGCTCTCCCTGCCTGCCTCAGTTTGGGGGAAATCGCTCAACCGCAGGGATCACGCCACCCCGAAATTACGCCATTCCAGGCCTACACAACCCAAGACAGCTATATTGTTATTGCCGCGGGAAACGACCATTTGTTCAATCTAATGGCCCAAGTGCTGGAGCAGCCTGACCTTCTTGAGAACCTGAACTACAAGACAAATGCTCTCCGTCATGCCCATGTCGATGAGCTGGAAGCAGATATGGAAGCTGCGCTGCGACATCGGACCACCCAGCAATGGATTGAGGTCCTAAACAATGCGGGCGTGCCGTGTGGACCCGTGAACACCGTTGCCGAAGTCGTGAACGACCCGCAAGTGGCAGCACGTCATATGATCGTGTCGATCCCAGATCCAGTTATCGGCAACCTGCAAGTCGCTGGGAACCCGATCAAGATGTCGGGAGTGCCTGAGCGGATTAGCCATATGCCGCCACCGAGCCTGGATGGCGATAGAGAAGCTATTCTCGCCCTGCTTGATGACAAGCATTCATAGTTCTTGGCAATCTTTTCATGTTTATCCTGAGTCAATCTGCAGACTTGATTGGTACGGTGACACTGAATCAGCCTGCCAAGCACAATGCCCTTAGTCATGCCTTGGTTGAGGAGCTAGTTCAGTGCCTTGCCGACTTTCAAAATGCAGGGATCCGAGTCATCGTGCTCCGAGCCGCTGCAGATGCAACCGTCTGGTCGGCTGGCCATGACATCAACGAGTTGCCCTTGGGGGAGGACCCACTCCGATATAGCGATCCGGTGGAGCAATTGCTCCGGGCAGTGGCGACATTCCCCGGTCCCGTCATCGCCATGGTGCATGGGTCTGTCTGGGGTGCTGCAGTCGACTTGGCCCTCAGTTGCGACCTGATTCTTGGCGATGACACCTGTTCGTTCGCCATTACACCAGCAAATCTTGGTCTGGCTTACAACACGGCAGGCTTGCAGCATTTCCTGCGGCGACTACCTCTCAACCTGCTGAAGGAGATGCTCTTCACGGCAAGTTCAATTAATGCCGAAGCTGCTGCCAAATGGGGAATTCTCAACCACCTAGTTGGGGCCTCGGATCTGGAACAGGTGACCTACAACCTGGCGCGGTTGATGACTACGAAGGCTCCACTAGTTCAATCCACTGCCAAGGAACAGTTGCTACTTCTCACCCAGTCATCCTCCCTCTCTGCAGACACTTTTGAACGCATCCAGGGATTGAGACAGAAAATCAATGAAAGTGAGGACTACAAAGAGGGAATTCGTGCCTTCCAAGAGAAGAGAAGGCCGGTATTTAAAGGCGTGTGATTATCTGCATCTGCGCAAAGCTGTTGGGTCATTGCGGCTCGGCGGCGGAGTTATTTTAGATTGACGTCGTCGCTCTAGGACGAGGCAATCTGAGAATCTCGTCATACCCAACTGGCAGAAACGCACCGCGACTTCTGGCTTCCTGCTCCAGCATTTCCTTGCAGGCCAGGAGTCGATCGCTCCAGGTGATCGCACGATCGTTGCGAGCTGACTGACCGACACAACTGCAAGACCCCTTGCAACGGAACGGGGCTCAGGCCATTGGGTGGGCAGGGAGCGATGAGAGCGTGGGGCGGCGACACCAATCTGAGTCCCCGCCGTGGCATCCCGTGTCCGGGTCCATGCTGAGCTGAGCTCTGGAACCGCATCTGCGCGGTGGTGCTCTCGGTGGTGACTCACGGCAGAGCCATTCCGTTGCTGTGGAAGACGCTCGAGCACCCCAGTGCCAGCGTCAGCTCCCAGGTCTCGATCGGCCCACTGGAGAAGGTCGATCGCCTGCTCGCAGGATTCGGGGCCATCAGCCTGCTCGCGGATCGTGCCTTCCCTGCGACGAACTGCTGGGCTGGCTGGAGAACCGCTCCCGCTGGAGCCACGTGATGCGTCTGCCCGGTGACACTGAGTTCCATGGCACCGCAGCGCTTCTGGGCTCTCAGGTGCGCCGGTTACGCGTGCGCCGCGGCGCAGGCCGTGGCTTCCGTGGCGTGCGGCTCTGGAGTGATGGCCCCCGCACCGCCAACCTGCTGCTGGCCCATTCCAAAGGCCTTCCGGTCGAGGAGCCCTGGTACCTGATCAGCAACGCCGATCCCGGTCTGGATCTGGTTTGGAGCTACGGCCGGCGCTTCTGCTGCGAGCAGCTATTCCGTGATCAGAAATCTGGCCTCTTCCAACTGGAGAGCAGCGGCCTGCGCGACCCCGAGCGCATCGATCGGCTGTTGCTGGTCGTCGCCATCGCTGTGCTGGTCGGCAGTCTGCAGGGCTATGCGATCAGCCTGGGCGGCCTGCGCCGGCAGGTGGATCCGCACTGGCTGCGGGGCATGAGTGTTCTGCGCATCGCTCTGGCACCACTGCAGATGGTCGCGGCTGATGCCAGTGCCAGCGTGATGGCCTGGCTGCCGATCCCGATCAGGGAACTGCAGCCCTGCGTTCCCTGCTGCAGGGCCAGGCGGAACCAGAAGCAGGTCTGGTTTGCAAGGGTTGAGCTGCCACCATGATCAAGGCCGCATCACGCGCCGCAGCTGGCTGTCCCGTGAAACTCAGGCCTCAGATGTGTCGGGCCGCCAGCGTTGTGGGCCATGGTCACGCGATCCATCACGATTCCCCCTGCTGTAGTGCGGCGGCTCTCTGAATCGTGAACGATCTCAGCTGTCTCAGGCTCGCGTCCGTCCGCCATCAGATACTCAATCGAGAATGTCGCGAATGCTGGCTGGTCGGGATGGCTCATGGGCGCGAAGTGCCCTGATTCGGCGTCTTCGCGACTGGTCTTCTCGACTGGCCTTCTCGACCGTTTGCAGACGGAACTTCTCAGTACCGATCTTAGGCTCCGCCAAGACCGGGAACACCGGCCCGGCGAGTTCTGTGGTGATGAAGCGACTGCGAGCAGGGTCAAGTCCGGCCGCTCAGGTCGGGAAGCCGACAACGATCTTCACATGTTCTGCTGTCGACGTTTGCGGATCGCTGGCGAATCCAAGAATCGAAACCTGGCCACGATTGAAGCCAGCAGGCGATCCTCGATCTCCACGCGTCGGAGTACACCAAACGCCACATTGCCCAGGGCTGGCTGCACAAATTTGTCGAGTTTCTCCCGCATGCCACGGGCGTAGCGAGGGCTCCAGTCGGTCGCGTGGCTGTTGGTGCCAGATCGGGACTCATCAAAGCGCAGAGCCTCAATCGCCTTGTGACTGAGCATGGTGCGTAGCGTCAGAACGCTGTTGGGGGAATGGAAGTCGGGCGGCCAGTGCGGGGGTGACGGTATAGACGGATCTCACCGCTCAGCAGGGCCATCCGGGATCAGCGTTGCGGTGCGGCCCCGCCGGAACCCGGCTTCCAGATACTCCCTGGCGTCACAGCCGCCCAGCTATGGCCGGTAGGCAAAGGCCTGGCCGTCCTCCCAGGGCTGCTTCAAAGTCGAGATCTCAGCCCGCAAGGGCGGCTGAACGACGCGGTGCCGTCTGATCAAGCACTGACGACGAATGGATCCCTGAGGAAGAGCAGCATTCGGGATCTCAAGGAGCCGGGACTTTCAGGCAGCCCTGGCCGTCCTCCACCATTGCCAGGCCGATGTTGATGTCGGCGCTCGCCGCCGCCACCGATCGGCGATAGCGATCCTTGGCCTGGACGCTGAGCGTCACCTCCTGGCCGATGGGGAGGCGGCTGCTGCAGGTCGAGGCGAGCTTGCTGGCCGTCGGGGCTCTGGGCAGTCTCAGGTGCATCGATGCCGGCCAGCCGCACCGTGATGGCCCTGCCGCCCTCTC
This sequence comes from Cyanobium sp., assembly GCA_049282435.1. Lineage (GTDB taxonomy): Bacteria > Cyanobacteriota > Cyanobacteriia > PCC-6307 > Cyanobiaceae > Cyanobium. Next base: position 14,792 of record JBAPUA010000085.1, on the reverse strand, counting down.
TGACGCGAATGGTTTCACCATCACCGATCGACAGCACCACCGCCCACAGGCTCTGGGCCTTTGTCTGCGCAGGCACCATCGCCCCCAGCCCCAGCAGCAGAACCAACCACCGCCATGGCATCGCTGGAGTCCGCCTCGTCACCCTGTCTCTCCGCTGGGTCCATGGCTTCGCGATCAACCACAACAGACAGGAACCCTGGTGTCGGGCCTGGAGGGTTGGATGCCACAGCGGTTTCTCCTGCCGACTCTGGCGGGGGGTGGCCCCCTTGATCGACCCGATCATGCATTCGCCGGCTGCCCGGAGGTTCAGCGCTCCAGCAGCTGCCAGAAGCCCCGCTTCAAGGCGAAGGCTTCCCGCAGCCGGCCGCTGAAGCTGGCGTGGCTCTCCCAACCCTGCCAGTCGTCAATGGCGGCGGCCAGCCGCTCGCAGCTGCGCAGGTGCTCGGCGACGTGGCGGTAGCGCTTGGCGCGGTCTATCGACAGGGCGAACACCACCATCGCCCGCAGCAGCAGTGTCGCCGCCAGGGGGTGGTCCCGGCTCAGCCGCTCAGCGGCGTGGCTGTGAATCTCGAACGTCTCGCCGTCCCACGCCTGGGCGTGGGCCAGCACATGGCGGGCGGCACGGGGCAGTGCTGGCCACTCCACCAGGAACCGCAGACCGAGCAGGGGCGTTGGGTGTTCCTCGGCCATCCGCAGGGCCCGTTCCTCCACCTCCACGTCCTCGAAGGCCTCAAGCCGCTGCAGATAGGCGCGCAGATGGGGGGTCGAAAGGGTCCGGCAGAAGCACTGCCAGCGCAGCTTCTGGGCGTCCTCGCTGAGGCCCAGGGCCTCCAGCACACGCAGCCGGGCGTCCACCCACTCGGGCGCTGACCCGCTGGCGGCAGCCGCGGCGGCACCATCGAGAATCGTCAGGGCCTGGGACGCCCGGCCCGCTGCCAGCAGGTGCAGCGCCACATCGGCCGCGCTGCTGGGCCAGCCCAGCTGCCTGGCGTCGAACTGGGCCAGGTAGGCATCCACGTCCCCCAGCCCCTCGGCGATCTGCAGCAGGGCGTAGGAGGCGTCCGGGCCTCCAATGTCCCTGAAGTGGCGCTGCAGCGCCAACAGGCCTTCCTGGCCCAGGGCGTCCCGCAGGGCGGGAATCAGCTCGTCGTACTGGCCGTACCCGTTGCCGGCGATCAGTTCGGCCACGTGTTCGGCCAGTGTCTCCGGCGCCACCTCGGCGGCGCTGGCCCGTTCCCCCAGATCGCTCGCGGCCTGCTGAAACACCCCGAGCACCGCCCCGGTGCTGTCGGAGCAGCGCTCCATCACGCCATCGGCCAGCTCCAGAAAGCGCACCAGCAGCTGGAAGGCCTGATCGGGAGCGGCCGCGGCGATCGGGCCGACGATCACCTGGTGCTGGGCCGCCAGATCCGCCAGCAGTGCCTTGCGTTTGCGGGCATCGACGAAGGTGGTGGCGCGGGCGATCGCCGCCAGGCGCTTGCGGACTTCCTGGGCGGCGCCGCCGGCCCCCTCGGCCGCCGCCAGGGCCAGCCGCAGCCGCCGCTGGATCACGGCACTGCCGCCGCTCACCTCCAGCAGCAATGCGGCGAGGGCGGGGGCCCCGAGGGCTTCGAGGTTTCTGGCGTTGAGGGTGCGCTTGCCGGCCATGGTTTGAGACTGCGGCCAGGAGGGGGCTCAGGTCCTGGCCTGGCCTGGCGCGGTCGCGCCCCCGGCCCAGCCAACAGGTTTCCTGACCGCATGTGATTGTGCTGCACAGGCTCGGAGAGTCGGCCGGGCGGAGCGGCAGCTCCGGGCGCGACGGGCCGGGGCAGCGGACAGGCCGGGGCAGCGGACAGTGCCGCCCGCCGGTTCAGGCCGGCAGCTGGATGGTTCCGGCCAGGGGGGCCGCCACCATCAGGATCAGGCTGCGGCTTTCCAGGGGGATGCCGGCCGGCAGCCAGGGTTCGGGTTGTTGTGGCAGGTCGCTCCCCGCCGGTAGGGCCGTGTCGATCAGACGCCACCAGCCGGCAGGGGTGGGTGGCAGATCGAAGTGCATCGCCTTGTAGAACGCGTTCATGCCGCACCACAGCACCGCGCCGTGCTGGGCGTCGTGCAGGCTCCAGGCCAGGCAGTGGGACCAGCTGGCCCAGTCGGGCTTGTGGCGCTCCACCCCGTGCCATTCGCGCCAGAGCTGGCCCTGTTCGCCGCTGCGGCGCTGCGGGGTATCCGGCACGGGGTGCTCGGGATTGATCAGGCTGGCCAGCTGCTGGCGCACGGCGATCAGGCGCCGGACGAAGCAGCGCAGGTCCAGATCGCGAGCATCGGGTTGCCAGTGCATCCAGCCCAGGGGATTGTTCTGGCACCAGGTGTTGTTGTTACCCCCCTGACTGCGGCGGACTTCATCCCCCATCAGCAGCATCGGCACTCCGGGAGCGAGCAGCAGCGAACTCAGCAGATTGCGGATCTGGCGGTCCCGCAGGGTGTTGACCGCCGGATCCGTGGTGGGGCCCTCGACGCCGTGGTTCCAGCTGTTGTTGTGGTTGTCGCCGTCGCGGTCGTTCTCGCCATTGGCGAGATTGTGCTTGCGGTCGAAGCTGACCAGATCGGCCAGGGTGAAGCCGTCGTGGGCGGTCAGGAAGGTGATCGTGCGGCCCATGGGCGCGGGCTGACCCCCGAAGAAATCGGGATTGCCCGAAAGCCGCTGGCCGACGGGCCAGACGCTGCGGTCGTCCCCTTTCCAGAAGCGGCGCAGATCATCGCGGAAGCGGCCGTTCCAGCTCGCCACTCGCTGGGCCGGGAAGTCCGCCAGCCGATAGAGGCCGCCACAGTCCCAGGGCTCGCTCACCAGCTTGAGATCGCTCAGCTCCGGCTCGGCCTCCATCGATTCGAACAGCGGCGGATTCTCCAGGGGGGCCAGTTCCTCACCACGGCTCAGGGCGATGCCCAGATCGAAGCGGAAGCCGTCGATGCCCAGCTCCACGGCCCAGCAGCGCAGGGATTCCAGAATCAGGTGACGCACCAGGGGGCGGTTGGCGGCGATGCTGTTGCCGCAGCCACTGACATCGAGATAGTCGCCGCGGCTGTTCTGGTGGTAGTACAGGGAATCGCCGAAGCCGCGCCAGCTGAGGGTGGGGCCGGCCTGGTTGCCCTCCGTGGTGTGGTTGTAGACGACATCGAGCAGCACCTCCAGGCCGGCGCGGTGGCAGGCCGCGACCAGCTGGCGGACCTCGTGGCGGCCCTGTAGGGGGTCATCGCTGACCAGGTAGCCCGGATGGGGCGCCATCCAGCTCAGGGGGCTGTAGCCCCAGTGGTTGAGACGACCGGCGGGGGCATCCTGGGGATCGAAGGCCATCACCGGCAGCAGCTCGATTGCCGTCACCCCCAGCTCCTGCAGGGCCGGCAGCATCTCGATCAGGCCCAGCAGGGTGCCCTGGCGGTCGGCGCTGACCCCGCAGCCCGGTCCCTGGGTGAAGCCGCCGACATGCAGTTCGTAGATGACGCTCTTCTGCCAGCGATGGCGAGGCCTGGGGGCGCTGGCGAAGTCAAAGCGATCCCGTTCGGTCACCACCCCCTTGAGGCAGCAGGCGGTATTGGGCACGGCCCCGACCGCCGCCCCCCGTTGGTAGACCTCCCAGCCGGCGATCGCCCTGGCGCAGGGATCGAGCAGCACCTTGGAGGGATTGAAGCCGTGGCTGCCGCTCTGCAGAGGGCCGAAGGCCCGATAGCCGTAACAGCAGCCGATGCCGACGCCCTCCACCTCCACGTGCCAGTAGTCACCGGAACGGTGCTTCAGATCCAGCTCAATCACCTGCTCCGGTTCGCTGGCCTTGCCATGGGCGAACAGCAGCAGATCCAGACGGGTGGCCAGGGGGGCGACCACAGAAAAATTGACGCCGTTGGCGGTGGTCGAGGCCCCCAGTGGCCAGGGGTGTCCGATCCGGATCGGCGACACTAAGCAAGGAAGAGATTGCGCCCAGGCTAGGCCCACGGGTTGATCGTGGGGTTGGCCTGTTGTCTGGCAGGCGGCGGCTTCCGGCCGATGGCCAGCGGCTGAGTTCAATGGAGCGAACTCCAGAGAGACGTCTTGACCAGCTCGGCCCCCGAGGAGGGACGTCCTCCCCAGAGCGTGCAAGCAGGGCTGTGGCTGTTTGCGCCCAACCGCGATTCCCAGGGCGGTAGCTCCTGGTTGTGTGAGGTCGGGAGCGGCGATCTGCTGATCGATGTGCCGGCTTTCACCAGGGCCAACCTGGAGATGCTGAAGGAGCGCTGCCGCCACCGCACCGGCTGGATCGTGCTGACCGGTCGCGAGGGCCATGGGCGCTGCCGGCGCTGGCAGGAGGCCCTCGGCTGGCCGGTGCTGGTGCAGGAGCAGGAGGCCTATCTGCTGCCCGGTGTGGCTTTGCTCACCAAGTTTGCGGACAGCTGCGACTTGCTCGAGGGCGTGCGCCTGCTGTGGACTCCGGGGCCGAGTCCCGGGGCCTGCGTGGTCCATGTGCGCCTCGCCGGCAGCGGCGCTGCGGCGGCCCCGGGCGGAGTGGCTGGCGCAGCGTCGATCGATGGGCTGTTCTGCGGGCGCCTGCTGGTGCCGCGGGCCCCCCAGCGCCTGGCTCCGCTGCGGCGGCGCGGCTGTTTTCACTGGCCCCGTCAGCTGCGCAGTGTCGAGCGACTGCGCCAATGGCTGCCGTCTGGCTCCCCGGACTGGATCGCCAGCGGTGCCGCTCTGGGGGCCTTGCAGGGCGAGAAACTGGTGCGTTCAGGGGCTGCGCTGCTGGCCTGCCTGGATCTGGTTCGGGCCCTTGAGGACGCCGATCCCGGGTTGACGAGCTGAACGGATTGGCGGTCCGCGGGGTGGGTCTGGGGGGCCGCTGACGGCCCTGAAGGCCAGAACCATTGCGATCAGCGGTTTCTTGGGTTGCAGCCCTGTGGCAACCTCCATACGATTGGCCCGCTGAATCCAACGGGCGGTCGGGGACCTCTCCGAACCGCTGCCCAGCGGCCACCGCACCCCCGACACCACTCCCGATACCCCGCACGACCGGAGGCATTTCCGTCCAATGAACAAAGCTGATCTCGTCAACCTCGTTGCCGCCCGCACCGAGCTCACCAAAACCGACGTCTCCCTCGTGGTCGACGCCGCCATCGAAACCATCATCGATTCGGTGGTCGAGGGCAAGAAGGTCTCGATCCTGGGCTTTGGCTCCTTCGAACCCCGTGATCGCTCCGAGCGCCAGGGCCTCAACCCCAAGACCGGCGAAAAAATTGCCATTCCCGCCAAGCGTGTTCCCGCCTTCACGGCCGGCAAGCTGTTCAAGGACCGCGTCCAGGGTTGATCCCCGGGACCGGGTTGGCCGATGAACGGACCCATCCCTGTTGGCGGTCCCCTGCGGGACCGCTTTTTTGATGGCGCTCTGCCCCGGCACGTGCAGGCGCTGATCGCTGGGGGCCTGGCCCGGAGAGAGCAGGGCTATCGCGGCCGCTTCGCCCCATCCCCCACCGGGGATCTGCATCGGGGCAACCTGCGCACGGCGCTGCTGAGCTGGCTGGATGCCCGCCTGCAGGGGGGAGAATGGCTGCTGCGCATCGATGACCTGGATCGGCCGCGCAACCGCCCGGGTGCCGTGACGCGGATCCTGGCTGATCTGCACTGGCTTGGACTCGACTGGGATGGCCCGCCACTGCTGCAGAGCGACCGCCGCGGGCTGTATGCCAGCGTCCTGTCGTCGTTGCGCCGGGGCGGCCATCTGTATCCCTGTGGCTGCAGCCGCAGGCTGCTGGCCGACATCTCGGCGCCCCACGGGGCGCTGGCGGTCTATCCAGGCTTCTGCCGCCAGGGGGGGATCGGCTGGGGCGGCCAGCAGGGGCGGCTGCCCAGCTGGCGCCTGCGACTGGCAGATGCCGCTATCCGCTGGCCGGAGGATTCAGCCCGGCCCGGCGGTCTCGAAGCCGCTGCCGAGGTGGGCGATGTGGTGCTCAGGCGAGCTGACGGGATGGTGGCCTACCACCTGGCCACCGCGGTGGATGAACTCAGCATGGGGATCTCGGCAGTGGTCCGGGGGGAAGATCTCTGGGCCTCCACCGGGGCCCAGGTGGCGGTGATGGCGCTGCTCGGGGCGCCGCCGCCGCGGTACTGGCACGTGCCCCTCTGGCGCGATCGGCAGGGCCAGCGCCTCAGCAAGCGCGCCGCGGCCGAGGGCCTTGAAGGGCTGAGGCAGGGCGGAGCCGACGGGCCAGCGGTGATCGGCCGACTGGCCGCCAGCCTCGATCTGGTGCCTTCCGGCAGCCGCCTCAGCGCCCGGGAGCTCTGCCAGCAGCTGCGGCTTCCCGATCTGGTGGCCGCGGTTCAGCGGCCGCTGTCCGCTACTCACGCAGAAGCAGGCCCTGGCGAGGCTTAAGGAAGGTTTCGGGATCGGCGGGGGGTTTCCTCGCCACAGTGTGGAGAACGAAACACGGCCCTCGCGAGCCTTCCGGATGACGCCTTCCCAATCCCTCGGATCAGCCAGCAACTTCGACACCAGTAACTTCGACACCGCTGCCGTTGCCGGCGCCCTCACGGGCGCCGGTGCGGCGACCACCTGCCACCACTGCGGCGGCAGCGGCATGCTGCGTCTGGGTGACCAGCGCTACCGCACCTGCCTGGAGTGCCTCGGTCAGGGGCAGCTGCTGCGTCCGTCCCTGGGCACCCTGTTCGTTCCCAGGATCAGCGTTGCCGCTGCCGCTTCTGGCGCGAAATGAAGAAGGCGCTGGTGGCTACCACGACAGCCAGGGGCGCTGCCGTCAGCAGCAGCAGGATCACGGCGGTCCAGTCGGTGTACATCCCTGCAGAGCTGAAAGCGTTGCCATCATCCCAGCAGGTCATCCTCGTCTCCCCATGATTCAGCGCCTGCTGCAGCCAGCCCAGCCCGCGGTTCTGCTGACCCTCCTGGCGCTGCTGGTGGCAGTCCCGGGGGCGGCCCGGGCGGGCGTCCAGTTCGAGAACTGCGTCCCTGGCGCCGACGGGTCGATCACCTGCGACACGGTGCCCACAGGCAACACCTACATGAATGACAAGGACGCCCAGTACGGCCTGCTGCAGAACGCCAGCCCGGGATGGAGTGAATTCGATCCCTATCAGGGCTATAACGACGAATTCGGTGATGCCGATTTTTGATGCCCTTCTGCAGAGCGGCATCCCTGATTTGCTTCCCCGGATCAGCGCTTCCCGCGACCAGCAGGCCGGAGCGGGTCCCTACGGTTGAATCCCCTGCTGGCGCGAGCCCAACCGCCTGAGCCATGCATTTCTGGGCTCCTGAGATTGATCCTGCCCATCCCCTGCAGTGCACCCAGCCTGAACGGGATGGCCTGAGGCGAGTCGCGGGCGGTGCCTACATCGCGATGGCGCCGGACGACCAGCGTCTGCTGGATGTCAGGGAGCTGGAGCGGGCCTATTTCTTCCATACCCACGATGCCGCCCTACGGGCCGCCGACGAGCTGAAGCGTCTTGGTCTCGGGCTTGGCGGGGTTGACGTGTCGAAAGTTGAGTGAAGCTGGTGGCGGATTCCATCCATGACTCAGGTCTTTGATCGTTAAGGCTTCGAGAACAACCTGACCCACGCTCGATAGGGTCCGTTCAGACCTTGAACCCGGGACTGACTGGTCATGAAACACCATCATCTGCGCACGCTTCAGGCGCTCTATGCCCATCCGCTTCAGCATGGAGTGAGAGTGGCGAAGGTGGAAGCACTCTTCCGTGCCCTGGGGGCCACCGTCACCGAGCTGGGGGACCGGCGCCTGCGCCTGCAGATGCCCGCAGGCCAGGAAACCTGGATCCGCACCGGCTGTGGCCTGCAGAACCCCGATCTGGATGGGGATGCGGTGATGCGGCTGCGCCATCTGTTGCAGGAGGCCGGCGTCACCCCTGACCATCCCGAAGCTGGAGGGCCTTCACCGAGGGGCGATCAAGGTCGCCGGCTGATCCTGCTGCTCGACCATCGCCACACCGATGTATTTCGTCTGGAGGGTGACGAGGTGGAGCATGCTGTGCTCAAGCCCCACAGCATCTGGGGAACTGATCAGAACCTCAGTCATCGCCACGATCGCGATCAGGCTGGTCAGAGAGCCCCCATCGATCACGATTACCTCGCACGCATCGCCGCCGCGATGACGGATGCCGATGTCGTGCTGCTGTTGGGCCATGGGCATGGCGCCAACGATCTGCGTCAGCTGTTGCTCGCGCACCTGGAGCGGCATCATCGCGATCTGATCGATCGGATTGTTGGCATTGAAACCCTCGATGACAGTGGCCTCAGTGAAGACCAGCTGGTGGCCATTGCCCGGGAGCATTTCGGCAATCTGCCCCACCGGCGCCCGGTCGTTGTTCCGGGTCAGGAAGTCAGCTGATCCAGCTAACCCCTGCATCGCTCTGTGATCTCCCTGGCGGAGATGACCTGAGTGTGGCCAGGCAAGTTGCAGAGCGGGCTGTAGTGTAACCTGCGGTTGTTTCCACTGTGTTCATCATGCTGACAGGCTCTGATCTGCTGGCCAAGGTCAAGGAGCTGGGCGATGTCTCCAAGTCCGACCTTGTGCGGGGCTCGGGCTACGTGAGTAGCAAGAAGGATGGTTCTGAGCGGCTGAATTTCACGGCGTTCTATGAGGCCCTGCTCGAGGCCAAGGGCGTCAGCCTTGGCGATGGTGCCGGTAAGGCGGTGGGCAAAGGGGGGCGCAAGCTCAGTTACACCGCCACGGTGCAGGGCAATGGCAATCTGCTGGTCGGCAAGGCCTACACCGCCATGCTTGATCTCCAGCCCGGTGATGAGTTCGAGATCAAGCTGGGTCGCAAGCAGATCCGTCTGGTGCCCGCCGGCGTTGACGACGAGGGCTGAGCCTGCGGGCTGCTGCATGCGCTGATTGGCCCTGGCTGGCTGCGGCCCGCCCAGTGTTCCGATCAGCGCAGCATCTCGTTCCGTCCTCAGCATCCCCGGTGCCCAGGACGTCGATCATCAGACGATGACAGCTGTCAGGCTGGATTCTTAGAAGATTCGGCGGGTTGATCAGTCCAGCTCGATCGGATCGGGAAGGGTCCGCCAGGCCTCCAGTTCGAGCATCAGGGCGCAGTGGCGCTGAATCGCCTGGTCCACAAGCAGGGCGGTGCGCACGCTGAGGCTTGGATCGAGCGTGAATTGGAAGATCGCAATCGCCGTGGTCAGGCAGCGCAGAGCCGCGCGATGCAGGTCGAGGCGGGCGTCGGCCAGTGGGTAGTCACGCACGCCCCGCTCCAGCAAGCTGCCATGCCAGGCGCTGAGCAGCTTGTCCAGCCGGCCATGGCGCTGCATCACGGGTTCGCTGCCGCCGATCAGGAAGGCCAGGTCGATGCAGGCCAGGCTGCGGCAGGCCCAGGACCAGTCGAGAATCGTGGCGCTCGGGCTGGCTTCCGGACCGCCGAACAGCAGATTGTCAGCGCGCAGATCCCCGTGCACCAGGGTTCAGGATCGTTGGGCCAGGGCCGCATCGATGGCGTCATCCTGCTCCAGGATGGCGTGAAGCACGCGGACTGCCCTTTCCCCAGGACGCACGCTGTAGGTTGCGAAAAAGGGCTCCACCAGCTCCGCGCCTGGACTCTGCAACCAGAAGCTGTGGGCCGGTAGCCAGGCTTGTTGCTCCAGCAGCGGGTCCATCCAGAACTCGGCCTGCAGCTCGGCCAGACGCTGCAGGGAGGCCAGGGTTTCGGCGTGGCTGAGGCCCAGCAGCTGATCGCCCGGGCGCAGGTGGTTGAGATCCTCCATCAACGGCCAGCAGGGTTGGCTGTCGCTGCAGCCATAGAGTTTCGGCTGATGGTTCTTCAGCCTGGGAACCAGATGGTGATAGAGACCCACGTCCCGTTGAAAGGATTGATTGAGACGGGAGAATTCGTGGGACTCCGGGTTGGTGGTCTCCTCTTGAGCACCATTGAGCGCGGTGCCTGGCCTGGGGGGGGATCGCTGCTGATCAGCAGCTGCCAGGTGGTGGATTGAAAGCCTCGACCGGAATCCATGGCCCGGACCTCCATGGCGCCGATCGAGGTGCCCAGCACCTCCGCGATTCAGCCGATTTCGGGCCTTCGGAGGTCGTGGGATCAGGGCCGGTGCAGGGCTCAGGATTCACGACAGGGGTCACGAGCGCGGCCAGAAGTGGGATCGCAATCATGTCAGTCGGAGCTGGAACCTTGCTGCCACTGCGATCGTCCACGGACTGCCCGGTTGCCTCCGCAGGGCGCTGCGGGCTGGCAGGTCGTCAGGCTGGTTGGAGCGTGCGCCGGGCTGGGTGATGGGGCACAACCAGGGCTGAGCCCCTTGTCCTGCGTGTCTCAAACAGCGACAAGTGTTTGTAGGCGGCACTGTTGAGCGAACATCCAGATGGGTCCCGGAAGGGAGGCATCCGGTGCAGAAAATTTGGAACAACAGTCATCAGCCAGGGGGAAGACCCATGCCATTCCCGCTCAGAGGAGCTTGCCGTTCCGATGCACTTGTCGCTCGTCATTGCTGGCAGATTGATTCAGATTGTCCATCTCCTGGTCGATCTGCCGTGACCGTTGGCCTCAGATCGGACGGCTGCCTGCAGCGGCTCTGGTTTTCTTCTCAAGGCATCCAGGGTGGCTAGCAGGCCCGGATCCGGCGAGGGACTGCCCAGCTCGCTGTCGCTTCAGATCCAGTGGTCTGGCCTGGTTTGGGCAGATGGTCTTCGGCCGGCGGGCCCTTGCCAGCCACCGGGCTGATGTCGGCGCCAATCCCCTGGATTCGAATCCGGTAGAGAGCCGGTCGTCCCTTCGTTTTTGCCCTGAACTGGCCGTCGCTCTCTGCGCTCTGAGGTCTGGGTCAAAAGGGTGTCTGGAAAGCCGGTGACTGGATTTGAACCTGCGACCTACTGATTACGAATCAGTTGCTCTACCACTGAGCTACACCGGCATGGCTCTGAAAGTAGCATCCGGTCGATGTCAATCAAGCCGGCGATCCCCATGGCCAAACGCCCCGGTTCCGGGCCCGCGCCCGGGGCGCCCAAGCCCCTCGATCCGGAGCTGCGCCGTCGCTTGCTGCTGGAGGCCCGTACGCCCTGGCGCAGTTTGCGCAGGGGCCTGTGGTTCGCTCTGGTGGCATCCGCTGGTGTGGGACTGGCCACCATGGCGTTGCGGGCTTCGGCCGGCGGCGAGCTGGCTTCATCCGACCTGGTGATCCAGGTCTCCGCCCTCACCCTCTTCGGCTCCTTGCTCTGGTTCGATCGCAACCGCGACAGCGACTGAGGGGGTGGGGTCGCCCGCGTCTGGACCAGGCTGATCGGAGGGTGGGTGGCCGCTATTGCCGGCAACCGCTTCAGTGGCCTGAGGGTGGAGCGGCCCGCTGCCCTGGGCCTGCTCTGCGGACGGCTGCTGGGGGGGTGGTTCCGCAACCACGGCGAGCGGCCTGACTTCTGGCTGGGGGTTGGCAGCTGGCAAGGGTTGGCCTGGGATGTCGACGGGCTCGGGCTCGCTGGACGGGGCTGGCGACTGACCTGGCCTGGTTCGCGCTGGCGGCTCCACGATCAGGGGATCGACCAGCAGCAAGGGCAGGCCCAGGCAGAGGCGTCGCGATTCCAGGTCCCTGGTGCTCAGCGGCGGGGTCGTGGCGAGGGCTTCGGCGCCGCGACTGAGCAGCCACAGGCTCTGGAGCAGTTGCTGCCATTGCCACAGCATCAAGGCCAGCAGCAGGGCCGCCAGCAGCAGTCCCACCAGCCGGGGGCTGGCTGCCAGGGGCGAAAACGGCCCGGCGATGGCGGCGTGCTCGTCACTCCACCAGAGCAGCGCCAGCAGCAGGGCTGAACCGCTCACCAGGCCCAGCCGCAGGCCAGGGGTCTCCTGCAGAGCGCTGAGCCGCTGCTGCAGCGGTCGCCGCGCCCGCAGCGGGGTCTGTAGCAGCAGCAGGGACCAGACATCGGCGGGACGCCGCCAGAGCGCCACGGCCGGCAACAGGGCGCCGAGGCCCCAGCAGAGCAGCCGCTCCAGCGCCGGCACCGGACCAGGGTCGCTGCCGGCGAGCAGCAGTAACAACAGCAAGGCCTCCAGCGGCAGCACCCCCACAGCGATCAGCTGAAGCCAGAGCAGGGGTTCGCTGCGGGCGTTCATGGCGCTGATCGGGGGGAGGGAGCTCAGGTGCTGAGGGTGCGGCGCTGGGTGACGAGTTTGTAGGCCTCGATCCGGTCCCCTTCCTTCCAGGAATTGAAGCGATCGGTGCCGATGCCGCACTCGAAACCGGTGGCGACCTCCTTGACGTCGTCCTTGTTGCGCCGCAGGGAATCGAGATCGCCTTCGTAGACCAGCTCCTTGCCGCGTCGGACCCGCACCTTGCAGTTGCGCTGCAGCTTGCCATTGGTGACATAGCAACCGGCCACGGCGTTCTTGCCGATTGTGAACACGGCCCGCACTTCCGCTTCGCCCAGAGTCTCCTCCACCAGTTCGGGTTCGAGCAGGCCCTCCATCGCCAGCTGGATGTCCTCCAGCAGCTTGTAAATGACGTCGTAGTCGCGCACATCGACACCGGTGGCATCGGCGGCCCGGCGGGCCCCCGGTGCCATGGAGGTGTTGAAGCCGACGATCACGGCACCGGAGGCGGCGGCCAGATCGACGTCGGTTTCGGTGATCTCGCCCGGAGCCGAGAGCAGCACCCGCACCTGAACTTCTTCCTGGGGCAGCTGTTCGAGCGAGCCGAGGATGGCCTCGACACTGCCCTGCACATCGGCCTTGAGAATCAGGTTGAGCTCCTTGATCTCCCCTTCGCTGACCTGGCCAGACAGGGAGGCCAGGGACACCCGCCGAGAGGCCATCTGCTGGGCCAGGCGGCTGGCGCGGGCCTCGCTGGCCCGATCGCCCACCACAGCCCTTGCGGCCTTCTCGTCGGGGTAGACCTCGAACTCATCGCCGGCGGTGGGCACCTCGCTGAAGCCCAGGGCCTCCACAGCGCAGGAGGGCCCTGCTTCCTTGACTCGCTTGCCGGTGTCGTCGACCATGGCGCGCACCTTGCCCAGGATCGGGCCGGCCGCCAGCACATCGCCGGCCCGCAGGGTGCCGTTCTGGATCAGCAGAGTCGCCACCGGGCCCTTGGCTTTGTCCAGGTGGGCCTCGATCACGGTGCCCTTGGCCATCCGGTCGGGATTGGCCTTGAGGTCCTCCATGTCGGTGACCAGCAGGATCATCTCCAGCAGCTGGTCGATGTTCTCGCCCTTGATGGCGCTGACCGGCACCATCACGACGTTTCCGCCCCAGTCCTCGGCCACCAGGTCGAGGCCGGAGAGCTCCTGCTTGACCCGGTCGGGCTGGGCGCCCTCCTTGTCGATCTTGTTAATGGCCACCAAGATCGGCACCTCGGCGGCGCGGGCATGGCTGATCGCCTCCAGGGTCTGGGGGCGGACGCCGTCATCGGCCGCCACCACCAGCACGGCGACGTCAGTGACCTTGGTGCCCCGGGCGCGCATGGCCGTGAAGGCTTCGTGGCCGGGGGTGTCGAGGAAGGTGATGCGACTGGTGGTGCCGCCATGGGGCACTTCCACCTGGTAGGCACCGATGTGCTGGGTGATGCCACCCGCTTCGCCGGCGGCAACCCGCGTCTTGCGGATGGCGTCCAGCAGGCTGGTCTTGCCGTGGTCGACGTGGCCCATCACCGTGACCACGGGCGGCCTGCGGATCAGGTGAGCCAGATCGCTCTCCTCGATCATCTCCACGGTCTTGGCCGCGGCGGACTGGACGTCGTCCTCCAGCACCGGCACGCCGAACTCCTCGGCCACGGTTTCAATCGTGGGCAGATCGAGGGTCTGGGTGACGGTGGCGCTGATCCCCTTGAAGAACAGGCTCTTGATGATCTCGGAGCTCTCGACGCCAAGACGGTCGGCCAGCTCCTGCACTGTGAGGTTGCCCTCGGGCACGATCAGCATCTCGGGCCGCTGGGCCTTGAGCTCGCGGGCGGCCCGCAGCTCCATGGCGCGGCGGCGCTGGCGCTGGCGGGTGGTTTCCTTCTTGCGCTTGCGCACCGCCACGGTGGGCTTGGAGGGAGCGGCCGCCGGCGTTCTGGGCTTGGCCGGGCGGGCCAGGCTGGCCTGGAGCACCAGGGCTTCTTGTTCGCCGGCGTAGCCGCTGGTCTCGGCGGTGAGGGCATCATCGTTTTCGCCGATGATGTGCACCTTCTGGCGCTGCTTTTGCGGCGTGCGACTGCGCAGGGCTTCGAGCTTGGCGCTGTCGTCCCAGTCAGGCCGGCGGGCCCTGGCGGCGCCGGTTCCCGCACCCGGAGGCTGGGGAGCACGGAAGCCGGGGCGACGCGGCGGGGATGGTGCGGTGGGGGCGGCGACCCTGACCACGCCTTCGATTTCCCTGGGGGCGGTTTCACCGCCGGCTTCTGCAGGGCGGCGCACTGGCGCAATCGCCGGACGACCGGTGGGTTTTTGGAGCTGCATCAGCTCCCCGGGGGCCATCGGCTTGCGCATGCCGGCTGGCATGCCGGGGCGGCCGGGGGCGGCCGGGCGCCCGGCGCTGGGGGTGCCGGGACCAGCCGAATCCCTGCGGATCGGCTTGCCGACCAGTTCCAGCGGCGTGGCTCCCGGGCGGCCTGGACCGGGGCTGGGGCGATTGCCGCCCTGGGGATTGCGAATCGGAGCCGGGGCGCCGGGGCGCTGGGGGCGATTGCCGCTCGCACCGGCGGGTGGGCCGCCCGGTTGGGGACGGCCGACAAGTTGGGGTCTGCTGACCGGGGCGCCTGGCCGGCTGGGCTGGACCGGCCTCACCGGTGCCTGGCCGCCGCGCTGCGGGGACTGGGGCAGCCGCGTGATCGCAGGGGGCCCTGAGG
>JBAPUA010000084.1:0-14330 GCA_049282435.1 Cyanobium sp. | reverse complement strand
TGCTGCAGGGCCAGGGTTCGGTGCGCCTGGCCCTGCTGATGGCCGCCACCGGCCTGGATGGGGACGGGGCGCGGGCGGCGATGGCCAAACATGGCCCGGGGCTGCGCTCGGTGCTGGCGGCCCTGGGGGCTCAGTTGCCGGCGCCGCCGACCGCAGCGGCGTCCGCAAGCGCACCCCAGTAGTGAGCCGTGAACAGCTCGGTGTGGCGCCGGGTGGCGCCGGCACGGCGGCGCACGATCGGCTGGGCGAGGCTGGCGTTGGCGCGCAGGTTGTCGATCACCATCTCGACGGTGACGGAAGCATGGTCCTGGTGCCAGCAGTCGTCGTCGATGTGCATGGCCAGGGTGGCGGTGCCCGCATCGGCGCCTGAATCAGCCAGCTCCTGGGTCGCTGATGGCCAGCGAGCCTCCCTGAAGGGCCTGCCTTGGCATGGGAAGGCTCCAAGACCTAATGAGGCCGCGCTGATCTGGGCTCTGCTCTAAAAATCACCTTTCCTGATCGATGCGTTGCTGCTGCAGGCGATCAGGGGGATTCTGCCGGCCTCCGGGAGCCTGGGATTCCGGTTCCGATCGCGCAGCTAATCATCCGGCAGATCGGGCAAAATAACCCGACGCAGACGCGGGACTGGAACTTCTGCGCGCCCGTGGCATAGAAACCAGGGGCATCGCCAAGGGCGGCCGATGCCAGGCCTGATTGGTTACAACCACGACAGATCAACGGATCTGCGGGTTTGTCGCCTGCCTGGATGCAGCGGCCATTCAGGCGCATCTGCTTGGCGTTGATGGACCAAGGGTGACCCAGGCTCGATGACGTGTGCGGTCAATCAATACAAGCCAGAGGAAGCAGACTCTTTCAACATTTAATAGTCTCGTGATTGGGCGGCGCCTAATTGACAAAGATTCGGGGCGCATTTGGATCGTGCAGATTCGCAGTGTATGTGCCGAGCCATCGTCGTTGGGGCATCAGTTTGTGGGATTTGCTAGTGGTAACGGTGTTAGAACTGAAGGGCGGGCCGGCTGAACACATCCGCCTTGCCCTCCTGGGATTACAGGACTTCAAGTACCTTCATCCTCACAACACATGACCGCCACAAACACCACCCGTACGGTCGGGATCGACACCTCCAATATCAACGTCGGCACCAGCACAACGCTCACCGCGAGTGCGAATTCCACCACGCCCGCCAGCGACACTGCGGTCTCCGGCCCCGCCGAAGCCACAGCGAACACCACGGCTCAGGCCGCCATCTTGAACAGCCCGATCACCATCGGCACGTTTGCCACCCTCAATGCCACCGAAATCGGAACGGTGGGCGCCACGGCCAACACCACCACCGGTGATGCCACTGCCAGCGCCAGCAACGATGGTCCCACCGGCGGCATCATCAACAGCACAGGCCTTCCCAACCTGATTTCGATCGGCACCAATGCCGTGGTGGCCGCGACGGCCAACAACACCGCGACGGCAGGCGCCACCACCGTGGATGGCTTTGCCGACGCTTCGGCCAACACCGGGCAGGTGTTTGGCATTAAGGACGTGGGCCTGAAGGCCGGCAACGGCACGAGCCTGTCGGCCACCGCCAGCGGCACCAACACGGCGAGCGCCCAGTCGATCGGCCTGCCGACCAATGCCGACGGTTCTGAGGCCACAGCTGGTAATGGCGATGCCAAGGTCGTGGGCATCTACGCCAGCGGCGCCCAGCAGCAATCCAGCGATGGGGCCTTCGCCCCGACGGCCCCTACCGGCCTGCAGATCTCGTTCGGCAACAGCGCCACGCTTCAGGGCCTGGGCACCGGCGTTTTCAATTCCACGGCCACCAGCGTCACCGGTTCGGCCGATGCCAGCAGCCTGGCCAACCTGGTGGCCGGCATCGCCACAGGCCAAAACGTCCAGTCCTCGGACGTCGTGGCACCTGGTGGCCTGGCGATCAGCTTCGGTGAGAACGGCACGGTGGCTGCCCAGGGCACGGCTACTGCTGGCGCCACCTCCAACACGACCACGGGCCCTGCCAGCGCCAGCGTGGCGATCCAGACGGTTGGCGGCATCGTCGACGTCAACAAGCTCAATGGCGACAGCACCGGCGGCTCCACCACCCTCACGACCGGCAAGGACGGCGACATCCAGGCTGCCGGTGTCAGCACCGGTGTGGCCAAGGCCACCTCGGTGACCTCGCCTGTGGGTGAAGACGTCACCGCCAGCAGCAACAGCTCCAACGTGGTGGGCATCGCGATTGACAAGCTCGCCATCGGCGAGAACGCGACACGGCTGTATGGCGGAGCCGGCAGCACCCAGTCGGCCACGGCCCAAAGCACCACCTCCGGTGGGGATCCGAGCGCCTACGCGGCCAATGGCGACACCGTGGCGGGCTTCTACGACACCAAAGTCACGGTGGGTAAGAACGCCACCAGCCCGCTGGCCGAAGCCGTTCTCAACGCCAACGCCACCGCCTCCGGTGTCACCACCACGGCGGGCAGCACGGCCGTGGCTGGTGACGGCTCCACCGTGGTGGGTTTCAACCAAGGCAGCCTCACGATCGGATTGGGCATCCTTGGTGGGGGTGGCACAGGCACCTTCAATGCCAACGGCACCTCCAACTTGGCTGCTACCGCGGTGGTAACCACTGGCGACTCGACCGCCCAGGCCGGCGGCGACGACGACACCGGCACCCTTTCCCAGGTGATTGGCCTCAATCAGGCCCCTGTCTCGATCGGCCAGGCCGGCAACGTTGCTGCTGCCGCCACTGGCACCGTTGCGGCCACGGCGACCTCAGTTACAGGGATTTCTCAGGCCGATGCCCTGCAGAAGGCTCTGGGCATCAATAACAGCGAGATCGCCATCGGCACCAACGGCAATGTGGGTGGCACGGCCGGTCTGACCGGCAACGCTACGGCGACCACCGTCACCGGGGACTCCACCGCAGAGACGGAACTGATCGCCAAGGGCATCAATAACAACGTGACGATCTCGATTGGCCAGGCCGGCAATGTGACCGGCACGGCCACGGCTGCCGACCTCGGCACCCTGGCCTCCGCCGTGACGGGAAATGCCACCGGCAGCTCCGAGCTCACAGCCATCGGCATCGATCTGGGCGGCGGCGACCCGATCAAGGTCGGCACCACCGGCAACACGACCGGCAGCGGTACCGCCACGGCTCCCAAGGTCCTGGCGACCACCACGACCGGCGACGCCTCGTTCGAGGTGGAACAGACCGCCGTGGGGATCCAGGGCGGGAGAGGTGACGGCAGCTGGATCAGCTCCGCGGTGTCGGGCAACATCAGCGGCACGGGCAACGGCAGCGCCACTGGGGCCGCCAACGCGATCACCGGTATCGCCGATGGCACCACCGTTGCCTTCGTCGCCGGCATCACGAACGTTGACCTGAAGGCCAGCAACCTCACGGCCAACGGTCAGGGCACCTACTCCACCACGGCGACCTCCGTCACCGGTGATGCGAGCGCTGACTCCACCGTGTCGGTGAACGGTCTGCTGGGGAGCGGCAACTCCGCCACCCTCTACAACCCGGGCGGCAGCAGCAATCTCAGTGCCTCGGCAATCCTGAGCAACACCGTGCTGGCCAGCACCACCACCGGGGCGGCCAGCGCCATCGCCAACAGCGATGCGGTGGGGATTGGTGGGTACAACGTCAACTTCCTCACGAGCGGCACCATCACGGCCTCGGCTGTGAGCAACACCAGCGCCATCGCCACGACGGTGACGGTCTGACCGCTCTGAAGCGATAGCTCCAAACGGGGGCCGGATCGTTTGATCTGGCCCCTTTCTCTCCCCTTGCTCCGTTCACTCCCCCAGTTGCTCACCATGGAGTTCCAGCCCATCACCACCGCCCTGTCGCGGGCGGTGGCCCTGCAACTCGACCCGGGCACCACCTATCTCGGTAGTGGTCTCCAGCTCACCATTTCCCCCAGCGCCCAGGCCAGCAACCGGGTGATCGAGCCGGCCCCCCAGCTGATCGGCTCCATGGCCACCGCCCTGGGTTTAGGCCTCGGCAACAGCCGCTTTCTTTCCGATCCAGGCAACGCTGCTTTCTTCAGCAGCCCCGGTCTTTCGGTCGTCACTGGTGGGGGATCGATCGCCGGCACGGCCGCCGCCACGGCCAGCACCACCGGCAGTAACAACAACACTGCCGATGCCACCGCGGTCAATATCGGCCTGGCCAATCTCGATGTGGTCACCCGTGGGGGCGGTGTGCTGCAGATCGGCACTACGGCGACCCCGTTCTCGGCCAGCGCCTCGGCGGCGAGCCGATCGCTGCTGCCACCCCAGACGACCCCGCTGCTGACGGCCGATCTCTCGGCCCTTGCCACCGTGCGGGGCCTGGAGGGCACAGCCCCCGACGCTCCGGCCCTCTTGCGGGTCGAATCCCCCTCCCCGGCGGGCCCCCTCGCCGCCCAAGCATTCGGGATCCTGCCCACCTTCTACGGCCAGCCCAACGCTGCGGTGCTGGCTTCCGCCACCCTCAACCTGGATCCAGGCCCCACCAGCAACGATGCCCGCGCCGTGGCCGATGCCAAGGGGATCGAGGGCTACCGGATCTTCGCCCTGGCACCGGGTCTCTCCGCACCGCCTGGTTCGCCCGCGCAGGTGGGCGGCATCGCCACCGCCAGCCTCTCCTTGGCCGGTGCTTCTCCCACCCCAGCCCAGCCCGCCGACCTGAGCGCGACGGCCATCGGCATCGATGACGCCGAGCTGCGGGGCCCTGGCCATGGGCCTGTGGTGTTTCAGGGGTCGGGCCTGGCTCTACTCAACACGCCAACGGTGTTGCCCCAAGGATCCCTAACCCTTCAGAGCCTGCAGGGTATCGGTATCGCCCGCAGTGACATCCAGAGCAACGGTGGCGATGCCACGGTGGTGGGGGTGGGCGGATTTGCCGCTCCCCGTGGAGTGGGCCTGCTGTCCTCGATGGATGCCGCCGGCATCGATCACTCCACGGTGCTGCTCGGCTCAGGCAACGACACGGTGATCGGCCGCATCTACACCGAGCAACAAGCCGGTGTGGATGCCAACGGTGACGGTGTGTTGGCGCCCAACGTCTTCCTCGATGCCTCGGCTCTGACGGGCGGCCAGGGCGGCTTCGATGGGATCCGCAACAGCCTGATTAACACCGGCGCCGGCAACGACGGGGTCTACGGATCCTCCAGCGCCAGCCAGATCGACAGCGGCAGCGGCAACGACACGATTTGGCTGGATCGCACCCGCAGCTCCAGCCTCGATGGCGGCTTTGGCAATGACCTTGTGGGGGTGGGCGTCCTAGCCCTCGATACCAGCCTCAAGGGTGGTTTTGGCAATGACGTGGTGCAGGTGGCCGGCGGAGCCGGCAACAGCCTCGACGGAGGCTTCGGCCAGGACGTGGTGATCGGGCCAACCGCTGGGATTGGCAAGCAGACCTTCCTGCAGTCCAATGCCGGTGCGGCGCTGGATGCGGCCAGCCGGAGTGGCCTTCCGGGCAGCACCTTTGCGGAACGGCTGACGGATCCAGCCTTCTGGGCGGGCCTGGGAGCCCCGCAGAAACAACAGCTCTGGGACACAGGCATCCTGGTCCAGGGGGGGCAGACCTTCAGCGAAGACACCTTCAGCAATCTCAGCGCCGCCCGGGGCGACATCCTGGCGCTGAGTAGCTCGCTGGGCTCGCTGACCCAGAATCTCTGGGAGACCCAGGGGGCCCTGTTCGGCGTGCAGGGCGGCCAGTTGGTGGTACGCGACGGTCCCCAGAACAGCCAGATCGGTGTGGTGGTGGGAAGCCTTGCGGAGATCCGCCAACTCGGAATCGGCGCGCCATCGCTCGCCTATGCCACCGACACCCGCCAGCTGATGTTTGATGCCGACGGTGACTGGAAGGCTGGCGGTAGCCAGAGCCTCGGCACCGTGAACCTGGCCGATCCTGGCGCGCTCACCAAGGCCAACATCCAATTCGGCAGTGGCGCTTGAGCGAAGGGCGATGGCGCCCCGTTTCGATCCCTTCCTCCTGGCCTGAGTGATGCTTTCCGTTCCCCAATTTCACGACGAACTCCGCAGCGCTGTGGAGGCCATGGCCCGCCAGCCCCTGCACGAGCTGCTCAACCAGCAGGGCATCCTGCCGGCCATGGCTCGCGACTTGGCGCTCAAGGCGCTGCGGCAGGAGGTTCGTTTTGGGCCCCAGGAGCAGCAGGAGCTGGTGGGCCAGGTTTGCGCTGGCATGGGCTGTGCCCCGCCCGCCCGTCTGGAGGGCGATTGGATCGCCACTTTGCCGGAGCAACTGCGGGCCACGGCGATGCAGCGCTGGGATCATTTACGGCTCCAGAAGGCGCTCGAAGATCGCTACGGCGAGCGGGTCGAAGCCCATTTCCTGGAGCGACGTGAGGACCTCGAGCAGGTGGTTTTCCGGCTGATGCGTTTGCCCCAGCAGGGACTGGCCGAGGAGTTGTATCTGCGACTGGTCGACGACGACGCCAGCTTCGGTGATCTGGCCAGCCGCTATTCCGTGGGCGATGAGAGCTTCACCCGCGGCATTGTTGGACCCATCGACATTGCCCAGTTGCACCCCACCCTTCGCGGCGTCATCCGCACGCTGGCGGTGGGACAACTTCATCCTCCTTTTATGCTGGAGCAATCGATCCTGCTGGTGCGGCTTGAGCACCGCCGAGCCGCCACGCTCCATGAAGCCATGCGGCACAGGCTGCTGGAGGAACTGCTGCAGCCGGATCTTCAGGCGGAGATTGAGGCCGGTTTGGCCCATCTGGGGCGATCGCTTGCGACGGCCACCAATCCGCCGCCCCCTGCGCTGGTCCTGGTGGGAGGTTGATCGATGGCCACCACGACCCGCATCGACGAGTTGCTGCGTTGCTTTCCCTTCCTGGCTGACCAACCGGAGGATCTGCTCCAGCGTCTCTCCGCCGAGGCCCAGCTGCAGCGATTCGACCAGGGCCAGCCGATCTGCCGCGTTGACCACCCCCCCGCCCGGATCTTTTTCCTGCTGGAGGGCACGGCCCGCTCGGTGGTGTTCTCCAGCCGTCTGCCCCGGGGCGTTTCCACCTTGGAGCGTCTTCAGCCTGGCACCGTGCTGGGGTGGACCCTGCTCAGCTGCGGACGCTGCTGGGAGACCCTGATCGCCTCCACCGATCTGGTGGTGGTCGCCATTCCCCACGAGTCCCTGCAGCGGGAAATGGAGCGCCATCCCGCTCTGGCGGAACGGGTGCGGCGGAGCGTCAGCCCGGCCGAGCTGTTCGGCGTCCTCGATGCCCATCTGCAGGACTACCCGCGGGTCCTGTCCCAGGAAGTGGTGGAAGCGGCCAACGGACTGGCCGAAAGCACCGTGGCCTACACCTGGATGCCGGCGGAGCCGGCTGCCTTCGCAGACATCACTGAGCGGCTGTGGTTGGTGGCGGCGGGTCCGCTGCCCCTCGGCCAGGCTGTGGTGGGCACGGAGTCGACCGCGTCCCAGGACCCCATCCGGGTGCTGGGCATCGACCGCCAGCGGCTGGCGACGATCCTGGAACCGCCGGCGCCGGATCAGGCCGAGCAGGGCGGCAACGGCTGGCACGCCAGGCTGCTGGCCCGCTGGGAACAGCAGCGCCAGAGCCTGGAGCCCGCTGCGATCGCCGCGGCGGCGCCGATCAACCTGAATGCGCCAACGCAAGCCGTCGAACAGGACAGGCGGGGACCCGATGCCTTTCCCTGGGTGCGGGGCGTCGGGCCACTGGAGTCGCCGATCGCGGCCTTCCAGATGCTCAGCCAGCATCTCAATCTCCCCTTCCGGCGCGAGATGATGCGCCGCGTCTTCGGCGATCAGGTGCAGCGGCACGGCGAAGCCTCGCTGCCGCTGGCCGGCGCGGTGGCTGAGTCGATGGGGCTGCAGACCCAGCTGCTGGACATCCAGGCTGGAGCCCTGCCCCGGCTGACGCCACCCCTGATGATCCGCTGGGGTAATGGCCTGGCGGTGATCTGGCGCTGCACGACCCGGTCAGTGCTGGTGGGCATTCCGGCCGTCGGCAACCAGGAGATCTCCCTGGCCGACTTCCGAGACCAATGGGGAGAGGCCGGGGATGTGCTGACGCTGAGGGTGAACGACCAGACTCCCCGGCGCCGGTTCGGCTTTCGCTGGTTCCTGCCGGCCCTGCAGCAGCACCGCACCGTGCTGCTGGAAGTGCTGCTGGCCAGCTTCTTCGTGCAGCTGTTCGGCCTGGTCAACCCCCTGTTGATCCAGCAGGTGATCGACAAGGTGATCATCAACAACAGCCCCAGTGCCCTCGGGGTGCTCGGGGTGCTGCTGGTGGTCTTTGCCCTGTTCGAAGGGCTGCTGCTGTGTCTGCGCACCTTCCTGTTCGTGGACACCACGAACCGCATCGATCTGAGCCTGGGGACCCAGATCATCGATCACCTGCTGCGCCTGCCCCTCAGCTATTTCGATCGGCGATCGGTGGGGGAAGTGAGCAGCCGCATCGGCGAACTGGAGAAGGTGCGCGGCTTTCTCACCGGTACCGCGCTTACCACCATTCTTGACGTCATCTTCTCGGTTCTCTATATCGGAGTGATGCTGATCTACAGCTGGCAGCTGACCCTCCTCACCCTCGCCGTGGTGCCGTTCCTGGTCCTACTGGTGCTGGTTGTCTCTCCGATCGTGCAGCTCCAGTTGCAGAGCCGGGCCGTCGCCCATGCACGCACCCAGAGCCATCTGGTGGAAGTGCTCAGCAGCATGATGACGGTGAAGGCCCAGAACATTGAACTGCGCAGCCGCTGGAAGTGGCAGGATCTCTACACCGACTATGTGGCCGATGGGTTCGACAACACCCTGGTGGGCACCACGGCCAGTTCAATCAGCGGTTTTCTCAACAAACTCTCCGGTCTGATCGTCATCTGGGCCGGGGCGGGAATGGTGCTTTCCGGATCCCTCAGCCTTGGCGAATTGATCGCCTTTCGCATCATCGCGGGTTACGTCACCGGACCCTTGTTGCGCATGACCTCGATCTGGCAGTCCGTGCAGGAAACGGCCCTCTCCCTGGAGCGGCTGAGCGACGTGATTGATCACCCGCAGGAGGCTCCCGAGGGCAATGCCACCCGCTTGATCATGCCTCCCATCCAGGGAGAGATCTGCTTTAGGAACATCTCCTTCCGTTACAAGCCCTCATCTCCGCTGTTGCTGAAGAATTTGAATCTGACCATTCCCAGGGGTACCTTCGTGGCGATCGTGGGCACCAGTGGATCGGGCAAGAGCACCCTCACCAAGCTGCTGGCGAGGCTCTATAGCCCGGAGGAAGGTGTGGTGCTTGTCGATGGCATCGATGTGGCCAAGGTCGAGCTCTATTCCCTGCGCCGACAGCTCGGCATCGTCCCCCAGGACACGGTTCTCTTCGATGGTTCCGTGGAGGAGAACATCACCCTCACCAACCCCGATGCCAGCACCGAGGAGGTGATCGAAGCGGCCCGGATCGCCGCCGCCCATGACTTCATCATGGAACTGCCGGCCGGTTACTCCACGGAGGTGGGGGAGCGGGGCAGCAGCCTCTCGGGCGGCCAGCGGCAGCGGATCGCCATTGCCCGCACGATCCTGCAGAAGCCCCGGCTACTGATCATGGACGAAGCCACCTCGGCCCTGGATTACCAGACCGAGCGCGTGGTGAGCGAAAACCTGATGCAGGCCCTGCAGGGCTGCAGCGTGCTGTTCATCACCCATCGCCTCTCCTCAATCGTCAAGGCCGACATGATTGTCTGCATGGGCCAGGGCTCCGTGCTCGAGGTGGGCAGCCACGACGAGCTGATGCAGGCCCGCGGTCCGTACTACGCCCTGTTCCGTCAGCAGGGCCGTTCCTCTTCGAGCAATTTCCCTGACCCCGTCTCCGCTTCGGTGGCGGCAGTCCCCACGGCTGGAGCGGGTCCGGTCATCGCCGCCGCAGCGACCCCATCATGAAACCCTCCAGCAACGGCAACGGCAACGGCAACGGCAACGGCAGTGGCAGTGGCAGTAGCAGTAGCAGTGGCAACGGCAACGGCAACGGCCATCGTGCCGCAGGCCTTGCGGGCCAGGCCGAGGACGGGACCAGCCCCATCGCCACCCTCGCTCCCACCCAGGCTCTGCCCGAAGAGGCACCGCTGCCCGTGGTGCACCTCTCCCGCCAGCGGCGCCGCACCCATCTGCCCCGCTCCACCCGTGGCTGGAGTCGGGCCATCATCTGGAGCCTGATTGGACTGACCGGGTTCGGTGTGATCTATGGGGCCGTCGCCCGGATCGATTCCTCGATCAGCACCATTGGCAAGTTGCGTCCCATCGGTGGCAGCTTCGATGTTCTCCCCCCGTTCGCGGCGCCGATTCTGCGGGTTCCTGTCAAGGATGGCCAATCGGTGCGGGCCGGCCAGTTGCTGGTGGAGTTCGATGCTCAGCAGGCCCTGCGCGAACACCAGGATCTGATTCTGCAGGCCGATCTCTGGCGCAAGGACGTGAATCAGTCGGCGCAACAACTGGGGCTGCCGTCCCTCCCCGGCAGCAGTCAGGAGGAGCGGCAGGTGCTGGCTTTGGAGCGCAAGGACATCCAGCTGCGTCATCGTGTGGCGCTGCAGCGGCTGCGCCGCAGCGAGGCCGGCGAACGGGAGCAGATCAATGTGCTGAAGACCCTGCGAGCCCGCTATGCCCTCAACGCCAACATCCGAGCCCGCATGGCGCAGCTGGCCCGGCAGGGGGCGATCTCCCACCTGGAACTGGAGCACCAGGACGAACGCCAGATGGATCTGCTGAGCACGATCCGCCGTACGGAACAGCAGCTCGCCGCCGCCGGCAGCGGCGTGATCGAGAGCCTGACCAATCAGGAGCAGGTGAGCACGGAAAACGCCCGCCGTCTCTGGGATCGCTACGACGAGGCTCGCCATCGCCTGCTCGAGACCACCACCCGCCTGGGCCAGGTCGAAGAGCGGCTCCGCCTGGGTCGGGTGGTCGCTCCCCGCCCCGGGAGGGTGTTCGATCTTCAGGCCAAGGCCGGAGAGATCGCCAACCCGGGCCGCCCCCTGCTCAGGCTGGTGGGCGAGCAGGGGCTGGAGGCGGATCTGTCCATCTCCAACCGTGACATCGCCTTCCTGCGTCCGGGCCTGGCCGTCGACGTGCGGGTGACTTCCCTGCCCTTCACCGATTACGGCTCCATCAAGGGCACCGTGGTCCGGGTGGGAGCGGATTCCCTGCCGCCCGACCCTCGTACGGGCCAGGAATCTTTCCCCGTGATCGTCAGCTTCAAGGAGCGGGCCCTTGGTCGGCGGGGCCAGCAGTCCTATCCCCTGCGGGCCGGCATGGCCGTCACGGGGTTGGTGCAGCTGGGATCAAGGCCTGTGCTGGCACTGATCAACGATCGCTTCACCGGCTTCTTCGACGCCGCCCATACTCTGCGCTGATCAGGGACCGGCAGCGCAGGGTATGGGCGGCGCATTCTCAGGCCGCCACCCCCACTTGCGACGTGCCGCTGGCCGAGTTCTGCAGGGGGCTGCTGGTCAGTTGCAGCGTGGGGAGGGCGGCGATTGAGCTGTAGCTCCCGTCGGCGCCCACCAGCAACAGGCTGCTGTGGGTCGCACCGGCAGCGATCGCCAGCTGGGGGCTGGTCAAGGTGGTGGCGTGAATGCCCGCCAGCAGCTGTTCGAGGGGGGCGATCGGCACCAGCCGGGGCTGGCCCAGGCCCTCCAGGCCGGAGGGCGTCAGGGTGATCGTGCTCTCCTCTGCCACGGCTCCAGTCTGGATCCCTTCCTGGCGCCATCGCAGGGTGTCGGTGAGTCCGATCCCGCCGCTGCTCGTGTTCTCCAGCTTCAGATCCGCCAGGGCAGGCAAGGCCCGTTCGCCCGCGGCGCTGCCCGCCTGGATCGCCACCAGACCGGAAAGGACGAAGGTGTCGCGGCCCTCGCCGCCGAACACCTGAGCCCCCGGCTCGCTTTGGCCGGAAGCCAGGTTCAGCTGGATCGTGTCGTCTCCAGGACCCCCGTCGATGCGCAGGCTGTCCGCTCCGGCGGTGAGCTGATCGTTTCCGGAGCCGCCCAGCACCTCCTTGAATCCCGTGATGCCGCCGAGGATCCCGCTGGCCTTCCCCTGGCCGAGGTCCACCTGCACGGGGGCCTGCCAGCCGCTGTAGTCGAGGGCCGACTGGCCGCCGCTAGCCGTGATGGTTCCGCCGAGCTCTCCCCGGGCTGCCACGGATACCGTCGCGTCCATCGGACCGAGGCGGAGGTTGTCGATGCGGGTGAATGCCAGGGAGCCCACGGTTCCCTCTCCCGCTGAATCGAGGTTGATCTGCAGGGGCTTGCGGGTCTTGTCTTCGCCAGGATCGATCACGGCGACGTCCTGATCCACGGCAGGCGAGCTGTCCTCAAGGGTGTTGACGCCGCCGCCGCCGTCCACCCTGCCCGACACCTGGCTGTACGGCAGCTTGATCTGGTCATTGCCACCCCCGCTCTGCAGGTACAGCGAGGCCCCAGCTCCCGGCGCGAGGCTGACGGTCAGGCTGTCATCCGCCACCCCGAGCAGGCTGATCCGGTTGCTGGAGTCCCGGCCGAGGCTCACATTGAGATCCTGCACCTCTCCGTCGATGTCCAGCTGGTTGTCCCCGGTCCCGAGATCGAGGCGGGAGCCGATCACAGCGCCACTGACCTTCAGCTGGTCATTGCCATCCCCCAGGAGCAAGGTGGAGTCGAGCAGGGCGATCCGCCTCAGGTTGGTCGGGCTGACGTTCGTGACGGAATCGCCCCGATCCAGCCAGGTCGCGATGCTGACCTGGTCGTTTCCTCCACCCGTTTGCAGCGTGCTGTTCACCAGTCCCAGGGCCCGGGTCCGAAGCTGGAGCGAGGGATCGTTTGCAGCCGCATCGGCGGTCGGGATGTCGATGAGGAGGCCGGGGCCTGCCGCGTCCAGGTCCCGGAAGCCACTGGCGATCGTCACCACGTCGTTGCCATCCCCCAGCAGAATCGTGCTGTTCTGCATCGCCTGGGCGAGCAGGTCGACGCCCAATTGCCGCTTCAAGGGGTCTCCGGGGGCCTTCAGGAGGAACCGGGCCAGACTGCTGAGATTCAGGACAGCTCCAGCACCGCTGTCCTGGAGGTGGCTGTCCAGCATGCCGATCAAGGACTGGTGGATCTGCCCCCGGGCCGCGCCTCCCGCCACCAGTCCCAGGTCGATGGCATCGGACACCTGGAGGCGGATGTCGTTCGCCTCCGGACCGAACAGGAGACTCGCCTGCTTCAGCCCGGTGTGATCACTCGCCATCGCCAGGTCGGCATCGTTGAGCACCGAGAGGGCCAGCAGGTGAAGCTCCCGGTCGGAGCTCACCAGGACCTTGGGGGTGACGACATCGCGCAGATCGATCACCGCGTCGCTGATGGCGCCCAGGGTGTTGCGGAAATCGGTGCTGGCCGGTCCTTCCACCGAGCGGCTGACGATGCTCTCGGTGCTGCGCAGCACCACTCGCAATCCAGGGATCTCGGGCTTCGGTTCCAGGTCCCCCCGGGTGGTTCCCTCGCCGGCAGGCCCGCCCACGGTCATGGGTGCCCATCGGGTCTGATCCGCGCTGCCAGCGCCGCTGCCGGTCGCTGGAATGGCGGAGGAACCGTGGATGGCTGAACCTGTCACTGCTGGACTTCCCTCTGGTGGAATCCAACGTTCGGGACCGTCTCCCGATGACGTTCCGCTGTCGGCGGTCATCCCGCCGTCGCCAGCCATCCCGCCGGAGCTGGCAACGGCGGCGGGGGGCTCAGGGCCTTTGATCGCCTGGCGGGAATCTTCCCTTGTTGCGCCGAAGCCGGCGGCGGTCGACCCAGGGTCCTCCAGCCCACGGACACCGCCATTGCCCCCCCCATCTCCGCCACCGCCGCCACCACCACCATCGCCGCCGCCACCGAAATCGCCACCACCGCCATCGAAATCGAAATCGCCACCATCTCCATCGCCGCCGCGACCGACACCGCCACCGAAATCGCCACCTCCACCACCGCCGCCACCGTTCCCGGTCTGTTGTTCCGGACCGGTGCCGGCCGCCAGGGCTGCGTCCTGCATCAGGTAGAGGATCGCCAACCACAGGGCCGTTCCGGTCAGCACGCTCTCCAGCGAAAGACGGCCAGAATCGCTCCGCAGGCTGATCATCCTGCGGAAATGGCGGCTGGCCTGGCCCATCTCCTTTCCTGTCCGTCTTGCGCTGCTTCCATGCTTAGCCGGTTTTCGCTGTTGGCTCAGCAGGGTGTTGCGATGACGCTGTGATCGCGAGCACCTACTTCATCGTTCCGCCGGTCGAGGAGGGCCTGCTCAGCTCCAGATGCCGCTTACGTCCAGAGGATCGCGCCCTGCGCATCCTGGCCGATCTGGCCGGTCTGAGCCGGGAGCGGGG
>JBAPUA010000083.1:0-11519 GCA_049282435.1 Cyanobium sp. | reverse complement strand
CTCCTGCACCTGCCGGCCCAGGGTGATCTCCTGCTCATGGCTGAGCAGCGGCACCCGACCGATGTCCCGCAGATAAGACCGCACCAGATCGCCATCGATCGAGGGCATCTGCCGGGTGGAAGACGCCGAAGCGCTGCGCGGCATGCTGAGCGACACGCTGTCGACGGCGCTGGACTCACTGGAACCGATGTCCAGGGCCAGAGAATCTGTCACTTTGTCCTGAAAAGCGGCAACGACCACGACCCGGTCCATAAAGATGTGTGAAGCCTAACCTGAAGAAGTGTGAATCTCTCTCATTTTTCGCCGCAATCCCGCAACAGACCCACTCTGAGACGCCAAGAGGTGGCCCCGGGCCCCTGCGCTGGTCCCCTTCAGCCGCCCGCCGGCAGGCGATTGATCAGCCAAGCCGCCGTGTGCAAATAGATGAAAACGCCGGCCACGTCCGTGGCTGTGGCGATGAACGGGGCCGACATCAGGGCTGGATCAAGGCCGATGCGGTTGAACAGCAAGGGCAGGGCAGCGCCGGCGGTGGCCGCCAGGGTGGTGATCGCCACCAGGCTGATGCCGGCGGCGGTGGCCACCACCCAGCTGTGGGACACATAGGCGGCCCAGGGCACCACCACCAGCAGCATCAGCAGGCCGAGCAGGGCACCCGCCACCAACTCCCGACCGATTGCCAGGGCCGGACCCAGGGCCTGCAGGCGCTGCGTGCTGAGACCGCGGATCACCACCGTGGAACTCTGGGCGCCCACATTGCCGCCCGTGCCGATCAGCAGTGGAATGAAGGCCGCCAGCACCACGACCTTCTTCAGCACCTCATCCTCGGAGGCGATCACGGCGGCGGTGCCGCTGTTGGCCAGCAGCAACACCAGCAGCCAGACCACCCGGCGACGGGCCACCGTGAACAGGTTGCTCTGGAAATAGTCGTCCTCATCCCCGGCCTGGACGGCGCCGGCGGCGTAGAGATCGCGGGTGGCCTCCTGCTGGATCACGTCGATCACGTCATCGACGGTGACGATCCCCACCAGCCGCTGCTCACGGTCCACCACCGGCACCGCCAGAAAGTCGTAGCGCTGGATCACCCGGGCCACTTCCTCCTGGTCGGTGTCCGTGGTCACGCACACCACCTCACGGGTCATCACATCACCCAGGCGGCTCTCGGGATCGGCCGTCACCAGATCGCGCAGCGACAACATGCCGCTCAGGTGGCGGGAGGCATCCGTGACATAAAGGCTGTAGATGGTTTCGGTTTCCCGGGCGCGGCGGCGCACGATCTCCAGGGCCTGGGCTGCGCTGTGGAACTCCTTGAGATCGATGAACTCGGTCGTCATCAGACGGCCGGCGGTCTCCGCCTCGTAGCCGAGCATCTGGGCCGTGACCCGCCGCTCCGAAGGACTGAGCTCCGCCAGAAGACGCCTGACCACCTTGGCCGGCAGTTCGTCGAACAGACGCACCCGATCATCGGGAGACATCTCCTCCACCAGCTCCAGCACCTCCCCGGATCGCAGGCGCTCCAGCAGACTCTGCTGGACTGAGGGGTTCAGGTACTCATAGACCTGGATCGCCTCATCCTTGGGCAGCAGTCGAAAGGCCAGGGCCTGGAGAATGCGCGGCAGGGTGCCGATCGCTTCGGCCGCATCCACCGGCTGAACTGGCTGCATCAGCAGTTTGGCGCCGTCATAGTTGCTGGCCTCCAGCAGGCTCTCCAGCTGGCGCGCCACCACCTCCGCCACGGGGGAACCCTCGCTCATGCCCTGTACCGCCGGCAGCACAGAGTTTATGGGGCGTGCTGATGGAGGCAGGGCAGGCGCAACAGCCAAGGGGAGCCAGCGATCTCGTCCAGCCCGTCGCCTGGGGCGACAAGCCCATCAGCGCATCGCCAGAATCCCCGGGTAACGGAAGAGCCCCATGGCCATTCAAGTCAGCGAGATCAGCGTGCGCGATGCCCAGGGTGGCGAACGCAAACTTGGGGAATGGGCGGGCCAGGTGCTGCTGATGGTGAACGTGGCCAGCCGCTGTGGTTTCACCCGCCAGTACGCCGGGCTGCAGAAGCTGCAGGACACCTTCGGGCCCCAGGGACTGGTTGTGCTGGGTTTCCCCTGCAATGACTTCGGCGCCCAGGAGCCCGGCAGCCTGCCGGAGATCCAGCAGTTCTGCTCCAGCACCTACGGCGCCAGCTTTCAGCTGTTTGACAAGGTGCATGCGACCGGCGCCAAGACTGAGCCGTACATCACCCTCACCCAGGCGGAGCCCGCCGGCGATGTGGCCTGGAACTTCGAGAAGTTCCTTGTGGGCAAGGATGGCACCGTTCTGGCCCGCTTCAAGAGTGGGGTGGAGCCGGACAGCGCCGAACTGACCCAGGCGATCGAAGCGGCGCTGGCGGCCTGAGGCTCGGGCGGGTGGAGTGGCTTGCTCCTCAGGGAGGCGGTCGACGCGGCCGCCGCAGCCCTGTTGGCAGCGACAACCGAGTCACCCGCATCCCGGCCACTACTTTGAAATATAAAATATATCTTGCTCAATCAAAGCCTGGAAAAATAGACGAAGTCAATTGCTCGTCCCATTGTTTTTTTGCGCTCATTGATCAGCCAAGGTCGCCGCGGCGGTCGCTGACATCAAGGTGCAACAGGTTCGAGCCATCGCCAGCTCAAGGTCGTCAAGGAGGGTCTGGACAACCCGGCCAGTCGTTCAAGAATGTCCTGAGACTTGTGTGCCTGTCACAGCAGCCATTTCTCCATTGGCAGTCGTCCAGATCTCCTTGATGCACTCAATCGCCTGAATCTGCCCCGGGCCTCCTCGGCAGGGCCGTCGGCTGATGGTGCAGGTGCCACCGCCATCTGGGGCTGATCGCGGCGGCGATGCGTGAAGCGGGTCCGCACAACGACTGAGCTGATCCGCCGGCTGCTTCAACATGGCCGCTGGCGAGAACCAATGCGGTCAATGCCATCTGGATCACGTCTGATCGGCCCTGCGTCCCGATCCCTGAACGCATGCCGAAATTCAGGCATTGGACTTAAAACTCAAGCGCAAAATCCTGGCTGGTCAAGATTTCACAATGCCGACAAGTTGCATTGTCTCGTCCTGTTGGCGTGCGATTGGCATTGCAGTCATAAAAGTTCTGACCCTTGTCAATCAGCCCGGAATGCCAGTGCTTCCCGCATCAGCCCGGCAACCAGCCCCGGGCGGCCGCACCGGCCACGCTGATGGCCTCCACGCGCAGCCAGGGGCGTCCACTAGGTGAGAGCCAATGCTGCAGAACCCGCAACGGCACATCGGAATCGAGCTGCGCCAGCACCGGTGCCTGATGCTCGGGCGCACAGCGCAGACTGATGCAGGACTGGGTGAGCAGCGGTTCCAGTCCCTGCTCACGGCGACGCACCTCGGGCAGGCGTCGATCACCGCCGCCGGCCGGCAGAGCCGCCGGGGCCATCAGAGCAAAGCCCAGCAGGGCCGCCCAGCGCCAGGCCGGCCAGAGACGCAGGGGGGCGGCGGGAGCCATGCAGATCAGATGTCGAGCTGGGTGAGATCGAGCTCCGCGCTGTGGGTTTCGATGAACTCCCGGCGCGGCGCCACCTTGTCACCCATCAGGATCGTGAAGATGCGATCGGCCTGGGCCGCATCTTCAATCTCCACCCGCTTCATCATGCGAGTGCCAGGATCCATGGTGGTTTCCCAGAGCTGCTTGGGCATCATTTCTCCCAGACCCTTAAAGCGCTGGATATTGTAATTAGCCTTCTCGCCGTAACCTTCGAGGATCTTTTTGAGCTCGGACTCATTGTAGCAGTAATTATGATTCTTTCCGCGTTCAACCTTGTAAAGCGGAGGGCAGGCAATGTAAATGTAGCCACCCTCAACTAAGGCCTTCTGGTAGCGATAGAAGAACGTCAGCAGCAATGTGCGGATATGGGCGCCATCAACATCTGCATCAGTCATGATCACAATGCGATGGTAGCGGAGATTCTTTTCATCGAACTCCTCCCCCTTGATGCCCAGGCCCAGGGCTGTGATCAGGGCCTGAATCTCGGTATTTTTATAGATCTTAGCGTCGTCGGTCTTCTCAATGTTCAGAATCTTGCCTCGCAGCGGCAGGATGGCCTGGAAGCGTCGATCGCGGCCCTGCTTGGCCGAACCTCCAGCCGAATCCCCCTCGACAATATAGATTTCAGATTCACTCGGATCGCGGGAACTGCAATCGGCCAGTTTGCCGGGTAGAGTAGAGCTCTCCAGTACCGATTTGCGGCGTACAAGTTCCCGGGCCCGTCGTGCCGCCTCAGCCGCATTGAACGCCTGGATTGCCTTCTCCAGAATCAGATCTATGACACCGGGATTGAATTCCAGGTACTGGCTCAGCGACTCGCCCACGAGCGTATCGACGATGCCCCGCACCTCGGTGTTGCCGAGCTTGGTCTTGGTCTGGCCTTCGAATTCAGGATCGGGAACCTTCACTGACAACACCGCCGTCAGACCCTCACGGATATTCTCGCCGGCTAGGTTCGTATCAGCGTCTTTGCGTTTGCCGCGCTTTTTGGCAAAGGTATTGAGGGTGCGTGTCAGCACCGTTTTAAGGCCTTCAATATGGGTGCCTCCGTCTACGGTGCGAATGTTGTTGGCGAAACCCAGAATGCTGTCAGAGTAGGCATCAACACACCACTGCAGCGCCGCTTCCACCTGCACGCCATCCTTTTCGGAATTGACGTAAATGATCTCCGGATGCAGGGGATCTTTCTCGGCATTCATGTAGGCGACATATTCACGGATGCCGCCCTGATAGTGATAAACTTCCTCGTGGGCTTCTCTGGAGCTTGACAGAGCTGCCTCTCGCTCATCACGGAAGACGATGCGCACGCCGCCATTGAGATAGGCCAGCTCCCTCAGCCGGCCCGACAGCGTCTGGTAGTCGAATTCGATGCCGGTGCTGAAAATCTCCCGATCCGGCAGAAAGCGCACCATCGTGCCGGTACGCGCCGGCTCAGCGGCTGGCTTGGCCGTGAGGATGCCGATGGGGGTGCCGCGCTCAAAGCGCTGAAAATGCTCCTGGCCCTGGCGATGGACGACGACTTCGACCCATTCGCTGAGGGCGTTGACCACGGACACGCCGACGCCGTGCAGTCCGCCGGACACCTTGTAGCCACCAGCCCCGAATTTGCCGCCGGCATGCAGCACAGTCAGCACCGTCTCCAGGGCGCTGCGGCCGGTGCGGGGGTGGATATCGGTGGGGATGCCGCGACCGTTGTCCGTGACGCTGGCTGAACCGTCGCTGTGGATCACCACCAGAATTGCGTCGCAATGGCCGGCCAGGGCCTCATCGACAGCGTTGTCGACCACCTCGTACACGAGATGGTGCAGGCCGCGGGGACCGGTGGAGCCGATGTACATCCCCGGTCGCTTGCGCACCGGTTCCAGGCCTTCGAGCACCTGGATCTGTTCGGCGCCGTAGGCGGACTGGACTTTGGTGGCGTCGCTCATTCGGATGGGGCTCCCCAGGGAACGGGCTCAGGACGGCGGAACCCCGGGGCAGACAGGGGCGCAGGGAGCAGGGCGAAGGGGGCGCGAAAGCCTCCTCGTAAAGGCAAACTTACCACCGCCGCCCCGGAGCGCCACCCAGGAGCCGCTCCGGCGCAATTCATCTGGGGGGTGGATCCCTCCCCCTCTTGCGGGATGTCCCTGCGGCCTCCTGCCAGGGATGATCGACAGCAGCCCCTCGGCCCGGCTCGGGTCCGGCCGCAGGCCTGGGCCAATCCGCTGCCGGAACCGGAACCGGGCCCGTGGCCCGAGCCCACCGCCTGCGCCGCCGCGATCCGGCCTCCGAGCCTGCACCCACTCCTTTTCGCCGTCCCGTGCCCCTGCCCCTGTCTGACAGCAACCCGCCTGACGAGCGTCCCCTGGTGATTGCCCTGATGGGGGCGACCGCCAGCGGCAAGACCGCTCTGGCGATCGAACTGGCCCAGGCCCTGGATCTGGCGGTGCTGTCGATGGATTCACGCCAGCTCTACCGGCAGATGGATGTGGGCACCGCCAAGCCCACGGCCGCCCAGCGCCAGCAGGCGCGCCACGAACTGCTCGACCTGCGCGATCCCGACCAGCCGATCAACCTGCAGGAGTTTGTGCTGCTGGCCCAGGCGGCCATCGCCGCCGAACATCGCCGCCGCGGCATCGCCTTTCTGGTGGGAGGCACAGGGCTGTATCTCAAGGCCCTGCTGGCGGGCCTGCAGCCGCCGGCCGTCCCCCCCCAGCCCGAGCTGCGGCTGCAGTTCAGCGCCCTGGGGCAGCCCCACTGCCATCGCCTGCTGCAGCGGGCCGACCCCGAAGCGGCCGCTCGGATCATGCCCCTGGATGCGGTCCGTACCCAGCGTGCCCTGGAAGTGGTGTACGCCACCGGTCGCCCCCTGGGTCAGCAACAGCGCCGCAACCCGCCCCCCTGGCGGGTGATCGAACTGGCCCTCGACCCGCCGGAGCTCGCTCAGCGCATCAGCCGCCGCACGCAACAGCTGTACGCCGATGGCCTGGTGGCGGAAACCGAGGGCCTGATCGCGCGCTACGGCAGCGACTGCCCCCTCCTGCAGACGATCGGCTACGACGAGGCCAGGCGGCTGTTGCTGGGGGAGCTCGATCGGCCTGCGGCGATCGCCATCAGTGAGCGCCGTACCCGCCAGTTCGCCAAACGGCAGCGCACCTGGTTCCGCCGCCAGCACCAACCGGTGTGGCTCAAAGGTGCTGATCTGCTTCAGCAGGCTGTGCTGGTGACCCAACAAGGTCTAGGGTGATCAGCTAACCGCTTCGTTGAATGCCTCCCCGTCCCCGTTTTGATCGCCGGGCTCCCGTCCGGGAGCTGCCCAACATCAATGACCGCATCAACTACCCCAATCTCAGGGTGGTCGACGCTGACGGCAGTCAACTGGGGGTAATCACGCGCGAAGAAGCCCTGGATGTGGCTCGCGACCGGGAGCTCGACCTGGTCCTGGTCAGCGAGAAGGCCGATCCGCCGGTGTGTCGGATCATGGATTACGGCAAATACAAGTTCGAGCAGGAGAAGAAGGCCAAGGAAGCCAAAAAGAAGTCGCACCAGACCGAGGTCAAGGAAGTCAAGATGCGTTACAAGATCGATTCGCATGACTACCAGGTGCGCATCGGTCAGGCTGTCCGCTTTCTCAAAGCCGGCGACAAGGTCAAGTGCACGGTGATCTTCCGAGGCAGGGAGATTCAGCACACGGCTCTGGCGGAAGTGCTGCTGCTGCGCATGGCTAAAGATCTTGAGGACAACGCCGACATCCAGCAGTTGCCCAAGCGGGAGGGCCGCAACATGATCATGTTCCTCAGCCCCCGCAAACAGGCCGCCGGCAAAGCGGGAGCCAAGCCCGCTGCAACTGCCGTCACCCCCGTCCCCACCCCCGTGCGGGTGATCAAGACCCCGGGTAGCTGAGCCCCCGTCGCCCAGTCTCCGGATTGCCCCCAGCGGCAGATGCCCTGGGACGTTGTTGCTGTCAGCGCCTCGCCCCAGGCGGCTTCGACAGAGGTCCGTTAGTCACCTCGGCGGCAGTCAGCTCCAGGCTTGAGAAACTTGGCCCCGGCGCACAGCTTCAGGGCAGAAGGCTGCAGGCTCCCTGCAGCGCCGAGCTGGGGAGCGTGCCAACACAGGCCTGGGGAGCGGACGGCGCCATCGGGTCTGCCCTTGTCAGCAGATCGCTGAAGCCCTGCTCCAGAAATCCGAAACAGAAACAGCCAGCCATATGGGCGTGGTCCCTGGGCCGATCTGTCTGAGCCGGTCACGCTGAAGTCTTGCCGGAGGGTTGTGCAGCCACCTCTTCAGAGCTGGCTGATCCTGAGGAGAGGTGGATCAGATCCCAGCCTGATCCGGGCCTCGCACGTCCGTACACCTCGGCGCGAGCCCCCAGGCGTGGGCGATGGGTCGGGTTGCCGGCAGAGCCGACGACATCAGCGAGACGTCCACCAGATGTCAGCCGCGGCAGCTGCTGCCCTCGGCTGGGGCGGCCTCAAGCGTCTCGAGGCCGCCCGAGCTCCTCGGCGAACAGCGCCAGCATCCGCTGCCAGCCCAGGGCGGCCGCCGCCGCCCGGAAGTCGGCCCGTTCTTCACACATGAAGCCGTGCGCCGCTTCGGGCACCCGGATCAGGCCATGGCGGCTCCCCGCCAGCGCCCGCTCGATCGCCAGCACCTCGGGCTCTGGGATCAGCTCGTCGCGCTCGCCGCAGAAGCAGAGCAGGTGCCCCTTGATGGTCGGCACCAGCTCCAGGCTGGGCGGCCCGCCACCGGGGCGTCTTGAGGCCACTCCGGCCCCATAGAAATCGCAGCTGGCGGCCACCTGGGGCAGGGTGGCCGCCAGCAGAGCCGCATGGCCGCCGAAGCAGAACCCGACACAGCCCAGGGCCGCATCGCCATCCCCCAGCCAGTCCCGCAGCCAGTCGGCGGCCAGGCCCACATCCAGCAGCAGCTCGGCCGTCGTGGTGCGGTCCTTGTGGGAGCGTCCCTCCAGCAGGCTGGCCTGGTCGTAGCCCAGCTCCAGATCCGGCGCCGTGCGGGCGAACAGGGGCACGACCAGGGCGGCGTAGCCCTGGAGCGCCAGCCTGCCTGCGACGCTGCGCAACCAGCTGTTGATGCCGAACACCTCCGGCAGCACCAGCACCCCGGCTCTGGGGAGGGTGTCGTTGGCGGGGCTGGCCAGCCAGGCGCGCAGCGGCACCTGACCCTGTCTCAGGGCTGGCAGCAGCTGCCACGACCCGTGGACACCTGGATCGGTCGCGGGAACAGCGGCGGAAATCGAGGCGTCGTCCATACAAACCGGCACAGCCCGGCACATGCTCCTATGCCAACGCGGGAATTGTCACGGGGGCCAAAGCTCCTTAGGGTGGCCGGACGTCCATCTGGCCCACCCGGCGTGCGATTCCACATCCAGCAGGAAAGCGACATCCCGGCGTCGACCCAGCTGTACAACCAGATCTGCTTTGCGATCGCTGCCCGGCATTACCCGCCGGGGCACCGGCTGCCGAGTACCCGGCAGCTCGCCATGCAGACCGGCCTGCATCGCAACACGATCAGCAAGGTCTATCGCCAGCTGGAAACCGATGGTGTCGTCGAGGCGATGGCGGGCTCGGGCATCTATGTGCGCGATCAGCAGAAACCCCGGGAGATCAAGCCACCCCCGGGGCTGCGCTCCAAGAGCCTGCCCGACATCGACCGGGAGGTGCGCCAGAGCGTCGATGGGCTGCTGAACGCCGGCTGCACCCTGCAACAGGCCCGTGAACTGCTGACCCATGAAATCGACTGGCGCCTGCGTTGCGGCGCCCGGGTGCTGGTCTCCACCCCCCGCGAGGACATCGGCGCCTCGATGCTGATCGCCGAGGAACTCACTCCCAACCTGGAGGTGCCGGTGGAGGTGGTGCCGATGGAGGAACTCGAAGCGGTGCTGCAGAGCTCCAGCAAGGGCACGGTGGTGACCAGCCGCTACTTCCTGCAGCCGGTGGAGGAGATCGCCAAGAGCCACGGCGTGCGGGCTGTGGCCGTCGATCTCAACGATTTCCGCCAGGAACTCGATCTGCTCAAGGAGCTGCGCTCCGGCAGCTGTGTCGGCCTGGTGAGCATCAGCCCAGGCATCCTGAGGGCCGCCGAGGTGATTCTGCACAGCATGCGCGGCAATGAGCTACTGGTGATGACGGCCAATCCCGACACCGGCAGCCGGCTTCTGGCCCTGCTGCGGGCGGCCAGCCACGTGCTGTGTGATCGACCCAGCCTGCCCCTGGTGGAGCAGACCCTCCGCCAGAACCGGTCCCAGTTGATGCGGCTGCCGGTGGTGCATTGCGCCAGGAGCTACCTGGGCAGTGCCACGATCAACCAGCTGCGCAAGGAAATCGGTCTGCTGGCCGTCTGAGGGGCCTCCGGCACGGCGGGGCCTGAGCGAAGGGGCGAACCCTCGACCGCTGATGAAAGTCCACGCCGTTCTCACGGTCCTGCATGGCAGAGGAGTCGATCAAGTCACGGCGATCCGCTGCTCAACGCTGCCCGCCATGGGGTTCTCTGCCGAGCCGCCGACATCCCGACCATGATCAGCGTGTCAGAAGCCTGGATGGTGGGCTGTTAGAGCCTGGCGTGCCCTGGGACTGGGGTCGACCAACACCCCGAGCGGTGTCTTCAAAGGCCGGTGCTTCGGCAGGATGGGGGAATGTGGAAAGCAGTGCGTGCCGACCTGGCGATCATCAAGGAGCGTGATCCGGCCGCCCGCAGCACGCTGGAGATCATGCTCTGTTACCCGGGCTTCCATGCACTGGTGTTGCACCGCCTCAGCCATCGCCTCTGGCAGCTGGGGCTGGGGCTGCCGGCGCGGCTGCTGAGCCAGTTCTGCCGGGGCCTCACCGGCGTTGAGATCCATCCCGCCGCCCGCATCGGCAGTGGTGTGTTCATCGACCACGGCATGGGCGTGGTGATCGGCGAAACGGCCGTGATCGGCAACCAATGCCTGCTCTATCAAGGGGTCACCCTGGGAGGTACCGGCAAGCAGCACGGCAAGCGCCATCCCACCCTGATGGACAACGTCGTGGTGGGGGCCGGCGCCAAGGTGCTGGGGGCGATCACCGTCGGCTCCAACACCCGCATCGGCGCCGGCTCCGTTCTGCTGCGGGATGTGGGCCCCGACAGCACGGTGGTGGGCATTCCCGGCAGAGTCATCCATCAATCCGGCGTGCGCATCGATCCTCTGGCCCACTCCGCTCTGCCGGATGCGGAGGCCCGGGTGATCCGCAATCTGATGGAGCGCATCGACAGCCTGGAAAACGAATTGGCCCGCACGCAGGCCTGCCTGCGGGAAGTGGCAGCGGGACGACCACTGGCCGAGCCCTGCACAGGACGGTCCCAGAGCCTGCGCGATCGGGAGATCCTGGAGTTTCTGGGGGAAGAAGCCGGTGGAACGTCTGGACTTGGCGACTGACTTCTGGATTCTCCCGATGCAGATTCCTCTGAAGTTCCCAGCAGCATCATCTTGCCATCGATAGCTCTGCTGGCATCTGACGGAATAGGGAAATTCCAGGACGCTGTCGCAGTTTGTCCCTGGGCTGAAGCTGGACTTTCCTGATGCTGATGCTGATGCTGATGCTAGGGAAGCTCTGGAAAACCGGAGCCATGGTCAAGGGAGCCCTGATGTGGAATGGCTCTCGGTTGACTTGGTTGCCGAAATGTCGGTTTTCCAGAGTTTCTCTGGTGACCTGCAATTCTTTCACCTTCTTTGAAGTGTCCGAGGACTTCTGTAGTGATCTGTGCTGTAATCACGCCGCTTCACTGTGGTCCGCGGCTAGCCTCCTGCCTAACTTGTCGCCTTTGGCATCTTTGTTGAAGCAGCGAGAAAGTCATCCGCATTAATTCTGAACAGCGCTCTCGTTGTGAAAGCTATGGTTACGGGATTCCTGCGGGGGCGGTTGGTGCGGCGGCTGCCGCTGCCGGGGCGCCCTGTGGCTGTGGCCAGGTCGTGGCTTCATTGGTGCCGGCATTCCGAAAGGCGACGACAAAGTTTCCATTTCGT
>JBAPUA010000082.1:0-11492 GCA_049282435.1 Cyanobium sp. | reverse complement strand
GCTCCAGAAACGCCACGGCTGACTTCATTGTTTCAGCGCTCTGCAAAACAAAGGGCAGTTGCATCTGACCGGAGCCGAACAGATCGCCCACCACCTTCATGCCATCGAGCAGAAACGTGTTGATGATCTGCAGCGGTGGATGGTCGAGCAGCGCCTCCTGCAGGGAGCTCTCCAGCCCGATGCGCTCGCCGTCGATGATGTGCTGCTTGAGCCGCTCCTCCACCGGCAGATCAGCCAGGGAGGGGCCGGAGGCGCGGGCTTCCCTGGCCGAGACACCCTCGAACAGGGTGGTGAGCTCGGTCAGGGGGTCATAGGTGCAGATGGCACCGGCCGCCTCACTCTCGAAGCGGCGGCGGTCGTAGATCAGGTCGCGGCAGACCTGCTGATGGGCCTCACTGATCTTGGCCAGGGGCAGAATCTTGGCCGGGCTGACAATCGCCGCATCCATGCCGGCCTGGCAGCAGTCGTGCAGGAACACCGAATTGAGCACAATGCGGGCCGCCGGTGACAGGCCGAAGCTGACATTGCTGACTCCCAGCACCACATGGACACCTGGCAGGCGCTGGCGGATCATGCCGATCGCTTCAATCGTGGCGGCAGCGTTGAGACGATCGTCCTCGATGCCGGTGGAGATCGGCAGGGCCAGGGGGTCGTAGAAGATCTCCCGGGCGGGAATGCCGAACTCCAGGGCATCGCGGTAGGCCCGTTGGGCAATGGCGAATTTGCGCTCAGCCGAGCGGGCCATGCCCTCCTCGTCGATCGTGCCCACCACGACTGCGGCGCCATAATCCCGGGCCAGTCCCAGCACCTTGAAGAAGCGTTCGTCGCCATCTTCGTAGTTGGTGGAGTTAAGAATGCACTTGCCTCCGGCCACCTTGAGCCCGGCCTCCATCTTCTGCCACTCGGTGGAATCGAGCATCAGGGGCAGATTGACATTGGTGACCAGGCGGGCCACCAGTTCATGCATGTCGTGTTCACCATCGCGACCGACATAATCGACATTGACATCGAGGATATGGGCGTTCTCCTTCACCTGGTTGCGGGCTACAGCCACCAGGCCATCCCAGTCCTCGGCGTTGAGAAGTTCGCGAACCTTTTTGGAGCCACTGGCATTGAGTCGCTCGCCGATGATCAAGAAGGAGTTGTCCTGGTGATAGGGAGTGACTCCATAGATTGAAGCCGCCGAAGGCTCGTAGCCCAGGGCCGGCCTGACCTCAACCGCAGCCTCGCTGAGCGCCGGCGCCTCGCTGACGGACGGGGACGGAACGCGCACGGCTCGGGCGGCCGGCCTCAGTTCGGCGGCCAGCTCCACCAGGCTGGCGATATGGGCTGGAGTGGTGCCGCAGCAACCGCCGATCACCTGCACACCCAGATCTTCAACGAAGTGCAGCAACTGCATCTTCATCTCCAGCGGCGTCAGGCGATAGTGGGCCACACCGCCGACATTTTCCGGCAGGCCGGCGTTGGGAATGCAGCTGACCACAAACGGACTGTGTTCGCTGAGATAGCGAATGTGCTCCTTCATCTGCTCCGGTCCCGTGGCGCAGTTGAGGCCGAGGACATCAATGCGGAACGGCTCCAGGATCGCCACCACCGCCGCGATGTCGGAGCCCACCAGCATCGTGCCGGTGGTTTCCATGGTCACGGAGACCATCACCGGCCGGCGCTGGCC
Organism: Cyanobium sp.; assembly: GCA_049282435.1. Lineage (GTDB taxonomy): Bacteria > Cyanobacteriota > Cyanobacteriia > PCC-6307 > Cyanobiaceae > Cyanobium. The sequence goes on along the minus strand of JBAPUA010000082.1, from coordinate 9,820 downwards.
GGCCCGGGCCATGGCTTCCTCAATTCCCAGCAGGGCCGCCTTGATCTGCAGCACGTCCTGACAGGTTTCGACGATGAACAGATCGATGTCGCCGGCGAGCAACCCCTCGGCCTGCTGCCGGAAGGAGGCCTTCATCGTGTCGAAGTCGATGTGGCCGAGGGTGGGCAGCTTGGTGGTGGGGCCGATCGAGCCGGCGACAAAGCGTGGCTTGGCGGCAGTGCTGTACTGATCGGCCATCTGGCGGGCCAGCTCGGCGGCCCGCCGGTTGAGGGCGAAGGCCTGGTCCTCCAGTCCGTATTCCGCCAGCACAATCGAGGCAGCACCGAAGGTGTCGGTTTCGATCACGTCGGCGCCCACCTCCAGAAACTGGCGATGGACCGCCTGCACCGCATCCGGGCGCGTGAACACCAGATTCTCGTTGCAGCCCTCCAGGGCCGAGCCGCCGAAATCGGCGGCGTCCAGATTCATCTGCTGCAGTGAAGTGCCGGTGGCGCCATCGAACACCAGCACCGGGTGCTCCGAACTGTGCAGCCGCTCCAGAAAGCCGATGCGCCGCGAGCTCATGGGGGATTCTGTGGCGGCCAGCATCAGGTGTCGAGGCGTATACGGGTCACCCAGTGGTCATAGTCCGGATCGCGGCCTTCCGTGATCTCCGTCAGGCGATGCCGCAGGCTCTCCATGATCGGTCGGTTCGTGGCCAGTTCGGTATTTTCGATGCGGCGCACCGGCGTGACGCGGGCGGCGGTGCCACTGAGAAACACCTCCTCGGCGATCATCAATTCGGTCTTGTCGACCGGGCGTTCGAGCACGGGGATGCCCATCGCCCTGGCGAGTTCGAGGATGCTGGCCCGGGTGATGCCTTCGAGGATGTCCTGATCGACGCTCGGGGTGATCAGGACACCGTCGCGCACGAGGAACAGATTCATGCCGCTGGCCTCGCTTACCTTGCCGCGGCTGTTGAGCAGCAGCGCCTCATCAAAGCCGCTCTTGACCGCTTCGGTCTTGGCCAGGGAGCTGGTGATGTAGGCACCGCTGATCTTGCCCCGCAGCGGCAGGGAGCGGTCCTCCTGCCGGGTCCAGCTGCTGATGCGACAGCTGACCCCATCGGGGGAGAGGTAATCCCCCATTTCGATGCCGTAGATCAGGAAGTCGGTCTGAATGTTGTGCAGCCGCGGTGCGATGCCGAGGTCGCTCGTGTACACGAACGGCCGCAGGTAGATCGGGCAGGTGGGACGGTTGGCCTTCAAGAAGGCGTCGATCGCGGTATGGATCGTCTCCTCGGCCAGTTCGGTCAGCAGCAGCCGCGCACTCTGACTGAGGCGTCGGGCGTGGCGGTCGGCCCGGAACAGCAGGATCTCGTTCGGATCGGCCGGGTTAGGGAGGCCCCGCATACCGCCAAAGGCGCCGGTGCCGTAGTGCAGGGCATGGGTGGCCACCGACAGGGTGGCCTCAGCGAACGGCACACAGGTCCCGCCGAACCAGGCATAGGGAAGGAACTGATGCATCTGCGGCGGAAACGTTCGCCCGATCTTCTCACCGCACCCTGCAGGATGGGGGCATGCACAGGTTGGCGGCGGTACCCGGCCAGGACGACGGCGAGGCGCCGGGACAGCTGTTCGTGGAGCAGGTCCCGGCGCCGGTGTTGCTGCTCAGCAGTGCCGATACGGATCTGGTGGCGATCGAATCGCTGCTGCAGGCCAGGCCCGGGCTGCTGCCGGAGGAGCTGCGGGCCCTGAACCTGGCGGCCCTCAGCCATCCGGCCGTCATCGACCACTACATCCGCAGCTCGCTGGGCTCGACCCGGGTGGTGATCGTGCGGCTGCTGGGGGGCCGCGGTCACTGGAGCTACGGCCTCGAACAACTGCGCCAGTGGGCCGGCAGACCGGTCCAAGGCGGCGGCCATCCCAGGCAGCTGCTGGTGCTGGCCGGAACGGCGGAGGAGGACGCCAGCCTCGGATCCCTCGGCACCGTGCCCGCCCCCCTGGCCCGGGCCCTGGCCGCCGGCCTGCGCGAAGGCGGCGCCGCCAACCTGGAAGCCCTGCTGAACTGTGTCGCCGCGCTGCTCAGGGGCGAGATCCCCGAGCCGCCGCCGCTGCGACGGGGTGCCGATCCCCTTCCCCACGACTGGCAGGCCGATCGGGGCCCCCGCGTCGGACTGATCGTCTACCGGGCCCTGTTGCAGGCCGGTGATCTGGCCCTGGTGGAGGCCTGCCTGCAGGAGCTGCGGGCGCAGGGACTGGCACCGCGGGCGCTCTGGGTGAGCAGCCTGCGGGATGCCGCGGTGCAGCAGGGGGTGGGGGATCTGCTGGAGCGGGAGGCGGTCGCGGCGGTGCTGTGCGCCACCGGCTTCGCCTCGGTGCAGTTTGAGGACGCCGGCCTCGGTGCGCCGCTGTGGGAGCGGCTGCAGGTGCCCGTGCTGCAGTTGCTCTGCAGCGGCCGCTCCCAGCGCAGCTGGCAGGAGAGCAGCATCGGCCTGGGCCCGCTCGACCTCAGCCTGCAGATCGCCCTGCCGGAACTGGATGGGCGAATCACCAGCCGCGTCGGCGCCTTCAAGGAGCTGGCTGAGAGCAGCGATCGGCTGGGGACGGGTCTGCAGCGCCTTCAGCCCGATCCGGAACGGCTGCAGTGGATCGTCAGCCTGACGCGCCACTGGATCAGCCTGCGGCAGACCGCCAGCGGCGAACGGCGGGTCGCCCTGGTGCTGGCCAACTACCCGACCCGCAACAGCCGGCTCGCCAATGGGGTGGGGCTGGACACCCCCGCCAGCGTCGCCCAGATGCTGGGCTGGCTGGCCGAGGCGGGGTACAGCCTCGGCCACGAGCCCCTGCCCGCCGATGGCGACGCCCTGATCCGCGCCCTGCTGGCCGGCCGCAGCAACGATCCGGAAAGCGGCCACCGGCCACCCCTGGGCCATCTGTCCCTGGCCGACTACGAGCGCTGGTACCAAGACCTGCCCCTGGCCGGTCGTCAGCGGCTGGAGGCGGTCTGGGGGCCGCCGGCGGCCGATCGCGAGCTGGAGGCCCGGCCGGGCGGGGCGGCCTTCCCGGTGCGGGGTCTGGGTTTTGGCCGGGTGGTGCTGCTGATCCAGCCCGATCGGGGCTATGACCGCGACCCGGCGCTCAGTTATCACAGCCCCGATCTGCCCCCCACCCACGCCTACCTGGCCCAGTACCTGTGGCTGCGGCAGTCGTTCGCCGCCCAGGTGGTGGTGCACGTGGGCAAGCACGGCAACCTCGAATGGCTCCCCGGCAAGGGCCTGGGGCTCTCCCCCGCCTGTTTCCCGGAATGGGCCCTGGGTCCTTTGCCCCACCTCTATCCGTTCATCGTCAACGACCCGGGCGAGGGCAGCCAGGCCAAGCGCCGGGCCCAGGCGGTGATCCTCGATCACCTGACGCCCCCCCTCGGCCGCGCCGGTCTGCACGGCCCACTGCAGGCGCTGGAGGCCCGGCTTGATGAGTATTGGGAGGCCAGCCAGCTGGGGGCTGAGCGGGCCTCGCTGCTGCGCGAGCAGCTGGCGCAGCAGTTGCGGCAGCTGGAGCTGCCTGGCCTGGCCAGCGATCTCGATCTACAGCTGGAGCAGGCCGATGGCTACCTGTGCGAGCTGAAGGAGGCCCAGATCCGGCTGGGGCTGCACATCTACGGCACCCTGCCGGCGCCCCCCCTGCTGGCCGAACTGCTGCTCTGCCTGGCCCGGGCGCCCCAGGGCGGCCTGAGCGGACTCACCCAGGCCCTGGCCCGGGATCTGGCGCTGGAGCTGGACCCCTGGGCCGATGACGAGGCGCAGCCGCTCAGCCAGGCCGACCGCCAGCGGCTCGCGGCTCTGGAGCAGGCGCTGAACCAGGAGCAGGAGGTGCTGCTGACCCCGTCCGCTGGATCGGGCCCCAGCGCACGCCGCTGCGGCGATGGGGTGACCCTGCTGGAGCACTGGGCCCTGCGGCTGGTGCAGCGGGAGCTGGAGCGAGCGGTCCCGGCCCGCGCCGCAGATGACCAGACGCCCGAGGCCGACCCTGCGCCACCAGAGGCCGGGACCGACCGCCCTGGCTGGGCCAGCGGCAGCGACGGGGCCGGTGCGTACCAGGGCAACCCCAGGGAAGGCGCCTTGATCCCAGCCCCTGTGAGCGAGCTCAACCCAAGTGAGCCCACGCCGATTGCGGCGCTCTCGCCAGGCCCCGCCAGCGAGGCCGTGCTGCAGCACCTGCGCCAGCGGCTGCTGCCGGCCCTGCTGGCCTGCGGCGACGCCGAGCGGAGCGCACTGCTGCGGGGCCTGGCGGGGGGGCGGATCGCGGCGGGGCCCTCGGGAGCACCGACCCGGGGACGCCCCGACCTGCTGCCCACCGGCCGCAACTTCTACAGCGTCGATCTGCGCGGCATGCCCACCGAGGCCGCCTGGGATCTGGGCCGCCGCAGCGCCGAGCTGCTGCTGGAGCTGCATCTGCAGGAGCAGGGGGATGACCTGCGCCAGCTGGCCCTGTCGGTGTGGGGCACGGCGACGATGCGCAACGGCGGCGAGGACATCGCCCAGGCCCTGGCCCTGATGGGGGTGCGACCGGTCTGGGACGGACCGACCCGGCGCCTGGTCGATCTGGAGGTGATCCCCCTGGCCCTGCTGGGCCGGCCCCGGGTCGATGTCACCCTGCGCATCTCCGGCCTGTTCCGGGACGCCTTCCCCCAGCTGGTGGGCTGGTTCAACCGGGCGACCCGGCTGGTGGCGACCCTGGTGGAGGAGCCCGGCGCCAATCCGCTGGCAGCGGCGGCCCGGCGCGACGGCCACTGGGGCCGCGTCTACGGCTCGGCGCCGGGGGCCTATGGCGCCGGCCTGCAGGGCCTGATCGACAGCGGCCACTGGGAGGAGCGCGGCGATCTGGGGGACGCCTTCCTCAACTGGAGCCAGTGGCGCTACGACGGCGAAATGGGAGCGGCGGCGGCGGCACCGGCGATTGAGGCCGAGCTGGATCGCTCCGGTCTGGAGCAGCGGCTCGCTGAGGTGCAGGTAGTGCTGCACAACCAGGACAACCGCGAGCATGACCTGCTCGATTCCGACGACTACTACCAGTTCCAGGGGGGGCTGAGCGCCGCTGTAGAGCGGGTCTCCGGCCAGCGACCGGCCCTCTGGTTCGGTGACCATTCGCGCAGTCAGCGGCCCCGGCTGCATCGACTGGAGCGGGAACTCGACAAAGTGCTGCGCTCGCGCCTGCTCAACCCCCGCTGGATCGAGGGGGTGCGCAGCCACGGCTACAAGGGCGGCTTTGAGATGGCGGCCAGCCTGGATTACCTGTTCGCCTACGACGCCAGCACCGGCCGGGTACCGGACTGGAGTTATGGCGCGATCAGCAGCACCTGGCTGGGTTCAGCCGAGGTGCTGGCCTTTCTGCGCCAGAGCAACCCCTGGGCCCTGCGGGACATGGCCGAGCGCCTGCTGGAGGCTCACCATCGCGGTCTCTGGGAGGGGGCGGAAGCCCCGGAGATCGAACGGCTGAGACAGCTGGTGCTCGACAGCGAAGCCCTGATCGAGACCTGACTCAGGTGTTCAGATCCCTGGCCATCGACTTGAAGGGGTTGATGTCGCCGGCCTTGCCCGCCTGCCGGGTGATCTTTGGCTGCTCGTCAGTCGCTCCCGTGCTGCCGGCGGGCTTGCGCGGGGCACTGCCGGGGGCGTTGACCGCCACGGCGGCGCCGCGGGTGCGCTGCTCCAGTTCGGCCTTGGTCATCGTCTGGGCGAAGGTCTTCTTCACCGGCTTGGGGACGCCACCGGTCAGATCGACCTTGACCTCGGTCTCGGGATTGATGCCGGCCAGCCCGGGGGTCATCTTCTCGAGCCTGGCCTCCATGGAGCCGACCTCGGCGACCATCTCCTTGTTGCCCGGGCTGTCAGCCGTGCCGGGAAAGGTGCGGCGGATCGTCTTCGGGTTCCGCATGAAGTTGACATCACCGAGGCTGCTGGAGGCATCGGCATCCAGAAAGAAGGTCTCCTCGTCTTTCTTCGGCTTCGCTCCGGGGGTTTGTCCGGAGATTTTCACCGAAGGTGAACGGGAACCCAGCAGGCGATCGAACAGACCCATCGGCGGCAAGGAATGCGTCAGCAAACCCTAGCGGCCGCAGAGCGCCAGTCCGTGGGTATCGGTGCCACAACTCTGCAAAAGGCCACGGGAGCTCAGATCGGCCGCGATCGCCTCACAGAGCAGCGGTGTCGCTGCCCAGCGCTGCCCCTGCTCGTAGTCGTACCAGGCTTCGGCGCCATCGAAGCCCAGGCTGGCGGCGGCGGCGATCAGGCGGCTGTGGGGCAGGCGATAGCGGGCGGGATGGGCCAGCAGGGCCAGCCCCCCCGCCCGCTGGATGGCGCCCAGCAACGCCTCGCAGCGCAGGGCGGGGCCGATGCAGGCCGTGCCCTGCAGATAGGGCTCCAGCGCGGTGATCTGATCCCCGAAGCCCAGGGCCAGCACATGCACCAGGCAGCCCTCCAGCAGGCCGCTGATCTCCACACCGCGCCAGAGAGTGGGCACCGTCACACCCCGGGCTGAGGCGTCCTGCAGGGCCGCCGCCACGGCGTCGTGGGCGGCGATCGAGTGGTGATCGGTGATCGCCAGATGCTCCAGGCCCAGCTCGATCGCCTGGGCCGCCAGCTCCGCCGGCGCCAGGCTGCCGTCGCTGCAGGTGGTGTGACAGTGAAAGTTGTAGCGACCGGGGCAGCTGTCCGGCCCGACCTGACGCAGCACCGTCGCCAGCGGATGGCCTTCGGCTTCAGGCCGCAGCACCGCCACCTCCGGCAGCCGCCGCCAGCCGTTCGGACCGCAGCCGGCGCCAGCGGGCATAGAACTGGATCGAGGCGGCCATGAACAGCACCAGCGCCACGATCAACCAGGTGGCGGCGCCGGTCGGGAACTGGTTCTTGAACACCACCAGCATCACCACGAGCAGCAGCAGCAGGGTGGGCAGTTCGTTGAGGGCGCGCAGCTGTTTCGGACTCCAGCGGCAGTCGCCCCGCTGCAACTGACCCATCAGCCGGTAGCAGAAGGCGTGGTAGGCCAGCAGGGCCGCCACAAAGGCCAGCTTGGCGTGCATCCAGCCCTGATGCAGCCAGGCGGGATTGACACTGAGCAGCCCGATGGCACAGACCACCGTCACCACCAGGCCCGGGGTGGTGATGATGTTGGCCAGGCGCCGCTCCATCAGGGCGTATTGCTGCCGGAACGGCTCCACCAGGGCGGCTTCGAGTTCCTCCGCTTCGCGGTGATAGATGAACAGCCGCACCAGATAGAACAGACCGGCGAACCAGACCACCACGCCGACGATGTGGAGGGTCTTGAACCAGAGGTAGGCCTCAGGCGGCCAGGCAAGGGCAAGGAGCATGCGGACGGCGCGTGACGGAGAGCGACGGGGATCGGGAAGGTGGCGCTGGCGGCAGGCTAGGTGGAGCGATGGGCTGTATTGAGTGCTGCGCCAGCCTTGGACCCGGCCAGACGAGCGGGAGCCGCTGGACTGGCGCTGAAAGCAGGGTGGCGCTGCAGGGAGGCTGGCTCAGCTGGGCTGGGGGGCTCCGGCGTGGTGGGCACCGCGGTGCAGGTCGGCCGTGGCCCTGATCGCCGCCCGTTCCGTGTCCGGGATGCGCTCCAGCTGGCGCAGCATCAGGGCCATGCGTGGATTGGAGGCCAGCAGCTCCCGGTGGCGATCCAGGAAATCCCAGTAGAGAGCGTTGTAGGGACAGGCCTTCGGCCCGCTGCGGGCCTTGACGTCGTAGCGGCAACCGCGGCAGTAGTCGCTCATGCGGCGGATGTAGTTGCCGCTGGCCGCATAGGGCTTGCTGGCCAGCAGGCCGCCGTCGGCGAACAGGCCCATGCCGAGCACGTTGGTCTGCATCACCCAGTCGAAGCCATCGATGAACATGCGGCTGAACCAGGCGGTGAAGGCCTGGGGATTGAGGCCGGCCAGCAGCCCCCAGTTGGCCAGCACCATCAGCCGCTGGATGTGGTGGGCGTAGGCATTGGCATGCAGTTCCGCCAGCACCGTGTCGACGCAGGCCATGCCGCTGCCCTCCAGCCGCTCCAGCCAGTCCGGCAGAGGTGCGTCAGCGCCGAAGTGGTTGTGGGCGCTGTAGCCCGGGCCGAACCAGTGGTAGAGCCCATGGGTGTATTCGCGCCAGCCGAGAATCTGGCGGATCACCCCCTCCAGGCTGGCCAGGGGCGTGCCCCGCTCCAGACCGGCGCTCTCCAGGCGCCGGATCACTTCGAGAGGGTGCAGCAGGCCCAGGTTGAGATAGGGACTGAGCAGTGAATGCCAGAGGGTCGGCTGGCCGCGCACCATGGCGTCCTGATAGGGCCCGAAGCCATCGAGGCGGCTGGCGATGAAGTGCTCCAGCACCGCCAGGGCCTGCGCGCGCGTGACGCCCCAGCCGAAGGGGCTGCTCAGTCCTGGCAGAGGCGCAAGGCCGGCGGCGCGGCGCTCGCCGTCGAGGCGTTCCACCTTGGCGATCACGGCGCCGGTGATCGCATCCGGGGCAAAGTCCAGGGGTTCGGGTCCCTGCAGCCCCGCGGGTGGGGCCTTGCGGTTGAGCTGGTCGTAGTTCCACTGGCCGCCCAGGGGCTGGGGATCGTTCACCGCCCTGGCAGCCCTCGCCGTTGCCTGGGGGATCGCCGCGCCGGCTTCGGCCGTCGCCGGCTCCAACAGCACCCCGAAACGGCGCCGACCTTCGCGGTAGAAGAGCTCCATCCGCAACTGCCGGTAGCGCTGAGCCCAGGCGGCAAAGTCCTCGCGGCTCCACAGAAAGGCGTTGGAGGGGTGCCAGACCAGTTGCAGCGGGCGGCCTGCGGCGCTCTCCGCCGCGCCGATCCGGGCCCAGCTGCGCTCGATCGACGGGCGCCAGTGTCGATCGGCCGGCTCCATCAGGTGCAGCTCGTCGATGTCGTGCTCAGCCCTCCAGTCCGCCAGGGCGGCGCTGAAGCTGGGGGCTTCGCGGTGATCGACGCTCCAGCCGGCCCCGCGCAGCTCGGCGGCGAAATGGCGCATCGCACTCCAGAGCAGCACCAGCTTCTGGCGGTGCAAGCCCCGCTGCAGCATGGAGTCCCTCTCGATCAGCAGCACCCGCGCCTCGCCGGGACGGAAGCCAGCCAGGGCGGCCTGAGCGGCGTCGAGCTGATCCTCCAGGACCCAGATGCCCCGTGCCATGGCCTGCTGCTCCGATGCGGCTCCGTGACTCTGCCTGCCGCCGGTCCGATCCTGCCGCCGGGCGTCGCTCAGGCGGGGGAGCCGCCCACCAGCCGGCAGGCCCGGCGGGCCACGGCGGCGCCGTAGCCCCGCTCCACCGGCCCCATGGCCGGGCTGATGTGGCCGTCGCGGCAATCGACCGTGATCCGCTCCTGATGGCCCCGCTGATCGCGCAGGCGCAGGCGCAGCTGAAACACATGCTTGGCGCTGCGGCTGAACTCGTCGCCGCAGACCGGCCCGACGCAGAGGCCGGGAGCGGCGTCGGCCGCCGCCGGCCGGCCGGCCAGCAGCGCGGTCGCCAGCAGCGGACCGGCGAGCAGCGGCAGCAGCCAAAGCGTGACACTCAGCAGCAGGGAGGCCGCCCGAGTGGCAGCCGGCCATGGCCTTTCAGCCTGAGCGGGGGAGGCGAGGAGCTTCTGCGGGCAGCATCGCCGCCGCCGCCGGGGTGCGGGGAGCCACCACAGCCGAAGGAGAGAGGGCAAGGAGGGACGACATCAGTGCGGCCATCTTCCCGCGCCCCGCCTTGCCATGGAGAACTGGGCCTTCGCCTCTGAAATCGCCTCTGAATCCGACCCCATGGCAGCGCCCTGACCGCGCAGGCAGCCGCGGCCTTCGGAGCGGA
>JBAPUA010000081.1:0-23094 GCA_049282435.1 Cyanobium sp. | reverse complement strand
CCTGTCAGCCAGGCATCCCGAGGGCTGCTCTTCCTCAGGGGTCCAATCGTCGTCAGCGCTTGATCAGACGGCACCGCGTCGTTCAGCCGCCCTTGCGGGCTGAGATCTCGACTTTGAGGCAGCCCTGGGGCTGCTGGGGTTCTGGGTCCGGGCGAGTTCTTTTCTGTGTCATCGGCGGCGGCGCGTCCGGGCTGCTGCGCACCAGGGGAATTGTCCTGCATCCGCCCAGGGACCAGTGGTTTCCCAGGTCCCTGGGCGGATTGGTCTGTCTCAACACGAGGCCGATGGGGGTCGGATCAACGATGTCGGCTGCACTCTTGACGGGATGCGTCCGGGGCGGGCTGTTTCTGCCTACCGGCTGGGGACGGTGGCCTGGGGCGATCTAGCCTCGCGGCGTGAAGGTTGTGGCCATGGCTGGATCGATGACTCCGGAAGAGCACGGTGTGGCGACGGAGGTGCTCAGCCTCTTTCCTCGCTACCTGCTCAAGGGCTGCCTGCCGGCGACCTTGCTGGCGGATCTGCAGAACCTGGCCCGCCAGGTGGTGGCCAATCCCGAAAACAGTCCGAATGCGGCGGCCAAACTGGCCGGCCAGCTGTTCCAGCAGCGGGAGCTGGGCCCGGACCAGCCTGCGGTGCGGGAGCTCTGCGCTTCGGTGATCCTGCCGGCCTGCGAGCGCTGGATCCGCCATGTGATCGACAAGCAGCCACCGCAGGGCCGGGGGCCCTGGGTGCCCGGTCGCTATGGCTTGCAGATGATTGATCTCTGGCTGAATGTGCAGCGCCAGGGTGACTACAACCCCACCCACACCCATGGGGGCAGTTTCTCTGGCGTGTTGTTTCTGCAGGTGCCCCCCCAGATCAACGCCGAGCGATTTGATGGCCAGCTCTGTTTCCATGGACCGGAGGAGTGGCACATTCAGAGCTTCCGCACCGGCATGGCCGAGTACGTGTTGCCTGTGCCCGGCGATTTCTACGTGTTTCCGGCCTGGCAGCCCCATTCGGTGAGCCCGTTCCGCGGCGAGGGGGAACGCTGGTCGATCGCCTTCAACGTGGTGGCAGTGCCCCAGGCGCCGCGGCCTGCGGCCCCAGGCCCTCCAATGTCGCCGCCGGAACCAGTCAGGCCGCCGCTGAATGTGTCGCTGTCTTCAGCGCGGCCCAGGCCTGGGGGCTTCTGAGAGCACGGAGTCGCGCACCTGACGGCCGCTCCTGCCTGTGAGGCAACCGGCCCATCCTCAGCTGCCCGCCGCCCGGGCCAGGCCCAGTTTCAGCACCTTGAGCACCACCTGGGCACGGCTGCCGACTCCCAGTTTCTGGCGCACCGTGGGGCCATAGCTGCGCACCGTGGCGTAGCTCACCCCAAGCCGCTCAGCGGCCTGCCGATCCCCCAGGCCCTCCACCCAGAGATCAATCAGGTCCCGCTCGCGGACGGTCAGTTCAGGTGTCATGTCGCGCCAGCCCTGATCCTGCTGCTGCTCGGCATCGCGCAGCGCGGCCCGCACGGCCGGGGAGCGATAGCGGCGGCCCAGGGACATGGCGATCACCATGGTCTTGACGGGTTGCACCTCCGACAGACACTCCTGCTCGCACAACACCGCATCGGCGGTGGAGTGGGCCGCCTCCACCAGATCGTCGCAGGCCTGATCGCAGATCACGATCGTGCGGATGTCGTGGACGACGGAGCGGGCCCGCTGCGCCAGCTCCAGTCCATCGCATCGCCCTGGTCCAGCTTCGGGGTGACGATCAGCAGCCCGAGCCGGGTGCGGGCCAGCCCCTCCATCGCTTCGGCCTCGGTGCTGACCAGAACAGCCACCCGATCGCGACTGAGGGCTGATTGAAAGAGGCCGTACAGAAGAAGACGGCGGGCAGAAACACCCCCCCACTGGGGCTGATCTCACTGCGCAAGAATCACGTGGTCGCCGTCGTGAAAAATCCCTTGGCCTGGGTGATGCTGTTCAGCAGATCCAAGCTGTCTCCTTAACAACGTGTTGGACCGACCGGTAGCGGGGCCCCTGTACCAGTCCGCGGCTAAGCAGCTACAGTGACTTGAAGAGGTGACTTCAATGTCTAGACAGTTTGATGTAGTAGTCGAAAGGGATTCAGAAGGGTTCTTCGTGGCGACCGTCCCTGCTCTACCCGGTTGCCATACGCAAGCCAAATCGCTGGATCAATTAATGGAGCGAATCAAGGAAGCCATTGAGCTTTGCCTTGAGGTTGCAGGCACCGAACCTGAGTCACTTGACTTTGTAGGAGTACAGCGAGTTACAGTAGAAGTGTGACGATATATTCTGCGGTTTCAGGCAAGACCCTCATCACAGCCTTAAAGGGAATTAGTTTTGAAGAAATCAGGGTCAGAGGTAGCCACCGTTTCCTTAAGCACCCGGACGGAAGAACGACAGTTGTTCCCGTTCATTCGAATGAAACTTTGGGGCCTGGCCTCTTAGCAAGCATCCTTCGTGATGTCAAGCTCTCAAGAGCTGAATTGCAAGACCTTCTATGACGAACTCAACGGCTGTCCAACATCAAGATTCAGCGGCCGGGACCAAGGATGCCTGGCGAATGCACTGGGCTTCTTCCCGCCGCTGATCTTGGGCGATCTTAGGAGGATGCTGAAAACCTCCTGCAAAAGAATGGAGACCGGGGCAGCAGTCGCCAGAGAATGTCCGCTGAAAGTAAGTGGGCCAATCGGCGCAGGTATCCCAGCGGTCTGGTCTGAGAGTCGTCCAGCCGCCGGGCACTGGGCTGATCGCGGCGGATCCGGGCTGAGCCCGGCCCCGAGCTTCCGGATCCGTCGTCCGGGATCACACTGTGGCCACCGGGGCCTGGTCAGGGCCGGGAAGCGGTCCGGATCGACCGGGCTCAGGCAGCGGGCCCCGAGCCGCGGTTCAGCGATGAGGTCCTTCTGTCATCGGCAGTCCGCCTGGTGGGGTGTCGGCCAGGCCGGTTTCACCGATTTGCTGCCTGGCAGCAGGGTTCACGTCGAAGGCATCCTGGCTTTCCAGGCAGAGCCGCTGGTTCCCCATCGGTCAGTGCGGCCTGCCCCGGCAGACTGGCGCCCTGGCTGAGGGGAGATCGATCCGCGAGTCGTTTGAGGATGTGGCGCCGCCGATGGGCGAGGAGCTGCTGGCCTGGTGGCATCGGCACGGCCGCCACGGCATTCCCTGGAAGCTGCTGCCCGATGGACGCAGGCCAGAGCCGGGGGAGCAGCTCGATCCCTATCCGGTGTTGGTCGCCGAGGTGATGCTGCAGCAGACCCAGCTGCGGGTGATGTTGCCCTACTGGCAGCGCTGGATGGCGGCTCTGCCCAGCCTCGGGGATCTGGCGGCCGCGGCGGAGCACGACGTGCTGATGCTGTGGCAAGGCCTGGGCTACTACTCCCGGGCCCGGCGCCTGCACCAGGCCGCCGGTCTGTTGCTGTCTGGTGCCAGCCAGGGCCTCCCTGAGCGGCCGAACCCGGACGGCGCTGTGGCCTGGCCCCGCAACCTCGAGGGCTGGCAGTCCCTGCCTGGTCTGGGCCGCAGCACCGCCGCCAGCATTGTGTCGTCGGCCTTCGATCGGCCAGCGGCGATTCTCGATGGCAATGTCAAGCGGGTGCTGGCGCGCCTGATCGCCAGTCCGCGGCCACCGGCGCGGGAGCTGGCCCGGTTCTGGCGGCTCAGCGAGACCCTGCTCGATCCGCATCGGCCCCGGTCCTTCAACCAGGCCCTGATGGATCTGGGCTCGAGCGTCTGTACCCCCCGCTCGCCGGCCTGTGGCCTCTGTCCCTGGCAGGAGCGCTGCGCTGCCTACGCTGCCGGCGATCCCGCCCGCTTCCCCGTGAAAGATGCCCCCCGCACGGTGCCGTTCCAGGTGATCGGCGTCGGTGTGGTGCTCGATGGCGCCGGGCGGGTGCTGATTGATCAGCGACTCCAGGAAGGGCTGCTGGGCGGGCTGTGGGAATTCCCCGGCGGCAAGCAGGAGCCGGGAGAGGCGATCGCCACCACGATCCTGCGCGAGCTGACTGAGGAGCTGGCGATTGCGGTGGAGGTGGGCGAGGAGCTGATCGTGGTCGAGCACGCCTACAGCCACAAGCGTTTGCGGTTCGTGGTCCATCTCTGTCGCTGGCTTGCCGGCGAGCCCCAGCCCCTGGCCTCCCAGCAGGTGCGCTGGGTGCTGCCAGCCGAGCTGGCTGATTACCCCTTCCCGGCCGCCAATGCCCGCATCATTGCGGCCTTGCTGGAGCGGCTGGCCCCGTCCGGGGCGGCCTGATCCAGGCCAGGCGGCCCCGCTCCGGCTCGCTGGGACAGACCAGTTGCAGCTCCACCCGCCAGGCCCCCTCCGGCACAAAGCTGAGCCGGCCCGGCCATTCCACCGCCAGCAGGGCGCCGAGGGCCTGGGCTTCCTCCTCTTCCTGGATCAGCAGCTCATCGGCGGCGGCGCTCTGCTCCAGGCGGTAGAGATCGAGATGGACCAGGGCCGTTGTCCGCCCATTGGCGAGGCGGCCTTCGTAGTGCTGTGCCAGGGCAAAGGTGGGGCTGGTGATCGCCTCGCTGATGCCGAGGCCCTCGGCCAGTCCCTGCACCAGGCAGGTCTTGCCCGCACCCAGATCGCCGCTCAGCAACAGCAGTGGTGCAGCAGTCCCTGCGGCCTGGCTGCAGTGCTGCCAGGCCAGCAGTTCGCTGGCCAGCTCCCGGCCCAGTTCCGCGGTGGCCTCCGGGTCGCTGAGCTGGCGCAGTCGCGGCGCATCCTCTGTCGTCATTCTTGTAGATTCATAACCAAGCGAGCCCGAAGCCTCGGCGTCTCCGCAGAACTTCCAGTCCACATTGATCCCATTCGTCCTCCCAGTCGGGAGTGTCCGTACCCATGGTGGCAACACCTTCCAGCCCTGAGGCTGAGTTTGCCGGTCTGCAGGTCACATCGTCCTATGTGATCGCCGATATCTCCCAGGCCGATTTCGGCCGCAAGGAGATCGCGATCGCCGAAACGGAAATGCCCGGCCTGATGGCCCTGCGCGCCAAGTATGGCGCTGAGCAGCCTCTCAAGGGGGCCCGCATCTGCGGATCGCTGCACATGACGATTCAGACGGCTGTTCTGATCGAAACCCTGGTGGCCCTCGGCGCCGAAGTGCGCTGGGCCAGCTGCAATATCTTCTCGACCCAGGATCATGCCGCCGCGGCGATTGCCGCCGCCGGCGTACCGGTGTTTGCCTACAAGGGGGAAACCCTGGACGAGTACTGGGCCTTCACGCATCGCATCCTCGAGTGGGGCGATGGCGGCACGCCCAACATGATTCTCGATGATGGCGGTGACGCCACCGGCCTGGTGATTCTCGGCACCAAGGCTGAGCGGGATCTGTCGGTGCTCGACAACCCCGGCAGCGAGGAAGAGATTGCGCTGTTCAAATCGATCCGCGCCAAACTGGCCGTCGAGCCGGGTTTCTATTCCCGCATCCACGCCAACATTCAAGGCGTGACCGAGGAGACCACCACCGGCGTGGCGCGGCTGTATCAGCTGCAGAACAGCGGCGAGCTGCCGTTCCCGGCGATCAACGTCAACGATTCGGTCACCAAGAGCAAGTTCGACAACCTCTACGGTTGCCGTGAATCCCTGGTGGACAGCATTAAGCGTGCCACCGATGTGATGGTGGCCGGCAAGGTGGCCCTGGTGCTGGGCTATGGCGATGTCGGCAAGGGTTCGGCTCAGTCCTTGCGCGGCCTCGGCGCCACGGTGATGATCGCCGAAATCGATCCGATCTGCGCTCTGCAGGCGGCGATGGAGGGCTATCGCGTCGTACGTCTCGATGATGTCGTCAGCGATGTGGACATTTTCGTGACCGCCACCGGCAACTTCCAGGTGATCCGCCACGAGCACCTGATCCAGATGAAGAATCAGGCAATCGTCTGCAACATCGGTCACTTCGACAATGAAATCGATGTGGCTTCGCTGAAGCAATACGCCTGGGAAAACATCAAGCCCCAGGTGGATCATGTGATCCTGCCCAGCGGCAACCGCATCATCTTGCTGGCTGAAGGCCGGCTGGTGAATCTCGGTTGTGGCACCGGTCACCCCAGCTTCGTGATGAGCAACTCCTTCACCAACCAGGTGCTGGCCCAGATCGAGCTCTACACAAAGGGCGATCAGTACGACAGGCAGGTGTATGTGCTGCCCAAGCACCTGGACGAGGCCGTGGCCCGTCTGCACCTGGAGAAGATCGGCGCCAAACTCACCGAGCTCAGCGCCGAGCAGGCGGCTTACATCAACGTGCCGGTGCAGGGTCCCTACAAGCTCGACCACTATCGCTACTGAGCCCGAAGGGGTTGGTCCGGGACACTCCTACGCTCACGCCCTGGATCACCCCTCCATTGCCGGCCAGCCATGTCGATGCTCAGCTCGCTGAACACCCTCGTCGAGGGTCTTGTGGAGCAGTGGGGCTACCTGGGCATCTTTGCCGCCATGGTCCTGGAGAACCTGATTCCACCGATTCCTTCGGAGGTGATCATGCCCCTGGCCGGCTTTTATGTCGGTCAGGGCAAGCTCAATGTGGTGCTGGTGGTGCTGGCCGGCCTGCTGGGCACGGTGGTGGGAGCCCTGCCCTGGTACGGGGTGGGCCGGCTGGTCAATGAGGAGCGCCTGCAGCAGTGGGTCAGCCGCCATGGGCGCTGGCTGGGGGTCTCGACCGAGGAGCTCGCCAACTCCCGCCGCTGGTTTCAGCGCCATGGCGCCGCGGTGGTGTTCTGGGGCCGGTTGATCCCCGCCATCCGCACCCTGATCTCGGTGCCGGCGGGCATTGAGCTGATGCCCTTCGGCTCGTTTTTGTTCTGGACCACCGCCGGCAGCCTGATCTGGACCGCGGCGCTCACCGGGGCCGGCTGGGCCCTGGGCAGCAACTGGAGCCGGGTGCTGGCGATGGTCAAGCCCGTCGAAGGGATCGTCAACAAGGTGCTGGCACTGCTGATCCTGGCTGTTGTGATCTGGCTCGGCCTGCGGATCTGGCGGCGTCGCCAGTCCGCCGACTAGGGGACTGCCGTTCAGCAAAAAAGGCGCCCCCGGAGGGGCGCCTCGACTGGCTTCGTGACACTTGATAACCCGGCTGGGAGAGTGGCACAAGTCCCCTGGGCCCGAACCGCTGGTCCCGGGCTCAGAACGGCACGTCCTCCTCGCTGGGCTCGCCGCCGCCGTAGCCACCACCTCCCCCCGCAGCGAAGCCGCCGCCGCTGTCGCCATCGCGTTTGCTGCCCAGCAGCTCCAGGCGATCGACGCGGATCACCGGCTTGGAGCGCTCCTCGCCGCTGTTGCGATCGGTCCAGCGATCGAGCTTGAAGGAGCCGATGATGCCCACCAGGGAGCCCTTGCGGACATAGTCGGCGGCCACCTGGGCCTGCTTGCCCCAGATCTCGAGGTTGAACCAATCGGGTTCGTCGCCCGAGCTGCGGCGGTTCACCGCCAGGGTGAGGTTGGCGACCATGCTGCCGGACTCGAAATAGCGGACCTCGGGATCGCGGCCGGCCCGGCCGACGAGGGTGATGGAGTTGACGCCCATGGGGAGTTGGTCTGAAACGAATGGATCAATGATGCGGCACCCGGTCAGAGCGCCACAGTTGAGCAGTTCCACCCTTTGTCGCGGGTGTCACACCCACCGGCCGTTTCGCCGCTCAGGGGGCCTGGTCGACCCCTCCTAAGATCCTCAGACTTCGCCTGACGGCTGCACCCGTGTTCTTTCGTCGCTTCCAGTTCTCACGTGACATCGGCATCGACCTGGGAACGGCCAACACCCTGATGTACATCTCCGGCAAGGGCATCGTGCTGCAGGAGCCCTCTGTGGTGGCCATCGATCTGGAGAAGGGCACCCCGATGGCCGTGGGCGACGAAGCCAAGCTGATGCTCGGCCGCACTCCCGGCAACATCCGCGCCGTGCGTCCCCTGCGCGATGGCGTCATCGCCGACTTCGATGCCGCCGAACTGATGATCAAGAGTTTCATCCAGAAGGGCAACGAGGGGCGAGGCGTGATCGCTCCCCGCCTGGTGATCGGCATCCCCAGCGGCGTCACCGGCGTCGAGCGCCGCGCCGTGCATCAGGCCGGCCTAGCCGGTGCCCGCCAGGTGCATCTGATCGATGAACCCGTCGCGGCGGCAATCGGGGCCGGGCTGCCGGTCACCGAGCCCGTCGGCACGATGATCGTCGACATCGGCGGCGGCACCACGGAAGTGGCCGTGCTCAGCCTCGGCGGCACCGTGCTCAGCGAATCGGTGCGCGTGGCGGGCGACGAACTCAGCGAGGCGATCACGGTCTATCTCAAGAAGGTGCACAACCTGGTCGTGGGCGAGCGCACTGCCGAGGACATCAAGATCCGCATCGGCTCCGCCTTCCCGGACGACGCCCACGACGAGACCTCCATGGACGTGCGCGGCCTGCATCTGCTCTCGGGTCTGCCGCGCACGATCAACATCCGTGCCGGTGACATCCGTGAGGCCATGGCCGAGCCCCTCAACGTCATTGTCGAGGCGGTCAAGCGCACCCTGGAGCGCACTCCCCCTGAGCTGGCCGCCGACATCGTCGATCGCGGCATCATGTTGGCCGGCGGCGGGGCCCTGGTGCGGGGCATCTGCGATCTGATCAGCCACGAGACCGGCATCCTCACCCACGTGGCTGAGGATCCTCTGCTCTGCGTGGTCAATGGCTGCGGCATGGTCCTTGAGGACTACGCCCGCCTGCAGCGGGTGCTGGATACGCCCGACTTCGCCCGTCCGGCGTCCTGATCCCGATGGCGCCGGTCCGCCTGCCGCGCGTCGGTGCCCTGCTGTCCCTGCTGCGGGCCTGGCCCTGGTTGCTGGTGCTGCTGGTGCTGGTGGCCGTGCGGCTCAGCAAGGGCGCCCTGTTCAGCGATGCCTATGGCCTGCTCAGTCGTCCCTTCTGGCCCGGTTCGGCCCAGCACGAGTGGATCCGCTCCGCCCAGATCCTTGGGGATCGCGCCCGGCTGGACCAGTTGGAGCGCGAAAACCGGCGCCTGCGGGGGCTGCTGGATCTGCCGGTGCCCCGGGGCCTGCGCCTGCAGGCGGCCGTCATCTCCCGCGAGCCCGGGGGCTGGTGGCAGCAATTGCTGATCGGCAAAGGCAGCCTGCAGGGGGTGGGCGTCGGCGATGCGATCATCGCCCCGGGCGGCCTAATCGGCCTGGTGGCCTCCACCACGCCCAGCACCAGCACCGTGCGACTGCTCACGGATCCGCGCAGTCGCGTCGGCGTCTGGGTGGGGCGCAGCCGTCAGCAAGGGCTGCTCAGCGGCATCGGCACGGCCCGGCCGCTGTTGCGCTTCCTGGAAAAGGACCCGGATGCCCGCCCCGGCGATGTGATCTTCACCTCCCCCGCCAGCACCCTGGTGCCCCCGAACCTGCCGGTCGGGGTGATCCAGCGGATCAATGCCGATGCCGATCCCGCCCCGGAGGCGCTGGTGCAGCTCAGTGCGCCGGCGGATTCGGTGGACTGGGTTCAGGTGCTGGTGCTGGTGCCCTGATGGCCCTGCTCTCCCGTCAGCCCTGGCCGGTGGCCACGGGCCTGCTGGTGCCCCTGCTCACCCTGGCATCGCCGGGCTGGCTGAAACTCGATGGCGTGCCGCCGGCCTGGTCCGTGATCTGGCTCTTGCCCTGGGCCCTGAGCGAGGGGCGCCGCGCCGGCAGTGCGGCCGGTCTGGGATTGGGGCTGTTGCTCGATGGGCTCCATCCCGGCTCCGTCAGCCTCGTGCCCGGCCTGACACTGCTTGGCTGGTGGTGGGGGCGAATGGGTCGCAAGGCGCCGCCGATTCAGCGCAGCTTCAGCCTCGGCCTGCTGGCCCTGGTGGGCACCGCCCTGCTCAATCTGAGCCTGATGCTGCAGTGGGCGCTGCTCTGCTGGCGGCAGGTGGCGTCGCTGCAGGGCAGCGTCGAGCTGCTGACCGGCGGTGCCGAGGCCCTGCGACAGGCCGGGCCCCAGGCGGCGCTGCTGGCCTTGCCGCTCGGGCGCTGGGAGGATCTCTCCCAGATCGGCCTGCAGGTGCTGCTGGCCCAGACGCTGCTGACCGCCTTGCTGGCTCCCATGCTCTGCTCACTGCAACTGATCTTCTGGCGCCAGCTCGGGGCGGGCTGGCGAGGTTCGTCGGTATGAGCCTGTTTCCCGGCCCGGATTGGCTGCGCCGTTCGTGGCGCCAGCTCCTGCCCCAGCAGGGCGAAGAGCGATACCTGGACTGGCGGCCGCGAGAGTGGCAAGGCCGCGGCC
Organism: Cyanobium sp.; assembly: GCA_049282435.1. Lineage (GTDB taxonomy): Bacteria > Cyanobacteriota > Cyanobacteriia > PCC-6307 > Cyanobiaceae > Cyanobium. Next base: position 12,872 of record JBAPUA010000081.1, on the reverse strand, counting down.
GGCGCCAGAGCCAGCGCCAGCGCCCCCCTCTGGTGCGGCTCAAGGCGTGGCAGCAGCCCGGAGCAGGCGAATCGATCGCCGGTCGCCGGGGTCCAGGGGCTGACAGCCATGGACGCCACGACCCTGAGTGCGATCGCCCTGAGCCGTGCCGCGCCGTCGGCCGGGATGACTCTTGGCGCCCAGCGGCTCGACGCTCCGGGTTCAGGCGTCGCCGGCTGCTGGTCCTGCTGCCGGGTCTGGCCCTCAGCCTGGGCCTGGCCGCCTGCGGCGGACGTCCCGCTCAGAACGGAGCCCAGGAGCGGCAGATCAGCGTCTGGACCCTGGATCTGGCACCGCGCTTCACCCCGTTCATGCAGCGCGTGATCCAGGACTGGCAAGCCCGTCACCCCGGCTACACGGTGCGCTGGACGGACGTGCCCTGGAGTTCGGTGGAGCGCAAGCTGCTGGCTGCGGTGTTTGCGCGCACGGCCCCGGATCTGGTCAACCTCAACCCGCCCTTCGCCGCCAATCTGGCCAGCAAGGGGGGGCTGCGCGATCTGAGCGAGCTGCTGCCGGCCGGGGCCGAGGCCCGGTATCTGCCCCGCATCTGGCAGGCCGGCCGCCAGGGCTCCCTGCAGTTCGCCATTCCCTGGTATCTCACCACCCGGGTGACGATGGCCAACCGGGATCTGCTGCGCCGGGCCGGCTACAGCGCACCGCCGCGCCACTGGCAGGAGGTGCCGGCCTATGCGGAGGCGGTCAAGCGCCGCACCGGTCGCTACGCCCTGTTCGTCACCGTGGTGCCGGACGATTCCGCCGAACTGCTGGAGTCGATGGTGCAGATGGGGGTGCAGCTGCTCGATGGCCGCCAGCGAGCCGCCTTCGACTCCCCAGCCGGTCGCCGGGCCTTTGCCTTCTGGAGTGATCTCTACCGCCGCGGCCTGCTGCCGCAGGAGGTGGTGAGCCAGGGTTACCGCCGGGCGATCGAGCTCTATCAGGCCGGGGATCTGGCCCAGGTGGCCACCGGTCCCGACTTCCTGCGCAATCTCCAGACCAATGCCCCGGGCATCGCCGCCTCCACCCGCGCCTGGCCGCCCCTGACGGGCGTCGGCCCCGACAGCAATGTGGCCGTGATGAACCTGGTGGTGCCCCGTCAGAGCCGCAGGGCCGCGGCGGCAGTGGATTTCGCCCTATACCTCACCAATGCCCGCAACCAGCTGGCCTTCGCCGAGGAGGCGAGAGTGCTGCCGTCCTCCCGCCAGGCCCTGGCCCAACTGGAGCGGGGGCTGCGCCAGGGGGCGGGCGCCAGTCCCGGGGAGACGCTGGTGCAGGAGGCGCGCAGCCTCTCGGCCCGCACCCTGGACGACGCCCGGGTGCTGGTGCCGGCCACCCCCGGGGTCAAACGGCTGCAGGCGATTCTGTACACCCAGCTCCAGAGGGCCATGCTCGGGGAGCTCGACAGCGACAGCGCCCTGACGGAAGCGGCCCGCCAGTGGAATCGCTATGCCGAGGCCCGCTGGCCCTGAGCGGCACCAGGCCGGCTCGCCGGCTTCCGAAGAAATCCTTAAACCCGCCCAGATCGACCGCGGTGGAGTCGATCCGGGGGCTGACTCCTCAACGGGCCAGGCGGTATGGTTGCGATTCTTCACCCGGCTGACTCCGGGGTTCTGTCCGTCGGATTTGTCTCGATGCCCCTGGAGGAAGACCTGTTCAAGACGTCCGAGCCCTCGGACCTGAGCCCTTTCCAGGGACTCTCCACCGGTTCCGCTTCCCCTTCCGCTTCCTCCACCGCCGATCCCCGGGCCACCCTGCTGGTCGTCGACGATGAGCCCGCCGTGCGCCGGGTGCTGGTGATGCGCCTGCAGATGGCCGGTTACCGGGTGCTCTGCGCCGAGGATGGCGAGGAGGCCCTGGCCCTGTTCCATCAGGAGCAGCCCGACCTGGTGGTGCTCGACGTGATGATGCCCAAGCTCGACGGCTTTGCGGTCTGCCGGCGTCTGCGGGCCGAATCCTGCGTGCCGATCATCTTTCTCTCCGCCCTTGACGCCATCGCCGAACGGGTGGCGGGTCTGGACCTGGGCGCTGACGACTACCTACCCAAGCCGTTCAGCCCCAAGGAACTCGAGGCGCGCATCGCCACGATCCTGCGCCGGGTGGGCCGCGGTTCGGCCAACGCCGAGCCCAGGGAGCAGGCCTCCGACACCGGGGTGCTGCGCGTCGGCGATCTGGTGGTGGACACCAACCGCCGCCAGGTCAGCCGCGATGCCCAGCGCATTGCCCTCACCTACACGGAGTTCAGCCTGCTGGAGCTGCTGTTCCGCGAGCCGGGGCGGGTGGTGCCGCGGGCCGAGATCCTGGAGCAGCTCTGGGGCTATCCACCGCGTCGAGCGGCTGATCTGCGGGTGGTGGATGTGTACGTGGCCCGCCTGCGGGGCAAACTGGAACCCGATCCACGCAATCCTGAGCTGATCCTCACCGTGCGGGGCACTGGCTACGCCTCCCAGCGCCTGGGTGATGAGGCTCTCGCCGCCGCTGGCTGAAAGCGGTTCCAACTCCGGCTTGTGCGGCCTGCTGGCCCCGGCCGCCGCTCCTGCAGGATGGGCCATAGCCCTTTCCCTCCCCGCCTGCCTTGTCGGATCTGCGCCAGACCCGTCTGGAAAAGGCCCGGGCCCTGGAGGCCCTTGGCCACTCCCCCTATGCGCTGAGCTTCGCTCCCAGCCACCGCACGGCCCAGCTGCAGCAGGCCCATGCCGATCTGGCCAAGGGGGAGGAGCGGTCCGAGGCCGTGGCGGTGGCCGGTCGGGTGATGACCCGGCGGGTGATGGGCAAGCTGGCCTTCTTCACCCTGGCCGATGAAACCGGCCCGATCCAGCTCTACATCGAGAAGGCCACCCTCGAGGCGGCCCATCCCCAGAACCCGGAGGTGTTCAGCCAGATCACCACGCTCACCGATGCCGGTGACTGGATCGGCGTGCACGGCACCCTGAAGCGCACCGACCGGGGCGAACTGTCGGTCAAGGTGACGGACTGGCGGATGCTGAGCAAGTCGCTGCAGCCCCTGCCCGACAAATGGCATGGCCTGGCGGATGTGGAGAAGCGCTACCGGCAGCGCTATCTCGATCTGATCGTCTCGCCCCACACCCGCGAGACCTTCCGCCGCCGCGCCCTGGCGGTGAGCACCATGCGCCGCTGGCTGGATGAGCGGGATTTCCTGGAGATCGAGACGCCGGTGCTGCAGAGCGAGGCCGGCGGGGCCGACGCCCGTCCCTTTGCCACCCATCACAACGCCCTCGATCTGCCGCTGACCCTGCGCATCGCCACCGAACTGCATCTCAAGCGGCTGATGGTGGGTGGTTTCGAGCGGGTCTACGAGCTGGGTCGGATCTTCCGCAATGAGGGGGTGAGCACCCGCCACAACCCCGAATTCACCTCGGTGGAGATCTACCAGGCCTACGCCGATTACCACGACATGATCGAGCTCACCGAAGCCCTGATCGCCACCTGCTGCCAGGCGGTCTGCGGCACCACGGTGATCGATTACCAGGGCACCGCCATCGATCTGACGCCTCCCTGGACCCGCGCCACCATGCATGAGCTGGTGCAGCGGGCCACCGGCCTCGATTTCAACGCCTTCAGCAGCCGGGCCGAGGCGGCCGCGGCGATGGCCGCTCAGGATCTGCTGGTGCCCGAGGCCGCCGATAGCGTCGGTCGGTTGCTGGTGGAGGCCTTTGAGCAGCGGGTCGAGACCTCGCTGATCCAGCCCACCTTCGTGCTCGACTATCCGGTGGAGAACTCTCCCCTGGCCCGCACCCACCGCAGCAAGCCCGGCCTGGTGGAGCGCTTCGAGCTGTTCATTGTCGGCCGTGAAACCGCCAATGCCTTCAGCGAGCTGATCGATCCGCTCGATCAGCGCCGCCGCCTCGAGGCCCAGCAGGAGCGCCGCAGGGCCGGGGACCCCGAAGCCCAGACCGTGGATGAGGATTTCCTGCACGCGCTCGAGGTGGGCATGCCCCCCACCGGTGGCCTCGGCATCGGCATTGATCGGCTGGTGATGCTGCTCACCGACAGCCCCTCGATCCGCGATGTGATCGCCTTCCCCTTGCTCCGCCCGGAAGGCCGGGCCGAGGTGGGATCCGACGCAATGGGATAATGAATCTCAGTAGGCAATCTCCCCCATCGGGGCACCCCTGACATGAGTGGCGAGCGCGTCGGTTTTCGCTTCCAACACGCTGATGCCGTGGTGAAGCGCAACCCCCAGGGGCGCTCGCGCCGTGGCTGGGTGATGGAGCCGGTGGAGCAGACCACCAGTCGGGGCACCAAGATGCCGGCTTACCGCATCCGTTGGCGCGACAGTGAACGTCCCGAGATCGTGCTGCAGCACATGCTGATCGCCGATCCCGACCCGACCCCGCCGCCGGAGGGCGTCAGCCTGGTGCCGCCGGCCCCGAAGAAGTGACCCCAGCCTGAGCTGGCCAGCTTCGCTGGTCTCAGCTCCAGCCCCGCAGCCGGTAGATCAGCAGTCCCAGATGTTCCTTGAGACTGGTGGTGCTGCTCGCCAGGGCATCGGCATTGGGCAGCAGGCTCAGCAGCAGGCTGGCGGCGGTGGGGCGGCCATAGAGCGGCCTGGCGGGCAACTGGTAATCGCAGGCCACCGGAATGATCCGCAGCGGCGTCAGCCGCTCGAACGTGGCCAGGGCGCGCGGCAGATGGGTGGCGCTGGTCACCAGCAGCAGTGACTGCCAACCGCGCTGCCGGGCCAGGGCGGCGATGGCGACGGCCTCCTCCGCGGTGTTGCGCGGCACCTCGCTGCGCAGGATCCGGGCCGCCGACACCCCCAGCCAGAGAGCCAGCCGGGTGGCTGAAGCGGCTTCGGTGGGCAGGGCATCCCCGGCCGCTGGGGCGCTGGGCGCGCTCCGCCGATCCCCCTCGGTTCCGCCGGGAGGGCCCGGACGCTGGACGGCCACGTCGGCGGTGAAGGCGATCCGGCCACCCGAGACGACCAGCCAGGGGGCGCGACCGCGGCGCAGCAGCTCCACCCCCGTCAACAGCCGGTCGCCGGCTTCGCCCACCTCGACGCTGCGGCGCGGCGCCTGGGCGGGTCGCAGGCCGCCCCCCAGCACCAGCACGGCGTCAGCCCGGGGGATGGAGACCGGCGTCAGGCGACTGGCCTGCTCCTCCAGGCCCCAGACCAGCTGGCGGCTGACCAGGGGCATGGCAGCCAGCCACAGCAGGGCGATGCCGGCGACTCCGCAACCGTTGCCCCAGCGACGGCGACGGCCCAGCTGGCCCAGGATCTGCAGCAGCAGGGCCAGCCCCAGGGGATAGAGCGCCAGGGGCAGCAGCTTGGAGAGCAGAAATTCCATCAACCCGGACGCGAGTGCTGGCCGTGGGCCCCCTGAGGGTCGAACAGGGCCGTGCAGGGCGGCAGCGGCCCCATCAGGAAACCACAAACGGCCGCTCCCAGCGCCCACGGGCTGATCGCCGGGCCAACATCCGCTCAGCGCTGCATCCGGCGCCGGAGCTCCTCCAGCTCCTGCTGGGCCTCAAAGGCCGCCCAGTCGCTGTCGAGGTTGGAGGGATCCGGGGCGACCGCTCCCTGGGCGGGGTTCGAGGCCGGCGCGGCGCCGCGGCCGCCGGTCTGGCGGCGGCCCAGTTCGGTCAGCTCCCATTCCAGCGCCGTGAACTGCTGGCCCAGGTCCGCCAGGGCCTGCCAGCGGCGGCGCCCCCGCTCCATCAGGCCGCTGACATGGGTCTCGGCCCGGAGGGCCAGATCGGTGGCGCCGGCGGTCTGGGCCCGCTGCACCCGTTCTTGCCACTGACGGATGTCGACCGCCAGCTGCAGAATCTCCTGCCGCTGCTGCTCGGCCTGTTGCTGCAGATCGAAGCGAAGGCGCCGCAACCGGCTGCGCCGGTCCTGCCGCTCCTGCTCGGCCAGCAGGGCCTCCTGGGCTGGGCTGGAGCGCAGAAACTCATCCAGCTGGCTCTCCAGCCGGCCTTCCAGGTCGTCCAGCCAGCTCATGGCGTGCCGGCATCCGCGAGGTTGGCGACCGGGGCCGGGGCTGTGGCGGCCGTGTGCGGATCAGGGACCCAGCCAGGGGCTCGGGTGATCAGTGGGGCCTCTATCTCCTGTTGCAGGGGGGTGATCGCGGCCTCGCGGGAGCGCAGCAGCAGTTGGGTGAGGCGGGCGATGGCGCCCTCGCCGAGATCCTGGGCACCGATGCGATCAAAGGCCTGGCGGTAGAGCTGTTCCAGTTCCTCGATCAGACCTTCGCGCAGCCTGCGCATCGCCTGGCGTTGCTCTTCCCGGCTCATCGGTCCCTGTGTGGCTGCCCTGAGTCTGGCTCCAGAGCCGTCAGGGGGGGCGGATCGACAGGTTCCAGCAGGTGCAGGCTCAGGTCGTCGGCGCCATCGCTCCAGCGCTGCAGGCTGCGCCAGCCCGCCCGCTGGGCCAGCTGGCGAAAGGCACTCGGGGTGTACTTGACGCTGTATTCGGTGATCAGCGGTTCGTCGGCCGCGAACGTCCAGGGGCGTCCCGCCAGGGTCACGGTCTGGGCTTCGCGACTGATCAGGGCCATGGCGATGCGGCTGGATTCGGCTTGCCACCAGGCCCGGTAGCGGAAGGCCTCGGGGCGGAAGTCGCCCTCCAGATCGCGGTTCAGACGGCTCAGCAGGTTGAGGGCGAAGGCCGCCGACCAGCCCGCCTGATCGTTGTAGGCCGCCTCCAGTCGCGGCACGGGCTTGGGTTGGTCGATGCCGATCAGCAGGCGGCTGTCCGCTCCCAGCAGCTTCCGGAACTGCCCGAGCAGGACCACCGCCTCGTCGGGGCTGAAGTTGCCGATCGAGCTGCCCGGGTAGAAGCCCAGCCGCCGCTGCTCCAGCCAGGGGTGGGCGGGCAGCTGGTCGAGCTGGCTGTAGTCGCAGCAGATGCCGAGCACCGGGATCGTCGGATGGCGCTGCTGCAGGGCCCGGCAGGCCTGCAGCAGATGGCCGGAGCTGATGTCCAGGGCCACGTAGGCGCAGGGATCCAGCTCCTGCAGCAGCGGGCTCACCTTGCGGGCGCTGCCGGCGCCGAACTCCACCAGCGCGCCGGGCCCCAGGGCCTCGGCCAGCTCGGGCGCCCGCTGCTGCAGCAGGGCTGCCTCAGTGCGCGTGAGGCCGTATTCCGGCTGTTCGCAGATGGCATCGAACAGCTGGGAGCCCCGGTCGTCGTAGAGCAGCCAGGCCGGCAGCTGGCGGGGCTGGCGCTCCATGCCGGCCACCACCAGGCGGCGCATGTCGGTGGCGGCTGGATGCAGATCGATCAGCTGCGGCGCGTTGATGGCGAGGCGACCAGCCATCAGCGCGCCAGGCGCAGCCCCGCCGCCATCCAGCGGCTCGCCGGCGGGAAGAAGTTGCGGTAGGTGAGCCGGTCATGGCCGGCAGGGGTGAGATAGGAGCTGCCGCGCAGCACGAATTGGGAGGACATGAACTTGCCGTTGTACTCGCCGACGGCGCCGGGGGCGGGGCTGAAGCCGGGATAGGGGCGGTAGGGGCTGGAGGTCCACTGCCACAGCGCCGCGAAGGCCTGGGGCAGCGGCTGCCGCTGCTGGGCATGCTCCCATTCGGCCTCACTCGGCAGCCTGGCGCCGGCCCAGCGGGCGAAGGCATCGGCCTCGAACCAGCTCAGATGGCGGACCGGCGCCTGGGGTCGGCGCGGCCCCAGGCCGGCCAGGCTGAACTCGCCCTCGCCGCGCCAGTAGCGGGGCGCCTGCCAGCGCCGTTGCTGCACCAGGGCCCAGCCCTCACTCATCCAAAGCTCCGGCCTGCCGTAACCGCCATCGGCGATGAAGGCCTCCATGTCGGCATTGCTGACCAGGGTCGGGGCGATGGCAAAGGGCTCCAGCCACTGACGATGGCGCGGCGCCTCGTTGTCGAAGTGGAAGCCCGGCGCGTCCGGGCCATGGCCGATCTCCACCAGCCCCCCCTCCAGGGCGCGCCAGTCGCCCCCGGGCACGGCTCCTGCACCGACCATCGGCAGGCTCGCCGCCAGGTAGCTCGCCTCCGGGCCCTCGACCCCATCGCAATAGACGGGCTCCAGGGGGTTGCGGCTAAAGCCGTCGAGCAGATCCATCAGCAGCAATTCCTGGTGCTGCTGCTCGTGCTGGAGGCCCAACTCCAGCAGCGCCAGCAGTGGCTGAGCCGCCGCAGGGACCTGCTGGTCGAGCCGGTTCAGCAACTCCTCCAGGCCCTGATCGATCCGCCGGCGCCAGGCCAGCACCGCCTCGATCGGGGGGCGGGTGAGCAGGCCCCGCTGGGGCCGGGGATGGCGGGCACCGACGGCGTCGTAGTAGGAGTTGAACAGATAGCCCCAGCGCCGATCCGCCCCCTGCCAGCCGGGCAGGTGCGGTGCCAGCAGAAAGGTCTCGAAGAACCAGCTGGTGTGGCCGAGATGCCACTTGGGCGGACTGGCGTCGGCCATGCCCTGCAGGCAGAGGTCCTCCGGCTGCAGGGGGTCAATCAGGGCGACGCTGCGCTGGCGCACCTGCCGCAGCCGGCCCCGCAGGCCGGGGATCAGGGCTGCGGGGCCCCGTTCGTCATCAGGATCGACCCGTTCGACCGAGGTGCATTCCGCTCGGGCGGGTTCGGCGGCGGCGAGATGGGTGCCGGCATCGGTCTGCAAGCCCATGGCGATGCCCACTCTGGGGCTGACCTTAGGGATGTTCTCTACGATCCGCCCACACACGTCGATTTGGCAGGCGGGCTCCATGGGCGCCATCAGCGAGGGGTTCAGCGATGCCGTGGGTCAGACGCCGTTGATCCGGCTGCGGGCCCTCAGTGAGCTCACCGGCTGCGAGATCCTCGGCAAGGCCGAATTCATGAATCCGGGCGGTTCGGTCAAGGATCGGGCTGCCCTCGGCATCCTGATGGAGGCGGAGGCCTCCGGTGAACTGCGGCCCGGAGGCACGGTGGTGGAGGGCACCGCCGGCAACACCGGCATCGGCCTGGCCCACCTCTGCAATGCCCGCGGGTATCGCGCCCTGATCGTCATCCCCGAGACCCAGTCGGCGGAGAAGATCGGCCTGCTGCGCAGCCTGGGGGCTGAGGTGCGCACGGTGCCGGCCGTTCCCTATGCCGATCCCAACAACTACGTGCGGCTGTCCGGTCGCATCGCCGCCGAGATCCCCGGGGCCGTCTGGGCCAACCAGTTCGACAACCTGGCCAATCGCCGCGCTCACTACAACAGCACCGCCCCCGAGATCTGGGAGCAGTGCGACGGCCGCATTGACGCCTGGGTGGCGGCCACCGGCACCGGGGGCACCTACGCCGGTGTGGCCCTGTTCCTGAAGGAGCGTCGCGAAGCCGTGCGCTGTGTCCTCGCCGATCCCCATGGCAGCTCCCTGTACAGCTGGGCCACCAGGGGCGAACTGCAGTCCGAGGGCAACTCGATCACCGAAGGCATCGGCAACAGTCGCGTCACCGCCAATCTTGCCGATGCCCCCATCGACGACGCGGTGCGCATTGACGACCAGGATGCCCTGGGCACGATCTATCAGTTGCTCTGGAAGGAAGGCCTGTTCATGGGGGGCTCGGTGGGGATCAATGTGGCCGCGGCGGTCGAGACGGCCCGCCGCCTGGGGCCAGGGCATCGCATTGTCACGGTGCTCTGCGATGGCGGCGATCGTTATCGCTCGCGCCTCTACGACCGGGACTGGCTCGCCGGCCGCGGCCTGCACCAGCCCGAGCGCGTCACGCCGGTGGCCGGCTGATGAGCGCGATCTCGCCCGCCTCAGGCCAGTTGATCGGCTCCCGATATCGGCTGGAACGCCAGCTGAGTGCTCCGACGGCAGAAGCGGCGGGGGTGCTGGCTCAAGGTGAGCTCTGGCAGGCCCGCGATCAGCTGGCCGCCGAGGCTCCCGTGGCCCTGCGGCGGCTGCCGGCCGCGGCCGACCAGGCCCGGGCTCGGGAGCTCTGGAGCCGGCTGCAGGGGGTGCTTCATCCCCAAGTGCCCCGCTTCGGGGCGGTGATCCAGGAGGAGGACCAGCTCTGGTTGGTGCGCGAATGGCAGAGCGGCCGCACCTATGGCCAACTGCTGGAGGCCCGTCGCGAGCGCCAGATGGTGTTCGGCCCCGGGGAGGTGTTGCTGCTGCTACGCCAGTTGTTGCCGGTGCTGGCGGCGCTGCACAGCCAGGATCTGCTGCACGGGGATCTCAGCCCCGACAACCTGCTGCGGCGCGACAGTGACGGCCTGCCGGTGCTGCTGGATTTCGGCCTGGTGCGGGGTCTGGTGGCGACGGACGCCGGCGAGGCCAGCGTCGCCGGCGCCACACCGGGCTATGCCCCCCCCGAGCTGCTGAGGGGAGAGCCGGCCCAGCCCTGGATGGATCTCCACGCCCTGGGGGTGGTGGCGCTGGTGCTGCTGTCCGGGGAACCGCCGGGCAACCTGCTGGATCCGGTCAGCCTCGACTGGCGCTGGCCGGTGGTCCTGGAACCGGAGCCCGCCCTGCTCGCCCAGCTGCAGCGGCTGCTGGAGCGGGATCCCGGCCGCTGCTTCCCGTCGGCCGGCCAGGCGCTGGTGGCGTTCCAGTCCCTGGAGATGCCGGACAGCACCGGGCCGGTGGCCCGGGCTGACCGCACCCTGGCCCTGGTGCCCGCGGCCCCGGCCGCCCCGCCCGTCCGCCCAGTGGCCGAGGTCGCTGACCCAGCCGCCGCGGCGATCCCGGGGCAGGATCGGCCACCGCAGGCCCCGCAGGGGACCGGCGTCGCGGCGGACCCTGCCCCGGCGGCCGCGACGCTGGAGCCAGGCTCGCCGCCGGAGTCCCCGATGGCAGAGGAGCAGGCGCCGTCCCCGGCGCTGGACCTGCCGCCGACGGCTTCGAGCCGACCCCAGCCCTCGCTGGTGCGACGCCGGGATGAGGAGCGGGAAGCGGCGGCGGAGGGCGGCCTCTGGCCGGTGTTGATCGCTCTGGTGCTCTCGGCGGTGGTGGGCACCTTCCTGGGCTGGTGGTGGCTGGGCCGCGACAAGCTGCCGGCTGCCCGCATCGAGCAGACCAGCGAGCAGCCCAGCAGCCTGCCGCCGGCTGAAGTGGATCAACGCCAGCAGCTGCTCGACCGGCTGCGGGCGATCCAGGTGGACCGGAGCTGGTTCCTGCAGCTGGTGGATGCCACCCTGCTAGCCCAGTACCCTGAGCGCCGCGGCCGGCTGCCCAGCGACAGCCTTGAGGATGCGCCGCTGCGCAAGGTCTGGAACGAACAGGCCCAGGAGTGGCTGGCCAGGGTTGAACAGCTGCCCCTGACGCTGCGCCGCCGCCTGGGCAGCTTCAGCCAGGTGGACTGGCAGCAGCGGCAGCAGGGGCTGCTGCGCCAGGGCCTCAGCTCCGAGGTGCTGCGGCAACTGGTTTCCGCCAATGCCCAGAACCTGCTGCCAGGACGCTCCGGCCAGGACATTCCCGAGGAGCCCTACCGCCAGCTCTGGTATGCGGCTGCTGAGCAGGTCCTGGAGAACGTCAGGATCGATCCGATCGAGGCGGCTTCCGGAACCACCCAGGTGCTGTCCGCCGATGTCCCCGCCAGCGGGGCCCGCCTGTTCGCCATTCGCCTGCCCGCGGCCCATGGTCTGGCCCTGGGGGTGAACGGCACGCCCCTGCTGCAGATGAGCGTCTACGGGGCCGATGGCACCCTGCTGGAGTCCAAGGGGCCGCTGCGGGTGGTGACGATCGGTTCCCAGAAGTCGTCGCCGGTGCAGTTGCTGGTCACCAATGAGGGGGTGGCGCCGGCGATGATCCGGCTGTCGCTGCGGGCCGATCCACCGGCTCTGGTCGCACCGGCCCCCAGCAGTGCTGAACCGGGCCCGAAGCCCGAGTCCGCACCTGTCGGCGAAACCGGCCCGGACCAGGTGGGAGCTCCCCCGAGCGTACCCTCCACGCCGCCGCCACCGGTGGAGGCCCCGCCGCCTGTCCCCGCAGCCCCCCAGCCCTAAAGACGGGCGATGGCGGCCCTGGCCTCCTTCGCCTCGGTCTTGCGCTTCTCCTCGTGCCGCTTGTCGTGCAGTTTGCGGCCCTTGCCCAGGCCCAGGGTCACCTTGATCCAGGAGCCCTTGAGATGGAGATTGAGCGGGATCAGGGTGAGGCCCTTCTGCTCCAGGGCCGTGCGCAGCTTGTCGATCTCGCGGCGGTGGGCCAGCAGTTTGCGCACCCGCAGGGGCTCGTGGTTGAAGAAGCGGCCGGCGTGGCTGTGGGGAGAGATGTGCACGTTATGCAGCTGCAGCTCGCCTTGGCGGATCAGACAGAATCCATCGCGCAGGTTGCACTGGCCGGCGCGGATCGATTTCACCTCCGTACCCAGCAGCTCGATGCCGGTCTCCAAGGTCTCAAGGATTTCGTACTGATGGCGGGCGAAGCGGTTGTCCGCCAGCAGCTTGTGGGCGGGGTCCTGTGCCTTGCCACCATTGCCTTTTCTGCCCGGACCCTTCGCCATTGTGGCTGCACTGACTGCATCGTTGCTTCGACCTTAGAGGTTCCCTGAAAAACCTGGCCACTTCTGCGAAAATTAATCAACTAGCCATTCGTCGATGCGAGGCCAGCAGGAGCGAAGCGATCGGGAAGTCCCAAAGGGGCGAATGACTGAGATTAGGCATTTTGCGCCGCTGACTCACCCAAATCCGGGGACCTTGAACTGAGATTGTGGAGTTCATGAGAGGGAAAACGCTGCCAGCCAGATGGTTTTCTTTGCAAACTCTAAGGCCATACCGCAAAAGCCCTCGCCTGCGGGAGACCCCGATAGGGGGGATGCCATTGAGTGGTGGCGGAGTGGCACATCTTCCCACCCGGCAACCACGATGTGCTCAGCAAAGAGATCAACTTCAGCCACGCAACGATTTACGTCAAGGCAGGGCCCTCCGGGCTCTTCATCCAAAG
>JBAPUA010000080.1:0-5500 GCA_049282435.1 Cyanobium sp. | reverse complement strand
TCAGGTACTTCTTGCTGATCACAGCAATCACAATCTCTGCCTTGGCAATATCAGCAGCAAAGCCTTCAATGGAATCACCAATCTCCTGGCGACGCTTATCTCTACCGACCTTAATGCCATCATACTTCTCCAGCGCTTCGCAGAGCTCATCAACAATCAGCTCCCGTTCCTTGCCCGCATCCGTATCGTCCCCCCAGGCGTAGGAGACGTAGACCAAGGGTTTTGGGGTGGTCTGGGCATCAGCAGCCATGCGCCCCATCCAGTAGCTGTATTGAAGAGCAATCGCTGGGGAGCATAGCTACCGACCAACCGCCAGGACAAAGGTGCCTGGCTCGAGCGCAATCGCCTAGGACAGGCGTTGGTTCCATTGCCTCCACCAGCTCACGCCTCCTACTATACAAAAGCACCAAAAAATGCTGACCTTACTATCATCCCACAGAAAAGTGGCCATGGATGAGGTGTGCCGGACGGCAGATACCCAGAGCCTTCAAGGCGCGATGCCAGCAGGCATGCTCCCAATAGGCGCGGGCCTATCAACAACCAACCAAGCGTAGCGTCCCATCGCAAGAGCTAAAAATCAACTGACAACTAATATCAACATTCAATGCCAAACAAGCCAACGACTAACAGCAATCAGCCAACGGATCAGAAAATAACTGATCAAAAGCTTCTGTGAAACAACGGCTTTGAGGGATTAAGGAGTTAGAGAGTGCTTTTCGTCAGGCTTGTGCGTAGTCGCAGCAGAGCGACCCTGCGGCAGGCACACCACACGAAAGCCGACATCGTCGTAGGGTTCATCCGTAACATCCGCCTTGGCGGGTGATCGGTAGGCCGAGCGGCAGAATCTTGGTGGCTTGCTCCAGGATCCGCCACGAGCAATTCTCTGTTTTTCCTTAGGCGCCTGCGAATCAACCCAGGCACTCCCATCGCAGGGCGCCCCCTCGTAACTGCTGCGCACAGAATCCAAACACCACTCCCACACGTTGCCGTGCATGTCATGGAGTCCCCAGGCATTGGCGGCGAACATCCCGACCGGCGTGGTCTGCTCTCTAAAGAGGGGCTGCGGATCAGGGGTAGGTGAATTAAAACGAGATGCATCTGTCCCCCTGAAGTTGGCTAGATCTGAATAGATGATGGCTCCAAAGCAATACGCCGTACTCGTCCCCGCCCGGCAGGCATACTCCCACTGCGCCTCACTCGGCAGCGTGTAATTGCGCCCCGTGCGCTGACTCAGCCGAGAGCAAAACTCGATCGCATCTTCCCAACTCACCCGCTCCACCGGCCGCTCGTCGGTGTTCGTCTCTCCCGCCAGCAGGCGGGCCTCCTCGCCCTGGAACTTGGCAGGTTCTGGGTTCAGCTCCCGGCCCCAGCGTTCCCCCCGCCGCTCCTGCCAGCGCGCCACCGCCCGCCACTGGGCCTGGGTGATCGGCGTTTGGCCGATCAGGAATTCAGCCAGCGTCACCTCATGCAGCGGGCCCTCGTTGGCCTCGTGACCCGGCTCTTGCTCCGCTGAACCCATCTGGAAGCTGCCGGCCGGAATCCGGACCATGGTCAGCCGCGCTCCGCCTCCCAGCTCCTCATGGAACACCTGGGTGCAGGCCTGCCAACGCAGCAGCCGCAACGGTGGCTGAGCGGGGCTGTGCGGTTGGCTATCGCCAGGAGCAGCGGGCTTCATCGCCGGGAGGCGTCGGGATCTCGATGGCATGTTGCCCGTTATGCCCCGGCGCTGGCCTGGAGCGGTGCCCTCAGGCCTCCCAGATCCGGCGTGGATCGATCACCAGGCCCGGAAACTTCGGCCCCGCCTCCAGCCGTGCCGGATCGCAGAGCACCAGGGGAGGGGTGGCTGCTCTGGCTTCCGCGGCCGTCCACACTTCCACCGTGCGGCTTTGCGGCAGCAGCAGCCAGCCCAGAGAGGCCCCATTGGCCATGTAGGCGGCCATTTTGCGGCGCAGGGCCTGCGGCTCATCGGAAGAGCTGGCCAGCTCCACCACGAGATCCGGGCACAAGGGTGCAAAGCCCTCCCGCTCGGCCTCGCTCAACGCCTGCCAGCGCTCCAGCCGCACCACGCTGGCGTCGGGGCTGCGCACCGAGCCATCGGGGAGCAGGAAGCCAGTGGAGCTGTCGAAGAGCTTCAGCGGCAGGTGGCCCTGCTCGATCGCCAGCCAGAGCAGGGCTCCGAGGGTCTGGTTGCGGGCACCGGAGGCGCCACCGGTGGGGGTCATCTCGAGGAGGGTGCCATCGGCATCCAGCTCCAGCACCGCCTCGGGGTTAGCCGCACACACCTGCGCGAACTGGGCCGGGGTGAGGCTGAGCGTGCGGGGCAGGGTGAGCATGGGGGCCCTGCGGGATGGATGATCTCAGGCTAAGGGGTTCAGGGGAGGCCGTGATGCCGCCACCATTCGCGGCTGGCATGCGCGGCTGGCATCTTCACCGTGGATAGGGCCACGACCTCTCGCCGTTCGTCGAGAGGCTCCCTCAGACCTCCCAGATCCGGCGCGGATCAATCACGAGGCCGGGGAACTCCAGGCCCGCCTCCAACCGGTCTGGATCGTTGAGCACCAGGGGAGAGTTGGCTGTTTCGGCTGCCCCTGTCTGCCAAATTTGCACTGTGCGGCTTTGGGGCAGCAGCAGCCAACCGAGGCGGGCCCCATTGGCCATGTAGGCGTCCATCTTGCGGCACAAGGCCTGGGTTTCATCGGAGGGGCTGGCCAGCTCCACCACGAGATCCGGGCAGAGGGGCGGAAAGCCTTCCCGTTCAGCCTCGCTCAGGGCGCGCCAACGATCCAGCCGCACCAGGCTGGCGTCAGGGCTACGCACGGAACCATCCGCAAGCCGAAAGCCAGCGGAACTCTCGAACACGATCCAGCCGTCGACGGTTCGGGCCCAGGACTGCAGCTGGAATACCAATGCCGAGTTGCGTGCACTGGTGTTACCGCCGGTTGGGGTGATCTCGATCAGGGTGCCATCGGCAGCAAGCTCCAACACCGCCTCCGGGTTGGCGGCACACACCTGCGCGAACTGATCTGGGGTGAGGCTGAGCGAGCGAGGCAGGGTGAGCATGGGAGCCCTGCGGAACCAGTGATCTCAGGCTAAAGGGTTTGGGGGAGATGGGCCCCTGCCGGCGGATCAGACGCGTTGACTCATGCGAATTGTTACCCATCTAGTTGACGCCCGGCCTCGCCCAACGCCTGCCAGCGCTCCAGCCGCACCACGCTGGCATCAGGGCGGCGCAACGAGCCAGCGGGGAGCAGGAAGCCAGTGGAGCTGACGAAGAGCGTGCCGGTGCCGCGGAATCGCGCCCAGCCCTGGAATTAGGCCAACAGGTAGGTGCTGACCGCAAGAAAAAGGATGTTGGCCTGCATCCTCCTGGCACTGACAAGATCGACCCTCTCCATCATCAGCTGGTACTGCTTCAGGAGATGCTGCTGCTAGTTGACGCCATCATCTCACGCACCACTCCTGGCCAAGCCAGCACGCAGAGAATCTATCGATACATGCTTCTATCCTGATAGCAGATTGCAAGCCTATTCGCCCGAATCACACTGGCCATTGTTGCCATTGGTGCCACCCGTAACGCCACCGATAGTGCTCCATTAGCAGCAACGACTCAGCTGATGAACTCCACCGCTCAGCCCGTAGCCTTACCTGAGCGAGAATTCCCCCTCACCACTTGCGATACGGTAGAAATTTGCCGTTCATCGTCACCACCACCCGATCGCCCTTGGGGTCTTCGACCTTGTGGACGGTGAGGGTGAAATCAATCGCCGACATGATGCCGTCGCCGAATTTCTCCTGGATCACGTCCTTCAGCGGCAGGCCATACACCTGCAGGATCTCGTGGAAGCGATACAGCAGCGGATCGCTGGGGATCGCCGGGTTGAGGGCGCCCTTGATCGGGTAGGTGGTGAGCTGCTCGCGCAGCTCCTGGCGCTCCGCCTCGGGGATCGCCAGGGCCTCCAGCAGGCTGTCGGCCTCCGCAAGGGTGGCGGTGGCCTGGCCATGAATCAAGCTCGCCAGCCACACCTCATCCACCCCCAGCCGCGCGCCGAGATCCGCGAAGCTCAAACCCTGGCGGCGCTTGGCGGCGAGCAGCGTGGCGGCCAGAGGGCAAAGAGACATGGCGGCAGGGGCGAAAAGGCTGCGCGACCCTATGGGCCAGCGGCTCCGCCCATGGCTGCCGCTGCTACAGAAAGGCCGTGCCTGCCTCACACCCTGCCCAGCCGGACCAGCCCGTCGCCGCGCACGCTGCGGCGGCTGGAGATCGCCGCGGCTGGAGATCGCCATCGTTTCGGTGCTGCGCGAGGGGATCGTCAGCGCTGTGCTTGAGACCGACAGGCATCCGGTGCTGGCGGTCTGCCTGTTGCTCGCCACCGCCGCCCTGCTGCTGATGGTGCGCGTCTGGTTACCGCCCACCTGCGCGGGGGTGGATCCGGAGCCAGGAGCGTTGGCGCGCCTCCGCCGTTCTGCAGCGGTCGTCACCAAGGCGGGAGCGGCCGGTATTGAGAATGGATGGGTCTGTATCCAGGCCATTCTCCCGGCCGCGCCAGCCCCATGCCCGAGACCACCCCCCTGGCCCCTGCCGACCTGCTGCCCAGCTACCGCACGGCGGCGGCCGAGCGTGAGGCCCTGGGGGTGCCGCCCCTGCCGCTGAGCGCGCCCCAGGCCCAGGCGCTCACCGAGCTGCTGGCCGCGCCGCCGGCCGGCGAAGAGGCCTTCCTGCTGGAGCTGCTGAGTGAGCGGATCCCGCCGGGGGTGGATGAGGCCGCCTACGTCAAGGCCACCTGGCTGAGCGCGGTCGCCCAGGGCAGCGCCACCAGCCCCCTGGTGTCGCCGATCGAGGCGGTACAGCTGCTGGCCACCATGATCGGCGGCTACAACGTCAGCGCCCTGATTGCCCTGCTCTCCAGCGCCGACCCGACCATCGCCGCCGAGGCGGCCACCGGCCTGAGCCGCACCCTGCTGGTCTACGACGCCTTCCACGACGTGCTGGAGCTGGCCGAATCCAATCCCTACGCCAGACAGGTGGTGGACAGCTGGGCGGCGGCCGAATGGTTCACCGCCAAAGCCGAACTGCCGGCGGAGATCACCGTCACCGTGTTCAAGGTGGAGGGCGAGACCAACACCGACGACCTCTCCCCCGCCACCCACGCCACCACCCGCCCGGACATTCCCCTGCACGCCAACGCGATGCTGGAGACCCGCATGCCCGGTGGCCTGGCCCTGATCGGCGAGCTCAAGACCAAGGGCCATCCGGTGGCCTACGTGGGCGATGTGGTCGGCACCGGCAGTTCCCGTAAATCGGCGATCAACTCAGTGCTGTGGCACACCGGCACCGACATCCCCCACGTGCCCAACAAGCGCTCGGGCGGCGTGATCCTGGGGGGCAAGATCGCGCCGATCTTCTTCAACACCGCCGAGGATTCCGGCGCCCTGCCGATCGAATGCGATGTCACGGCGCTCCACTCCGGCGATGTGATCACGATCCGCCCCTACGCCGGCA
>JBAPUA010000079.1:0-16509 GCA_049282435.1 Cyanobium sp. | reverse complement strand
GGGCAGCGGCGTCGGGCTGCACGATCGGCCGCGGATAGGCGACGCCGAGCACCCAGCCCAGGCGCTGCTGGGTGAGTTCCGCCATCGTCCAGGGTTGATGCAGGTGCACCAGCGGGACGCCTCTCAGTTCCGGCAGCCAGCGCCGCAGGAACTGGCCGTCCGGGTCGTGATCCTGCCCCTGCTTGATCGGGTTGTAGATGCGGATCGTGTTGATGCCGGTGGTGCCTGATTGCATCTGGCACTGGCTCCAGTGGATGCCGGGTTCGTAGTCGAGGAACAGGCGCGCCAGATGCAGGCCGCTCTCGCGCCAGGGCAGGTTCAGGTGGTGACTGGCCACTGACATCAGCATCGCCCGCATGCGGAAGTTGATCCAGCCCGTGGCGATCAGGGCTCGCATGCAGGCATCGACAAAGGGCAGGCCGGTGCGCCCCTCGGCCCAGGCCGCCAGATGGGCCGGGTTGCTGACCTGCAGGCCGGTGGTGAGCGGATGCAGCTCCCGGAACTCCAGATCCGGCTGGCTTTCGAGCTTTTGAATGAAGTGGCAGTGCCAGTGCAGCCGCTCGTCAAAGCCGCGCAGGGCTCGCAGCCACTCGCCGCGTTCGCCGATGGGCAGGGCCTTCAGTTCGTCGCGGCGGCGGCGGCCGGCCTGCACCAGTTCGCGCAGGGACACGCTGCCCCAGGCAAGGTGGGCAGACAGGCGCGAGCAACTGCGGAAGGCGGTGAGGGGGCTGGACAGTTCCCGGTGGTATCGGGCCCCGCGCTCGCTGAGGAAACTCGCCAGCAGGGCCAGCGCTTCCTGCCGTCCTCCCCGCTGCCGCTGCGGGCAGGGGTCGGGCCGCAGGGCCAGATCGGCGGCGGCGGGAATGGGGCCGGGTGCAATGCCATGCAGCGGCCGCAGGGCCGCCGGCGATAGGGCGGTCGCCTCGGCCATGTGCTCTTCCCAGCGACGGGCCCAGCCGTTGCGGCTGGGCAGACGGC
This sequence comes from Cyanobium sp., assembly GCA_049282435.1. Classification (GTDB taxonomy): domain Bacteria; phylum Cyanobacteriota; class Cyanobacteriia; order PCC-6307; family Cyanobiaceae; genus Cyanobium. The sequence continues at coordinate 15,531 of JBAPUA010000079.1, read as the reverse complement.
GAATCACGCCGAACTGGGGGATCTCGATCCAGGGGATGGCATGGCTGCGGGCCCATTCGGCCACCCGCCGATCGCGGGCATAGGTCCAGTCGTTGCCGGTCTCCTCGTGGCTCCAGAGGCCGGCGACGCCCAACTGGCGGCGGGCCCGCTCCAGCACCTCCTCCACCGCGCCGATGCGCACCACCAGGGGCTGGCCCAGCCGGGCCAGGTCGCGGCGCAGATCCTCGAGGCTTTCGGCACAGAAGGCCCACTGACGCGCTGAAGCGTCGGGTTGCTGCCAGAACAGGGGTTCCACCGCAACCAGGGGCAGCACCGGCCCCTGGCGGCAGGCCTGCAGCAGCGGCTGGTGATCGACCACCCGCAGGTCCCGCTTGAACCAGACGATCTGCACCGGGCCCATGGGGCGGACCTTAACGAAACGGGTCCGGGCGGTGATCGCTGCCTGTCCTGGCACCCGAACCGGCAGCGCAACTGCTCGGGCCTGCAGGTCGCTTCAGGAGGCCCTGCCAGGTGCAGCACTACCCCCTGGATCCCGTGGGCATCAGCTCCCCCCGTCGCTCATGGCCTGCCGGGTGGCCGGCGTCCAGACCAGAGGCGGCGTCCAGACCAGAGGCGGCGTCAGGGCAATAGGCGTCAGGGCAGTGTGAAACCGGAGGTGTTCAGATGCTTGAGATCCAGCAGAACGATCAGGAACCAGATCGTCAGGGCCAGGCTGCCAATGCCGCCAAGAACAATCAGCAGTCCCGATAACAGAGACTTTGAAGAGCTTTTGTCGTTCATCAAAGGCACCGCTGGATTATTTAATTATGTTACCACGGCCAGCCTGCCGGGCCGGGAGTTCAAGTCTCGGGCGCTTGGCCGGGAAGTGCGCCATTCCCGCGTCAATGCAACGCACCACTTCGACGGAAGCTCTGTGTTGGTGTCCCTGACAAGGTGCAGTGAACCGGCCCCAGTGTTGGCACGGGGTACCGAGCCTGTGAGTTGGAGGCTCGGATCACTTCTGAGGTCTTCAGGATTTCTGACCGATGACGTGCCAAGCAGATGAAGGGTGAGGGACGAAAAGATTGCCGTTTGGCTGACTGTGATCCACCCCTGATCCACTTGGAATCTTCTCGCTTGTGGCTCGAAATCTTGTCAGGCAATTTTTACAGCGTTGCGGCGATGGACGCATCCCAGGATTGTTTGCGGCACGAGCTCTTCGCTGGCAAGATCCGCCTGATGGTTGGCCTGCGCGGTGGTCGCTGGGCGTAGAACGCTGGGAGCAGAACGCTGGCAGCAGAAATCAGCGCCGGTCATGTCAGGGGGTTGTCGGTTTGCTCCCCTGCCCGCGCCTGATTGAGGGCGTTGGCTTTGGATCGCCATGCGCCTCGCCTGCGCCGGATCGGGCTCCGCTTCTCCGGGGTCAGCGGGCCCGGGTCCCCTGAGGTGGAGGGGAGGCGCCGTCGACAGGCAAGACTGTCGCTTCCAGCATCCGCTGCTCGCTGATGGTCAGCCACCGGCCTCCCTGTTCAGCCCTGGTCACCGGCCGATGACAGTCGCCGTGGCGTTGGCGATGCTGGAGAGCCAGGGCCAATGGCTGCTGCAGCTCCGGGACGACATCCCCGGCATCGTCGCTCCCGGCTGCTGGGGGCTGTTCGGCGGCCATCTCGATCCGGGGGAAAGTCCCGAGCAGGCGTTGCGGCGCGAACTGCGGGAGGAGATCGACTGGGAGGCTGGGGAGCTGAGTTTCTGGTTCAGCGACAGCAACCCGCAACGCATCGCCCATTTCTTCCGGGGACCGCTGACGGTGCCGCTGCAGCAGCTGCACCTGCTGGAGGGGCAGGACATGACGCTGGCCAGCCTGGAGACCCTGGGCAGCGGCCAGGTCCGGAGTCCCCGCCTGGGAGAGCTGCGGCCGCTGGCAGCGTCTCTTCAGTGCGCCATCGAGCGGCTGCTGTCTTCAGAAGCAGCTCGCCGGCAGGCGATGGCTGGCGGGCCTGACAGTCAGGGGTGAGGGGCGGCAAATGCGCACCCGGAAGGTGCTGTGGGCGGCCCCCAGATGCTGGATCAGGGCCTCCCGGGCTTCGTGATGCAGCTCCTCCAGGGAATCTGCCTTGATGGTGATCGGGCGGTCTTCAGCCTTCGCTTCGATCTGGCCGGGCCGGTCGCTGAGAACGCGAAACACGATCTCGCGCATGGATGAAAAGTCTCGTTGTCCTGACCCATCCTTGTGCGCACCGGCGGCGGCGGCGGGTGCCGAGGAATACGGGGATCCGATCCCCCGCGCACGGTTTCAGGAATCGAACCGACCGAACCTTGTTGACCGAACCTTGTCGAGCGAACCTTGTCGAGCGAACCTGCCATTTCGACCGAACTATTCCGACCGAACCGTGCCGACCGAACCACAGGGCCAGCAGGCGCTTCGTAACATCTTGTAAAGATGCCGTGACGCCTTGAAACCCCTCTCCCTCAGTCGTGAATTCGCCATCGAGGCTCACGGCCGTGCCATCGACGCCTGCGAGGACATCGAAGAGTTGCGGGCGGCCGCCAAGAACCTGCTGCACGCCTGGCAACTGCAGGCCTCCTTCAGCGAGGACTTCGCCGCCCAGCTGCTGGGCATGCAGGCCCGCACGCTCTGAGTCCGTTGGCGGTGGGCTGCTGGATGGGGCTGTCTGAGCTCTGAGCGATCGGCCCGTCCAGCCCTGGCATCCAACCTGTGGGGGATCCGACCTTGTTGGCGTTATCCCCAGGGCTGCCTGAAAGTCGTCCCGTCAACCGGGGATCCCAAAAGCTGCTCTGCCTCAGGGATCCATTCGTCGACAGCACTTGATCGGGAAATACCATGTCGTTCAGCCGCCATTGCGGGCTGAGATCTCGACTTTGAGGCAGCCCTGGCGTTATCCCCGAAGCCGCTGCTGCCTGGCTCGGTTGAACACCAACCCGTGGAGCTCGGGTCAGGCCGTCGAGGGCCGGGGCCTGGCGACGACACGCCGTGATCCACGCCATCCAGAGGCCGGTCGAGTCCTGCCGCTGCCTCCGGTTCTGACGCTCTGCAGGTCCCCTGGCTCCTTGCGATGCTGCCCCGAGCGGGAAGCCGCCGGTTCGCCCTGCGGCCAAAGCTGACGCCCGTTGGGGATCCGAGCCGGCAGGACTCAACGCTGGTCCTATCTCCGAACGCCAACCCCTGGCCGATGCGGGCGCTGCCCCCGCATCGGCCAGGGGTTGGCCTTGCCCGTCCGGGCCCGGCAGCACGCGCCGCAGCTGTCGCGGTCGTCCGGGAGCAATCAGGCCAGTCGTTGCCGACGTGGTGCAGGCCCGCAACCGCCCGGCCTCAGGTCAGGCTCCCTCGCGGCAGGTTGCCGCCGCAGCGGTGGTGGCCAGGGCTGCTGCTGCCCATCCTGTCGCTGGCGCTGGCTCTTGCCCTGGCGCTGGTCCCATCCACAGCTGAGTCCAGGCAGCGCCGGTCTGCCTAGGTTGATTTCAGGGCAGTCACGGGATGTTCAGCCGTGGCTGCCCCCTGGTCGGTGCGATCTGCTGACACTCCTGGAGGGGGTGTCCGGCCCCAAGCCAGGTGGCGGCTCCACCGCCAACTCCACCGCCGACGAGCTCTTCGCGGCACCAGCCACCGCCCAACCAGCCACTGCCCAACCAGCCACCGTCCAATCAGCCACCGTCCATCCCAACCCGTTCCCCATGTCCGCCGATGCCGCGGTCAGCGCCAGCGGCGCCGATCGCTCCAGGAGCCTGCTGGCCGCCCTCAGCACCGCCGAGAAGCTGGCCCTGCTCGCCGGCACCACGCCGTTCTGGGCGGGCATGGCCGACATCGCACTGCATGACGCCTCCCATCGCCATCCCTGGCCAGCCGCAGCGGTGCCGCGGCTGGGACTGTCCGGGTTGCAGTTCGTCGATGGTCCCCGCGGCGTGGTCCTGGAGGGGGGCGCCACCACCTTTCCGGTGCCGATCGCGCGCGGTGCCAGCTGGGATCAGGCGCTCGAAGAGCGCATCGGCGAGGCCATCGCCCTGGAGGCCCGCAGCTTCGGCGCCAACTGGGTGGCGGCCGTCTGCGTCAATGTGCTGCGCCATCCCGGCTGGGGCCGGGCCCAGGAGACCTATGGCGAAGATCCGGTGCTGCTGGGGGGCCTGGGGGCGGCGATGACCCGCGGCCTGCAGCGTCACACGATCGCCTGCGTCAAGCATTTCGCCCTCAACTCGATCGACAGCTCCCGCTTCCTGGTCGATGTGCAGGTGAGCCGGCGGGTGCTGCACGAGCTCTACCTGCCCCATTTCCGCGACTGTGTCGAGGCCGGCGCCGGCTCGATGATGAGCGCCTACAACCAGGTGAATGGCCAGTGGTGCGGCCAGCATCGCGAGCTGCTGACCGCGATCCTCAAGCAGCGCTGGGGTTTCGGCGGCTTCGTGGTCAGCGACTTCATCTTCGGGCTGCGCGATGGGGTCGAGGCGCTGCGGGCGGGGCAGGACCTGGAGATGCCCTTCCCGATGCTGTTCGAGGGCTGCCTGGAGGAGGCCCTGGCCGACGGACGGCTGACGATCGAGCGGGTCGATGACGCGGTGCTGCGCCAGTTGCGCGCCCAGCTGGCGCTGCCGGCCGGCGACTACCCGGTCTCGCTGCGGGGCTGTCCGGCCCACGTGGCCCTGGCCCGGGAGGCGGCCACCAAGTCGATCGTGCTGCTCAGGAACGAAGGCTCCGTCCTGCCCCTGCGCGGGCTGCGCTCCCTGGCGCTGATCGGCGCCCTGGCCACCACGGCCAATCTCGGCGATCGCGGCTCCTCCGACACCCGCCCCGCCCCCGGCGTGGTGGTGACTCCCCTGGCAGGCCTGCGCGCCGCCGATCCCGATCTCCAGCTGCACCATGTCGATGGAGTGGATCCGGCGCAGGCGGCCTCCCTGGCGGCGGCCTGCGAAGCGGCCGTGCTGGTGGTGGGGCTGGACTGGCGCCAGGAAGGGGAGCACATCCACCCCGGCGATCTCGAGCCGATCCTGCGCCAGATGCCGCCGCCGGATCCGCTGCTGCGGCGTTTCGGCAGCCGCTCGCTGCGGCCCCTGTGGCGGCCACTGGCGGGTCTGATGGCGTCGGTCACCCGCTTCGCTTCGGCGCGGACCGGCGGTGACTTCGCCTCCGGCGATCGCACGTCCCTGCAGCTCGATCCCGAACAGGAGGCCCTGATCCTGGCGGTGGCGGCCGCCAATCCGCGCACGGTGGTGGTGCTGATGGGCGGCGGCGCCGTGCTCTGTGAAGCCTGGCGCCAGGCGGTGCCTGGAATTCTGCTGCTCTGGTATCCGGGCCAGCAGGGCGGAGCGGCGCTGGCCGATGTGCTGCTGGGCCGCGTGTCGCCCTCGGGCCGGATGCCGTTTGCGGTGCCCACGAGTGAGGCCCAGCTGCCGCCGTTCGAACCCCGGGCGCCGCGGGTCACCTACGACCTCTGGCATGGTTACAGGCGCCTGCGCCGCGCCGCTCAGCCCGCCGCCTTCCCCTTTGGCTTCGGTCTCTCCTACAGCAGTTTCCGCCACAGCGAGCCTGAGCTGGAGCTGCGGAGCGACGAGGGGCTGCTGCAGCTGACCCTCACGGTGACCAACACCGGCGCGATGGCCGCCGCCGAGGTGGTGCAGGTGTATGCGGAGCCGCCGGGGCTGGTGCTGGAGCGGCCGCAGCGCTCGCTGATCGGCTTCCAGCGCCTCAGCCTGCGGGCGGGCGAAGCGCACAGGCTCAGCCTGGCGATGCCGCTGCGGCGCCTGGCCTATTTCGATGAGGACACCGATGGCTTTGTGCTCGAAGCCGGGCCCCATCGGCTGTGCATTGCCCGCCATGCCGAAGACGAGGGACTGGTCGTGACCATCGACCTGGAGGCGATGCCGGTGGGCCGCTGAACCGGCAACGGTGGGCGCCCCCCGACGCTCAGGGCCGCATCAGCTCTTCGCTCAACGGGGTCAGCGCCTGGCGATCCCGCAGCAGCTGGGGATGGGCCCAGACCGGCAGCATCCGCTGCACCCCCACCGGCAGCACAGCCCGCCAGCCGGGCAGCACCACCAGATCGATGCCCGAATAGAAGCTGCAGCAGGCGATGGCCCGCAGGTTGTCGAGGTTGCCGTTGAGTTCCTGCAGGAGCGGACTGCCCCATTTCAGATCGGCGATGCCGGCCATCGGCCAGCGGGGCCAGGGCATGGCCGTGAGCGTTCCCTGGTGCGGACTGCCGACACTGGTCAGCCGGCGGGTACGGCGATGGCCCCCCAGCAGCTGGATCCAGGTCCGGGCGATCACGCCCCCCATCGAGAAGCCGAGCAGATCGATGGCTTGCTCAGGGCCGAAGGCGGCCTGGATCTGTTGATCCAGCAGGGCGGCCGACTCGGCGATCGGTGTCATGCCGCAGCGCAGCGGCAGCTCCGCCAGCAGCAGCGGACGCCGGGGTTCCCGCAGATGGGACAGCAGGCGGTTGAAGACACTGGAGCTGTCCAGCATCCCGTGCACCATCACCAGAGGGGGGCGGGATTCGGAACCGAGGGCCAGGGTCATGAATCTGATTCAAGGATCAAGAGGGGATGTAGGTGTTTAGCCGGGAGCAGGGATCACCGCCCTTTCAGCTTGACCTCAGCCCTCAGCAACAGCCCACGGGGCTCTCGCCCGAGCCGCCTTCGCCCGTGAAGGGCAGGCTGCTGCCGCAGCCGGCAAAGATGCCGAAGTGGCGGCTGAAGTCACCGATGAAGCTGAAGTGATCGCGGAAGCGGCTCTGGTGGAGCATCCGATAGGTGTTGCCGCAGACGGGAAAGACCCGGCCGCTCTCGAGGCTGTGGTGCTGATCGAGATCCCAGCGATCGGCATGGTCGGGGATCGTGCCCCGGTAGATCACCGCCTGGCCGTGGTCCTCGCAGGCATCTTCCAGCTCGCTGATGTTGAACAGCCGATAGGTGGCTGAAAAGAAGCGGGCCTGCCCCACCAGCGGCGCGATCTGGGGCTCGGTGATGTGGATCGGCCGGTCCTGCACCAGGCGGGGATCCAGGAAGCCCGCGGCCCGGGCCAGCCTGAGGAAGTCATTCCAGTACAGCGCCCCCCCGAGGCATTCGCCGTACAGCACCGGATCACGCCTGACGCTCTCGCTCAGGCGTCGGTCGGCGTAGACATCGGAGAAGTGGAACTCGCCGCCGGGCTTGAGCAACCGCCGCACGCCCCGCAACACCGCCGCCTTGTCGGTGGAGAGATTGAGCACGCAGTTGGACACGATCACATCGAAGCTGCCGGCTTCCAGGGGCAGCTGTTCGAGGTTCTCGATCGTCCCCTCCAGAAAGGAGACGTTGTCAAAGCCGAACTGGCGGGCGTGGTGCTGCTGGTGCCTGCGGGCCACGGCCAGCTGCTCAGGCGTCATGTCGACACCCACCACCGAGCCGCCAGCGCCGACGAGCTGGGCCAGCAGGTAGACATCCCGCCCGGAGCCACTGCCGAGATCGAGGATGCGGCAGCCCTCCAGCAGGGGCGGGCAGATCAGGCCGCAGCCGTAGTAGCGATCCCTCACCTCCGGATGCACCTTGGCCAGCAGGGGCCTGAGCCAGCTCGGAACGGCATCGGCATCACAGCAGGCCGAGGTCTTGAGGTCGGCCGTGCCGGTGAGCTGCCGACCGTAATAGTCCTGGACGGCTTCCCGGGTGGTCATCGATCGGGGCTCCAAGAGGGGAGAGACAGGAACGGTGCCTGTGATGGAGACCGTATCCCCCATCGGGATCTGGCAGGGGCTGTCGCCAGGCCCGGATTGCCCTCTCCGGCAAGGGGGAAGCGGCGCGGGGCGTAGTTTGGCGGACCAGTTGAACCGCGCCGATCCATGCATGCCCTGCCGCTGCACCTCGGGCCCGGGAGCGATCTGCGCCACAGCCTGGAGCAGTTGGCAGCCGAGCAGCAGATCTCCGGCTTCGTACTCGGGGTGGTGGGCAACCTCTCCCAGGCGGCCTTCCAGTGCCCGGGTCAGGCCGAGCCCACGCTGCTGCAGGGCGATCTGGAGATCATCACCCTTAACGGCACCCTCTCCCCCCAGGGGGTGCATCTGCATCTGAGCCTCTCGGATGGCAGCTGTCAGGTCTGGGGGGGGCATCTCGAGCACGGCACCCTGGTGCTGAAGGGCGCCGAGCTGCTGGTGGGGGTGCTGGCCAGCCAGGTCGCCGAAGAGCCCGCCGCGCCGCCAGCCGAGCCGCTGGTGGAGATTGCCGTGCTGCCGGGCTGTCCCTTCTCGGCCCGGGCCCTGCGGATGCTGCGCACCCTGGGCATTCCCCACGAGGTCCTGCAGGTGACCAGCGAGGAGCAGAGGCATGAGCTCGAGCAGCTCAGCGGCCAGAGGAACCTGCCCCAGGTGTTCATCGACGGCCAGCCGATCGGCGGCTACAGCGATCTGGCCGATCTGCACGCCCGCGGCCAGCTGGAGTCCCTGCGGCGCTGATGACCACGCTGCACCTGCAGACGCTGGCGGGCTGCGGACTGCGGATCGGCCGCTACCCCCGCTTTGGCTACGACGCCAGCGGTGGCGGCGGCACCGCCACGCTCGGCGGCCCCGATCGCGGCGGCTGGCAGGCCCTGAGCTTCGAGGCCGCGGCCCTGGCGATCCCGGCCCTCAGCTGGCGCACCACCCGTTGTCTGGGGCTGCCCCTGCCACCGGGTCTGCGCATCACCATTGATCCGCAGCGGCTGGAGGGGCGCTGGCAGATCGCCACCGGCGCCCTGGAGCTGCAGTTCGACGCCCGCTTCCGCTTCGCTGTGGCCGACTGGTACCGGGCTCCTGATCTGATCGTGCGGACCCAGCTCAGCACCGGGGCGGTGCGGGGCCTGCGCCACAGCGCCCAGGGACAGCCGCTCGACGGCAACGGCCAGGCGCTGCTGGTGGGCATCGCCACGGTGGAGCCCACGGGTGCGAACCGGTTCGATCGTTTCCTCGGCCTGCCCGACGAGGCCCTGGCCCAGCTCCGCTGCCGCTTGCGACACGCTTCCGTGCAGCCGGCCTGAGCCCCCCCGGTTGGGAGCTGGGCCCGCAAGCCGAGCCGGGAGCGTCGCTCAGATCGCTGGTCAACGCTCGCTTCTTGCTCACGCCCCCTGATGGATTCGAACCATCGACCGGCATGAGTTGAGGCTGTCGATCTCTGCTGGTGGCGTCAACTCCCGTGAAAGCGCACCGTCGCCCGGGGTAAGAACGGTGTCTGCAACAGGGCGCAGGCCTCAATCGAGGCCACCAGGATCGTCACCAGCAGGATGAAGGCCTGCTCGGGATCGGTGAGGCCGGGCTGCCGATGCAGCAGGGGGGCCAGGGCCAGCCACAGCGGTGTGGCTTCGGCCTCGGCATAGACCTTTTGCAGCCGCTTCTGATGGCGGGGCTCCGCCAGCGAGGGTTCGCCGGCGCTGTGGGCGAAGTCGTTGCGCACGCTGCGGATGGCGTTCAGGGCTTTGTCGATCCCCGGCTCGATCAGGCCCAGGCGGGCCGCCAGAGTGACCTTGGCCCCCAGACTGCCGAGCGAGCGATCCGGGGTGAACAGCTTGTCGTCGGCTTCGGCGCTGGGGGTCATCACCGCCTGCAGCAGATGCTCCAGCGCCAGATCCAACCGGGCGGCGCCCACCAGCACCACGCCCCGACCCCGTTCCGCCATCATCTGCAGCACCACCGTGCGCGCCTGCTCAGCAGCGCAGAGCGTGGTCAGATCAGGGCTCATGCTTGCTGGCCCCGATCGCGCAGGTCTTCGTAGAGGTTGGTCTGGTTCAGGAGCACGTCCTTGAGGCCATCACGCACCTGGGCGGAGTTGAGGGCCTGACTGCTCATCACCTGGTGGGCATCAAGGGCGCCGATGATTGCGTCCAGTAGCTCCTTGCCGAAATCGGGGGAGTTGGCGAACTGCTCCTTGCTGTTGGCAGCGGCCTGCTGGCGCAGGGTTGGCGACTGCAGCAACCGGCCACGGATCACGGCGCGCACATAGGTCACCTTGTCGCCGTCACTGAGCTCGCCGCTGAACAGATCATTGAGTTTGGCGATGATCTCGGCCAGCTCCACCTTGTCCTTGTCCTGGACCCCGCCACCGCCTGGGGCCATACCAGGGATCGAGATGCTGTCACCCTGGGTGAGATCGAGTTTCTTGCTGCCGAGATGGCGGAGATGGTGGTGGGTGAGCACCACCTTGGCGAGATCCACCGTGTTGATCTCCCGCTCAAACTCAAGCAGGGGCAACAGGGCCTTGTAGAACATCGCCCGCTTCTCCAATCCGGTGTTGGCGTAATCGAAGATCTGCGCCAGGAAGGTGTAGAACCGCCCATAGGTGCCGATGTCAGTGCGGAACAGGGTGAGGGCGTCCAGCTCCTCTTTGGCACGCTTGCTGGCCTCGCCGTCGTTAATCGCCTCGGCCTGGCGATAGGCGAGCCTGGCTTCCTTGTGCAGCGTCATCAATCGCTGGGCCACCGGTTCGATCGCGCCCATCAGCTGCTTCGGGCGCACCTTGTCGCTGAGGCTGGCCTCCAGCAGCACCTTCACCACCCGCTCGATCTCGAACTCGTCGTAGTGCCCCTGGGCATCGAGCTTGGTCTTGAGGTCGAGGATCAGAGCGGGATCGGTGGCCTCGGCCAACTCAGCGGTGGCGTAGTAGGTCTTGAACGCCGCCAGGATGTCGTTGGGGTCGTTGACGAAATCGACGACGTAGGTGGTGTCCTTGCCGGGGTGGCAGCGATTCAGCCGCGAGAGCGTCTGCACAGCCTGGATGCCATCGAGGCGCCGGTCCACATACATGCCGCAGAGCAGCGGCTGATCGAAGCCGGTCTGGAACTTGTTGGCCACCAGCAGAATCTGATGCTCGGCGCCCTTGAAGGCCTCGCGGATGTCGCCCTTGAGGCCGGGATTGAGGCTCTGGCTGCGCTCCGTGAAGCCATCGGGGCCGATCTCGGGGTCGTTCACCTCACCGCTGAAGGCCACCAGGGTGCCGAGCGGGTAGCCCTTGGCCTGGATGTAGTTGTCGATGGCCAGTTTCCAGCGCACGGCTTCCTTGCGGGAGCCCACCACCACCATCGCCTTGGCCCTGCCCTCCAGCAGCGGCCAGACGAACTGGCGGAAGTGCTCCACCACGATCTGCACCTTCTGGGCGATGTTGTGGGGGTGGAGCTTCACCCAGCCCATCAGCTTCTTGAGGGCGGCGCTGCGCTCCACCTCCTCCGTGGAGAGGCTGTGGCCGTCCTGGGCGAGCTGGAAGGCCAGCTTGTAGGAGGTGTAGTTCTGGAGCACATCGAGGATGAAGCCCTCCTCGATCGCCTGGCGCATCGAATACACGTGGAAGGGTGCCGGCAGGTTGCCCGGCCCAGCCGGTTCAGCAGGGTTGGGCCGACGACCGAACAGCTCCAGCGTCTTGGCCTTGGGGGTGGCGGTGAAGGCCACGTAGGTGATGCCGGCCTCCCGGGTGCGGGCGCCCATCTGGGCCGCCAGCAGGGTCTCGATGTCCAGCTCGCCGCCATCGGCCAGATCGGCCACCTCAGCGGCGGAGAGCACCTGCTTGAGCTTGTCGGCCGCCTGGCCGGTCTGGGAGCTGTGGGCCTCATCGGCGATCACCGCGAAGCGCTTGCCACTGGTGGCGGTGAGCTCCTGCATCTTCTTGATCAGGGCCGGGAAGGTCTGGATCGTGCAGACCACGATCTTCTTATCGCCGGAGAGGGCCGCGGCCAGCTGCTCGCTCTTGATCCCCTTCTCGCTGGTGATTGAAGCCACAACCCCTTTACGGCGCTCGAAGTTCTCCAGGGTTTCCTGCAGCTGGGTGTCGATCACGCTGCGATCGCTCACCACCAGCACGGTGTCGAAGACCTTGCGGTCGGCTCCGTCGTGGAGATCGGCGAGCAGGTGAGAGCTCCAGCCGATCGAGGCGGTCTTGCCGGAGCCGGCCGAGTGCTGGATCAGGTAGCGCAGGCCCGGGCCTTCCTCCAACACGGCCTTGAGCAGCAGCCGGGTGACGGCCAGCTGGTGGTAGCGGGGGAAGACGAGCCGGCGGATCTGTTTCTTCTTGTCGCGCTCGGCGATGCAGTAGCGCCCGAGGATCTCCAGCCAGTTGCGGCGCTCCCAGACCTCCTCCCAGAGATAGGCGGTGCGATGACCCGCCAGCACCGGGTTGCCGGCGCCGCAGTTGGCGCCGCCGGGGTCGCTGCCCTGGTTAAAGGGCAGGAACTGGGTGCGGGAGCCGTCCAGCCGGGTCGTCATCTGCACCTCGCGGTTGCTGACGGCGAAATGCACCAGGGCGCCACTGGGAAAGGAGAGCAGCGGCTCGGGAGCCTGAGCGGCGGACCTGGGGTTGCGGTCGCTCTTGTATTGCCAGATCGCATCGGCGATCGACTGGGTGTTGTCGGTCTTGAGCTCACAGGTGGCGACCGGGATGCCGTTGAGAAACAGCACCAGATCGAGACAGTTCTCGTTGTGCGTCGAATAACGCACCTGCCGCACCACCCGCAGCCGGTTGGCGTTGTAGCGGGCCAGAATCGCCGGATTGAGCCCAAAGGCCGGCTTGAACTCAGCGAGACGCAGGGCCTTGGGCAGGCCCAGCACCTCCACCCCGTGGCGAATCAGATCCAGGGTGCCCATCTGATCGAGCTGCCGCCGCACCCGCTCCAGCAGCGTGGCACTGGCCTTGGAACCATGGTTCTTCTGCAGCACCTCCCAGGCTTCCGGCTGGGCATCTTGCACCCAGGCGATCAGATCGGGCGGGTAAAGGGCGAGCTCTCGGCTGTAGGCAGCGGCACTGCCCTCCTCGTAGAGCCAGCCATGGGCGCCGAGGTGCTCGCAAATCTCGCGCTCGAACGCGATCTCGTGGTGGAGGCTCATCGGCTCAGCAGCTGCGGCATGGCCACCTTTTAGGGCGCAGCTTAGGCCGTAGTGCTAGGCCAGATCCAGCAACTATGCAGGTACCGCATAAGCCCGGGCCGCGGGATCGGTAAATGGAGGGGTAGGCCATCAGGCCCAGTTCTCCAGCAGCAGCCCCTCGACCCGCTCGAACTCGCGCAGGCTGATGCTCACCAGGGTGAGCCCTTCGCTGCGGGCGTGGGCGGCGATGTGGAGGTCGTTCACGCCGATCGGCATGCCCCGGCGTTCCAGGGCGGCGCGGATCTGGCCGTAGTGCAGGGAGGCCTTGGGGCCATAGGGCAGCACATCAAGGCGGCTGCAGAAGTTCTCCACCACGGCGAGGTTCCGTTCAGGGGCTGCACTCTTCTCCACCCCATGCAGCAGTTCGGACAGGGTGATGGCCGAGATCGCCATGTGACCGGCATGGCGATTGAAGCTCTCCAACATCCGCCGGGGACGCTCCTTGATCACGTCAATGCAGATGTTGGTATCGAGCAGATAGCGGAGCATGGCGATGCTCAGAACGCTTCCCGTTCGGCCTGCTCCTGGGAGGCGCGGTCGACCAGGAAGTCGTCGCTCACGGTGGGGCCATCGAGAAAGAAGCTGTCCCAGCTGCGGCCGAGGGGGGCGATGATCCGCTCCTGCCCGCAGGCCCGCACCTCCACGTCCTTGACGGAATCGGGCAGGCGCAGATCGGCGGGGATACGCACGGCCTGGCTGCGGTTGCTGAGGAAGAGCTTGGTGATGGCGACCATGATCAACCTGGGATATACGCGCAGTCTATCCCTGTCAAGCCTTGCTCATGTCTCCAGAGCCTCCACCGGACACCGCAGCCCCGGTGCCCTGGCGAGGCGGGCATCGGCGGTGAGCAGGGGCGCATTGAGCTGCTCGGCGAGGGCCACATCGAGGGCGTCGTAGGCGGAGAGGTTGGAGCGCAGCTCCCAGGCCCGGGGCCAGAGGGAGCGGCTGGGGTGGCGGCGCAGGCCCAGTCGGTCGGCGGTGGCCAGCGCCTGCAGGGCATGACTGTCCTGCAGTTTGTCGGCCAGGACCAGCCGGCGCAGCACCGAGAGCAGCTCGGCATCGATCAGCTCCGGAGCCTGCAGGTTGTCGCTCGCCAGCCGGACCCGGGCAGGGCCAGCCACAAGGAGGGCATCGACCAGCACCGAGGCATCGATCACCACCATCAGCGCTCGGCGCGGCTCTCGGCCAGGGCTTCGAGGATGCTGGCGCGCTCGATCGGCAGGGAGGGCAGGGCGTTCAGCAGCTGGGCGTTGTCGGCGCGCCGGGCGGATTCGGTGAGCTCCTGCAGGGCGAAGGTGCTCAAGAGCAGACCCGCCTGGGCGGCGAGCTTCTCCAGCCCTGCGGCCACCTCATCGGGAATGTGGCGGATATAGAGGGTTCGCATCAAGGAGCCTGCAGGCCACTTAAGATGCCCCCCATGACCAGCCTCCATGCCATCGAAGCTGCCGTGGAGCAACTGGATCCCGCGGGCCGCGCTGAGTTCAGGGCCTGGTTCGAACAGTTCGACATGGCCGAATGGGACCAGCAGCTGGAGCAGGACGTTCAGGCCGGAACGCTGGATTGGTTGGCCGAGGAAGCCCTGGCTGATCGGGCGGCCGGTCGCTGCAGCGAGCGTTGAAGCACCAGGCGAATCCCCGTTTCTGGCGCTGTTATGAAGCCCTGCCGCAGGCGGAGCGCGACCAGGCTGACCGGGCCTATGAGCTGCTCAAGGCCGATCCAAGGCATCCCTCCCTGCATCTCAAGACGATCGGACGCTTCTGGTCAGTGAGGGTGGGACTGCGCCATCGAGCCCTGGCCATCGAAGCGGGTGAGGACCAGCTGTTGTGGGTGTGGATCGGCACCCACGCGGAGTACGACAAGCTGCTCAAACGGGCCTGAGCCCATCGTCGCCGCACCCGCCCGTGGTGATCAGGGCGATGCGGATGCTGTGAAGCTCGCCGCTGGGCAAGACAATCTAGATCGTCTTGGGGGTGCTGCTCATGCCGCCACGGCCTCGGGCACCAGGCCACGCACATCGATCTGGCCGGTGACGGCGGCGGAGACCAGGGCGGAGCGGCGTTCTTGGAGTAGGCCAACAGCCTGCCGAGCGCTTTGCATCAGAGCATCGAATGAGGTTTTCTTGTAATTTATTTCCCGCTCAATGCTTTCTTGCTCCGCTATCGGCGGAATCGTGATTTTCATCTGCCGCAAATGCGTCGGGCCAAAGTGCTGAATGGTTGCTCCCGCCTTATAAAAATCAATCTGAATTGAAAAAATAGATGATTCGATTAGCAGCTTGATGTAGCCCCTGGAGACTCTGGGGGATAATGGGCGAATCCGAATGAGACCTGTGTAGGGGATTGAGCCTGCGACGTCGCTACCTACTTCGCTTATGCCCCCAAGGCTAGCACTCCCGCTGAGGATCAAGTCGCCTTCATTGACTGCAAAATGAGACCATTTATCAATCACTTTTTGTGGATCGAGATAGTTGCACCCGTCTAGGGATACCTTGTCGCCTTGGACGCATGAAACTCTCAAGAGAGGAATCCCCTCATCCATGAAGTCGACAGCCATTATTCCAGGACCTTCCTGAAAGAAGATTTCAGACTTCAATGGCCGAATCTCCCAATGCTCCGGCACCTCCCCAAGCCACTCCACCCCCGAATCCTTCATCGGCGCGTCCGGATTCAGCCCCTTGGTCACGGCATGGGAG
>JBAPUA010000078.1:0-6396 GCA_049282435.1 Cyanobium sp. | reverse complement strand
GCTTGAACTCGATCATCGAGTTCACCGGCCGCAGCAACACGATGTTGCGCACGTTGCGGGCATCCACCCCCGTGGAGAGTTTCTGCGAGGTGGTGAGGATGGTGGGGATCGTCTTTTCATTGTCCTGGAAGGCCCGCAGCCAGGTGTTGCCCAGTTCACCGTCGTTGGCGGTGACCCGCTGGCAGTAGTTGGGATCGGTGCTGGTCTTGAGCTGATTGATCAGGTCGCGGATCGCCAGGGCATGGTCCTGGGTGGCACAGAACACCAGGGTTTTCTGGCGTTGATCGATCTGGTTCAGAAAGATCTCCACCCGCTGCTGTTCGCGCTGTTTGATCTCGATGATTTTGTTGAAGTCGGCTTCCTTATAGAGCTTGCCGGCTTCGATCTCACCTTCCACCACCGTGTCATCGGGCGTGTAGACGTATTCATCGAGAGTGGTGGTGATCTGCTTGACGCGGAAGGGGGTGAGGAAGCCGTCGTTGATGCCCTCTTTGAGGGAGTAAATGAACACCGGCTCACCGAAGTAGGCGTAGGTGTCGGTGTTGCCTGCGCGGCGGGGGGTGGCGGTGAGACCCAGCTGCACGGCGGGGGCGAAGTACTCGAGGATCCCGCGCCAGGTGGATTCGTCGTTGGCGCCGCCGCGGTGGCATTCATCGATCACGATGAAGTCGAAGAAATCGCTCGGGTACTGGCCAAACCAGGGGGAGGGCTTGCCGTCCACCGGCGGGCCGCTCATGAAGGTCTGGAAGATGGTGAGGAAGACGCTGGCGTTGGTGGGCACCCGACCCTTTTTGCGCAGGTCATCGGGTTCAATCCGCGCCAGGGCGTTCTCCTCGAAGGCGGCAAAGGCGGTGAAGTCGTTGAAGGCCTGATCGGCGAGGTTGTTGCGGTCGGCCAGAAACAGGATGCGGGGCCGGCGCGTGGGCTCGCCACTGAGGTTCCAGCGGGCGGCAAACAGCTTCCAGAGGATCTGGAAGGCGATCGAGGTTTTGCCGGTGCCGGTGGCCAGCGTCAACAGGATGCGGTTCTGGCCGGAGATGATCGCCTCCAGCACCCGTTTCACGGCGATCTCCTGGTAGAAGCGGATCTGCCAGCTGCCGCCCTTATCGAGGTAGGGGATGGATGCGAAGCGATCGCGCCAGGCGTTCTCTTCGGCGAAGGTGCGCTGCCACAGCTCCTGGGGACTGGGGAAGGCTTCGGCCTCCCCCTCCTCGCCCGTTTCCCTGTCAATGGCGTAGATGCCCTTGCCGTTGCTGGCGTAGGTGAAGCGCAGCTGGAGCTTGGCGGCGTATTCCTTGGCCTGGCCCACCCCCTCGGTGAGCGGCAGGGAATCGGCCTTGGCCTCCACCACCGCCAGGGCGGTGTTGCGGTAGCTGAGCACGTAGTCGGCGCTGAGAGACTTGCCGCGGCGGCCACCTCCTTCAATGCGCCCGGGGGCAATCGGAAACTCGCGGCGGATGCGGCTGCCCTCCACAACGCCCCAACCGGCCGCCACCAGCAGCGGATCGATCAACTCAGCGCGGGTTTCGGCCTCGTTCATGGCAGCAGGCTTTCCACGTGATCGAGCAGACCAGCGGTCATGGAGCTAAAGATCCGGTGATGGGCCAATTTGCAGCCCAGGGCATCGGTTTCCATAAACCGAGAATAAGCGGCCAACCAATCATCCGGCACGGTGACCAACAGATCCAGATCGGAATCGGGCCGGTGTCCGGCTCGCCAAAGGCAAGGCAGGCAGCACCGCTGGCAACCCGATGGGCTGCGAGGGCGCAGAGCGCGGCATCGATCAGGTCGATGCTGGTGAGCGGTGCGGTGCTGATGCCGGCCTGGGCGAGCAGGGCTGTGCGTTGCGGCCGCTTCTGGCGAGCCTTCGCCTCCCCGTTCCGCAGATGCCAGGTGATGGCATGGGGGAAGGTTTCGAAGCAGCAGCGCTGGCCCGTACTGGGCAGGCTGGCGAGCAGCGGGTGGGAATCCTTCAGGGCCTCGTAGAGATCAGCCCCGCGACGCATCCAGTCGAAGTAGCCGCTGGGATGCTGTTCGGCCTTCTCGCGGCTGGGTGTTGCGAAGCAGAAGATTACCTGCTGCATCAACTCTCGTTCGCAGGGACGCGCGCGGTCCGGGACAGGCGTGCATGGCCAAGGCCGCTGGTTCCCTATCGGGATTCTTTCGACCAGGAGCTGAGCTGCTGAGCAAGAACCGGCAAATCGGTCTGCACGATGGTCCAAATCACGGAGAGGCTGAGGCCGAAATACTCGTGAACGATGCGGTTGCGCAGCCCTCTGATGGCTGCCCAGTCGATCTCAGGCTTCAGCAATGATTTCAAGGTTGCGAACCACGGCATCGACAGTTCGCGTATCTGCGCAGAAGTCTTCAAAACTCATCCCACTGACATAGCCACTGATCTTGCCGGATGCTTCCAGCATGTCGGCCACAAACAGCCTCCATTCACGGCGCGACAGGAATGCGGCTGCTCAGGATGAAGGAACGCCTGTTTTCCTTGATCCCATCGGACGCCACCAGGTCGACACGACGACCGAGAAGGGTTTCAAGATGGTCGGCCAGGTGGATGAAGGCAAAGCCGACGGGCTCGGAGAAACTCACCAGCAGATCCACATCACTGGCGGAAGTTTGCTCATCGCGAGCGCAGGATCCAAACAGAGCCAAGCTGCTCACCTTGAACCGGGAGGCCAGATCCGGGTAGTGCTGACGCAACCTCGCAACCACCTCAGAGCGACTGGTGGAGGGAGTGACCGCAGGGGCGGACATGGGCTCGCTGAGCTGGCTGAACCAGCTTAGGGGGATTGACCAAAGGCTCCAAACGCCTGCGGTATCAGAGGTACACGCTGGCGGGCTGTTCCTCACCCCCGCCCGCCACAGCCCGCTTCAAGTACTCGTTCAACTCCGGATCACAGGCAAACACAAAGCAGGCCTTCGTGCCCCGGCTGATCAGAGTGCGGTGGGTGTTGCTGATGATCGCGTCCGCCTTGCGGCGAATCCCGCGGGATCGCAGATCAGGCCCACCTTGTAGCCCTTGAGTGACTGATCCGTGCGGGCCCGCGCTGATGGCACCGTCACCACCTCGCCATCACGGACGGCCAGATCCGGCCCGATGATGACGCCGATGGGCTCCAACTCCAGGCCTTGGCAGGTGTGGATGCAGCCCACCTCCTCCACCGTGCCCGGCGTCATGATCCAGAGGCTGCTGTCCTTGCTGAGGTTCCAGCGGGCCCGGTAGCCGTAGGGCTCGATCGTGATGTCCCAGTCGCTGGGGTGATGTCACGAATTCGGTGTTGCCCTTGAGCATGCGCTCCACCGCATCGGCCAGCTGCTGGCTGGGTTTGGCCTTGCCGTCGCGGATCTGCTCAATCGTGCGGCCCCGATCGCCCAGCTCCAGGCAGCGCCCCAGAAAGGCGGCCATCTCCGCGTTCTCGCGGCGCAGGAATTGCGAAAAATTTACCTGCGCGCATCCTCTTCCAGGCAAGAAGTCCGCCATTATGGACATTTGCTCTGAAGAATGTCCATAATGGCGAAATGCCAAGCAAACCCCCGGTCGTCTTCCCGCAGGAGCAAAGGCTGCTTTCCCAGTTGGGCGAGCGGCTGAGGCTCGCACGCCTGCGGCGCAAGTTGAGCAACGCCGTCGTGGCGCAGAGGGCCGGCATCTCCAGAACGTCGCTCTACAAAGTGGAGGCGGGCGACCCGGGAGCCACCTTGGGCACTTACCTGCGAGTGATGGCGGTCCTCGGGCTTGAAGCCGACTTCAATGCTTTGGCGGCAGACGACAAGGTGGGCCGCAGGTTGCAAGACCTAGTCTTCAAACCGCCCGCGTCACAGGCGCGGCGCAGACAAGCCTCCGCCGATGCACCCAAGGCTCCTGGCGGCCGCGCGAACGGCACGGGGAACTCATCATGAGCGGCCAGGACAACGCCGTAGAGGTCTGGCTCGAATGTGACCTGGGGCCGACATGCCGGGTCGGCACCCTGGCGCATGACCGTGGGCAGATCCGCTTCCAATACGAACAAGCGTGGCTAGGGGACGCACGCGCATTCGCGATCGACCCGGACCTGTCGCTGGACAAAGCACCGTTCTTTCCCAAGCCCGAGTTGGGCAACTTCGGCATCTTTCTGGACTCATCGCCGGACCGTTGGGGCCAGACATTGATGAAGCGTCGCGAGGCCCTGCAAGCCAAGGACGAGAAACGCCCTCCGCGGACGCTGTACACGTGGGACTTCCTGCTCGGAGTCCAGGACTTCACCCGGCAAGGCGGCCTGCGCTTTCGGGGGGTCGGAACGCAGGAGTTCTTGGGCAACGAGAAGATGGCCGCACCGCCCGTCACCACGCTGCGGGAACTGGAGGCGGTCGCGTATCAGCTCAGCAACCGGCGCATCGACGACCTGGACGCGCTGCGCAAGTGGTTGGCAGTGCTGGTTGCACCGGGTGCGTCCTTGGGTGGTGCACGCCCAAAAGCCAACTTTACGGACGCAGACGGTTCGCTCTGGATCGGCAAGTTCCCGGCGCGAAACGACGACCGGGACGTCGGCGCCTGGGAACACGTCGTGCACGGCTTGGCGCAGAAGGCCGGCGTGGACGTGCCAGAAGCCAAGGTCGTGCGGTTGAGCAACGAGTTCCATACGTTCTGCGTGCAGCGCTTCGACCGCGCCAAGGGCACGCGGCGCTTCTATGCCTCCGCGATGACCTTGCTACGCAAGGAACACAGCGAGGGCACAAGCTATCTGGAACTGGCCCAGCTTCTTCGGACGCGAGGCGATGGTGCGCATACGAGTGCCGACCTGGAGCAGTTGTTCCGCCGCGTCGCATTCAATGTGGCGATCGGCAATCGCGACGACCATCTGCGCAACCACGGATTTGTGCTGGCCGATACCGGCTGGCGTCTCGCACCTGCATTCGACGTGAACCCCAACGTTGATAAGGCAGAACACGTCCTCAACATCGACGACTCGGACAACCGGCCGAGTCTCACAACGGTGCTATCCACCGCGCTGTTCTATGGGCTGGATGAAGAACGCGGAGGGCAGATCGTTGAGGATGTTGTGAGTGCCATCGATGGATGGAAGCTCGCGGCAAAGAAGGCCGGCATCGCGCGTAGCGATATCGAACTCACCGGCAGCGCGTTCTCTGCGCATGCGGAGTACAGGTCAGGCTTTGCAGCCTGACGCGTCAGCCGAGCGCCGGCCGGTAAGCGGTTGGCCAAAGGCCAGACCGTCTGCACTGGCTTGTTGGGCGAGCCGACTGAAGGTGTCAGGTCTTGGCAAAGCATGCGTCGACGAGAAGCAGGTTTTAACCAACAAATCATGCTCGCGCATCGCTCTGACTTCATGTTCGTATCTTGTTCTTCGGTACCTTGGCAAGATGCACGTCATGGAGTCTCAGGCGTGAAACTCTTCGAGGCGACGCGGAACTGCGATGGCAGTTGATCGCGATGCAGCTCGGCCTCGTGGTACTGGCTCCACTGCTCGATCTCGGATGTGCGCCGTAGCCGCAGGCTTCCGCGATGCGATTGTCGTCGAAGGTGACGCGCTGATCTTCATCAAGGAAGAAGACGATCAGTTTGCTGGCGTGGATGATCTCCTTGATCTGGTTCTCGCCCTCCTTGTTGTAGATGGTCTTGGTCATCAGCCGGTGGCTCTCATCCACGATCAGGGCGTCGTAGTGGCCCTCCGGGGCGCCCACGAAACAGGCCGAACCGCAGAAGAGGTTGTCGTACTCGTTCTTCTGGAGTGAGCCCGTGAGCTTGGCCCGATACACCGCCCGAGGCGCCGCAACGGGCCTGATGGTCAGAACCCCGGGCGCCGCCTGGATCTCCACCTCGTCGCTGAGGCCAGCCTGCTCCAGCAGTGGCTTGGCCAGGCGCAGGCCCCGGGAATAGCCGATCTTCACCAACTTCGCGCGCACCACACACCCGTCCCGAGCGTAGGCACATTGTAGTCACATTCTTTGCTGCATCCATCGCCTGGGGCTCAGAGCTCGCCGTTGAACGCCTGGTGCAGGAGGGACTTCTTCAGTTCCTCCAGGGCGGCGAGTTTGCGTTCGTAGAGGCGGGTGAGGTGTTGGGTTTCGACTGACAGCGGTTCCAGTTGCTGAATCACCGTTTGTTGGTCATTCAATGACGGAACAGGCACAGGGAATCCGTAGATATCGTCTTTGCCGAATCCATCCTGGGCAGACCGTGATGCAACATCAGCAAGACGCTGCTGGAATGCTCCAGAACGGAGGTAATGGAAGAAGAACGTCCGGTCAAGCAAGCGAAGATCTGGCATCGTCTTAATCAACGCCACGTTGTATGCGCCAGCCAGGCCTGTAAGAATCTTCCCAACCGATGCACCGTATCTACCAATCATAATGTCGCCCGAATTGCAGAGCCGATTCTTGGCTGACTCAGGT
>JBAPUA010000077.1:0-8505 GCA_049282435.1 Cyanobium sp. | reverse complement strand
GACGAAGAGCTTCTCCAGCGTGCGCAGGCCGGCCTGCGCCGGTTGGGCCGCCACCGCCAGCAGCCCTGCCGCCAGCCAGGTGGCCAGGTGGCGATAGGCCCTGAGTCGCTTCGCCATGGTTTGACGCGACATAAAACAATGGTTTCACCATATCCATGGTGGTGGGATACGAATCGCTCACTGATGGCCTGAGTCATTCCCCAACCCCAGAACGGCAGCAGCAGAACAGCCGGAGCCCCAGCGTTGCAGCACCAGCATCCAGGGCGGCATCGGCCTACAGCCGGGGGATCTCCGCCACCGGCAGCGGCGCCTTCTGGGGATGGAGCGGGATCCGCTGACCACCGGCCACCAGGCGATTGAGGGCGTTGATGAAGGCCTGGGCCGCCGCGACCACAATGTCGGTGTCGGCGGAGTGGCCGGAATAGAGCACCCCGTTCTGGCGCAGGCGGATGGTCACTTCCCCCATGGCATCGATGCCTTCGGTGACCGACTTGACGCTGAACTCCACCAGTTCATTGGGCACCTGGGCCAGGCGGTTCAGCGCCTGACAGACCGCATCCACCGGACCGGTGCCGATCGCCGCCTCACTCCGCTCGCCCCCATCGGTGGTCTCGAGGGTGACGGTGGCTGTGGGCAGCAGGCCGGTGCCACAGCTCACCTGCACCCGCTTGAGAAGGAAACGGCATTCATCATGCTGCTGCACCTGCTCGGACACAATCGCCTCGAGATCGCGATCAGTGATCTCCCGTTTGCGATCCGCCAATTCCTTGAACCGGGCGAAGGCATCATCGAGATCGTGGCGCTCAAGGTTGTAGCCCAGTTCCTCGAGCCTGGCGCGGAAGGCGCTGCGACCGCTCAGCTTGCCGAGGGAGATGCGGTTGTCAGCCAGGCCGACGGTGCGGGCGTCGATGATCTCGTAGGTGAGGCGATGCTTGAGCACGCCGTCCTGGTGGATGCCCGACTCATGGGCAAAGGCGTTGGCCCCCACGATCGCCTTGTTGGGCTGCACCGCCATGCCGGTGAGATTGCTCACCAGCCGCGACGTCTTGGTGATCTCCTCGGTGCGCACCGCCGTCAGCGGCGTGGTGCTCTCGGCCGGCCGGCCCAGGAAGGGGTTGTAGTAACTGCGGCGCACATGCAACGCCATCACCAGCTCTTCGAGCGAGGCGTTGCCGGCCCGCTCGCCGATGCCGTTGATCGTGCATTCCAGCTGGCGGGCGCCATGCTTGACGGCCTCGAGAAAGTTGGCCACCGCCAGGCCGAGGTCGTTGTGGCCATGCACCGAAATCACCGCCCGGTCGATGTTGGGCACGTTGCGGTTGATGCCGGCGATCAGCTCACCGAACTCCGTCGGGGTGGCATAGCCCACGGTGTCGGGGATGTTGATCGTGGTGGCGCCGGCCTCGATGGCGGCCTCGATCACCTGGTGCATGTACTCCGGATCACTGCGACCGGCGTCCTCACAGGAGAACTCGATGTCATCGACGAGGGAGCGGGCGTAGGCCACCATCTCGCGGGTGATGGCGAGCACCTCGGCACGGGATTTGCGCAGCTTGTGCTCCAGGTGAATGTCGCTGGTGGCGATGAAGGTGTGGATGCGGCGATGGACGGCGGGGGCCACAGCCTCGGCACAGGCCTTGATGTCGCCGGCGGCGGCACGGGCCAGGCCGCAGATCACCGGTCCATCGGCGGTGCCGACACTGGCGGCGATGCGCTGCACGGCGTTGAAGTCACCGATGCTGGCGAAAGGGAAGCCGGCCTCGATGATGTCCACTCCCAGGCGGGCCAGCTGCTGGGCGATGGCGAGCTTCTCCTCCAGGTTCAGACTGGCGCCGGGCGACTGCTCGCCGTCGCGGAGCGTGGTGTCGAAGATCAGAACCCGACCGGGATCGCGCGCCATGGCAGGAGACAGGGTTTAAGCGGAATGACTATGAGTTGTGTTCAGTCTAAGGCTTGGGCCGCTGCCTGGTTTCCAGCGAAGCCCCCGGCCCCCGACTCGGGCGGAGCACCGCGACCCCCTCGAGAGCCATCGCCCCGTTGGTCCGGGGCCCTGCCCGCTGGGGGACCTGGCCGAACTGCGACGCCAAGGGCAGGCCGAACACGGCAGCGCTGGCGATCCGCCCCGGGCTATGGGCGGCTGAACACAGGCTGCTGCTGGGCATCGGCCTTCTCCAGCCGGGGCCTGAGGCTGGCCAGATCCATGAAGCGATCGGCGGCGTTGCGCAGCTCCCGGGCCACCATGCCCTCGGTGCTGATCAGCACGATCTGCAGCCCCCGGGCCCGCAGCACCTCCACCAGTCGATCGAGATCGCGGCTGCCGCTGAGCAACCAGACCTGGTCGGTGCGCGTCGCGACCGTCAGCAGGTCGATGGCGATCTCCACATCCAGGTTGGCGCGGGTGTACTGGCGCTGCTCACCGTCGCCAGCCGAACCACCACCCCCCAGCTCCCGCAGCGGTCGGGTGCGCACGGTGTAGCCCAGGCTGGTCAGGGCATCGCGAAAGGGTCTCTGGTCGGAAGGCTCCTTGAGCCCCGCGTACCAGAAGGCGCTGCTGAGCTCCAGCTGGGGACCCTCCGCCGCCAGCTCCAGCAGGCGGCGCGGATCGAAGAACCAACCCACCTTCTGCTGGGCATAGAACATGCTGTGGCCATCGACAGCCAGGACCCGCCGCATGGCTGTCACACCGGTTTCAGTTCCGCAGCCAGTTTAGAAGCTGCGTCTACACTGCAATCTGCGAGGCAAGGGAATGGCGGCAGGCGATCTGGCCCTTGTGCTCCATGCTCACTTGCCCTACGTGCGCTCGGGGGAAGCGGGCTCGCTCGAGGAAGACTGGTATTTCCAGGCCCTGCAGGAGTGCTATCTGCCCCTGCTGGAGATGCTGGAGGCGGCTGCCGCCGACCCCCGCCAGCGGCCCAGGCTCACCATGGGGCTCTCGCCCACCCTGCTGTCGCTGCTCAGCGATCTGGGGCTGAACGCGCGCTTCGTGCCCTGGCTCGAGCAGCGGCTGGCCCTGATTGCCGATGCACCGGCCGAGCTGGCCGCCGCTGCCATCGACCTGGAGAGGCGCCTGCTGGAGATCCGCCAGCAGTTCCTCGACTGCGGCGGCCGGATGCTGAGCCGCTTCCGCCGCCTGCAACAGGACGGCGTGCTCGATCTGATCACCTGCGGCGCCACCCATGGCTACCTGCCGCTGCTGCGCGATTCGCCCGAGTCGGTGCGGGCCCAGCTGCTCACGGCCGTGCGCGAACACCAGCGGCTGCTGGGGGAGCGCCCCCTCGGCATCTGGCTGCCGGAATGCGCCTACTACGAGGGGCTCGACCAGCAGCTGGCCCAATGCGGACTGCGCTACACCCTGCTGGACGGGCATGGCCTGCTCCACGCCATGCCCCGTCCCCGCTACGGGGTCTATGCCCCGGTCTGCTCCCCGGCCGGGGTGGCCTTCTTCGCCCGCGACAGTGAATCGACCCTGCCGGTCTGGAGCGCCAGCCAGGGCTACCCCGGCGATGGCGCCTATCGGGAGTTCCACCGTGACCTGGGCTGGGATCTGCCCGAGGAGCGCCTCAGCGAGCTGGGCATCCGCAGCCGCCGCCCCCTGGGACTGAAGCTGCACCGGGTCACCGCCCAGGGCTGTCCGCTGGAGGCCAAACAGCCCTATGAGCCGGCCCTGGCCAGGGAGCGCCTGAGCGACCATGCCGCCGACTACCTGCAGGGCCGCAGCCGCCAGCTGGAGGCCCTGGGCCGAACCATCGATCGGCGGCCATTGCTGGTGGCACCCTTCGATGCCGAGCTGTTCGGACACTGGTGGTTCGAGGGACCCCAGTTTCTGGGCGAGCTGTTCCGGCTGGGGCCCCAGTCGGAGGTCCACTTCACCCATCTGCGCGAAGTCCTGGCCGTCGGACAGACCCTGCAGGTCTGCCGTCCCTCGCCCTCCAGCTGGGGGCAGGGCGGCTACCACAACTACTGGCTGAATGAGACCAACTCCTGGGTGGTGGCCGAATGGCAGCGGGCCTCGCGGGCGATGGTGCGGCGGGTCAACCGGGGGGTGGGCAGCAGCGAGCAACGGGAGTGGCTCACCCAGGCCGGCCGCGAGTTGCTGCTGGCCCAGAGTTCCGACTGGAGCTTCATCCTGCGGGCCGGCACCACCACCGAACTGGCCCGTGAGCGCATCCATCGCCATCTCGACCGCTTCTGGCGGCTGATGGATGCGATCGAGAACGGCACGCCCCTGGCGGACAACTGGCTGGCGGCGGTGCGCCGCGAAGACGGCCTGTTCCCGGACCTGAACGCGGCCGACTGGGCCACTCCGCCCCAGCGCTGAACCGGCGGCCAGGAGCGGCCAGGCAACGGGCAGCGATCGCGGCGATCACAGGCTGGCCTGCGGATCGCCCAGCCGGATGGGCCGGTTGGGCTCCGCATCGAGATCGATCCAGTGCTCGAACAGGCCAGTGCTCGAACAGGGAGCCCATCAGGCCGCGACCCTGCTCCTGGCTGATCCAGGCATCGAGACAGGCCTTGAGATCGGGAACATCCCCCGCCACCAGCATCCCCAGCACCCCCGCTGAGCCGATCGCCGAACCTGGGCAGCAGGATGGCGCGCGGGCTCAGCACCGACCAGGCCGATCCCCCTCGGCGGTGGTCAGCAACGCGTCGAACCCGGCCTGGCTGCTGGAGCTGAACAACGTCTGCCTGCCGGCCACCGGTAGCAGCAGCATCCGCAACGGCCCATCAACCCCGCTGAGTTCCGCCTGAATCCGCTGCCGCAGGCTCAGCCGCAGCGACGATCCCGACAGCTCGGTCCCTCTCCCTAGGGTGACGATCACGACTGGATCACCAACACGGATTCCATGAGCCCAAGCTTGCTGACTCAGTCGTCGTTGTTTGGCATTGGCATCGCCTTCAGTCCGCTGCACATCGGCGTGGTCACCCTGCTGCTGCTGGGCCGGGCGCCCCTGCGCCGCTCCTTTGCCTATGTGCTCGGCTGGAGCCTGGCCAACCTGCTGGCGGTGGCGCTGCTGATGCTGCTGGGCAGCTCCTTTCCGATCAGCCTGGCCCATGGCGAGCGCGATCAGGTGCTGATCGACCTGCTGGGTGCCGGAGGGCTCCTGGCCCTTGGCCTTTACCAGCTGACCCCCCAAGCGACGATCGGCGAGGAGGGCATGGCGCTGCGCCTGATGAACAAGCTGCCGGAGCTGGACACCTGGCTGCTGGTGGCGATCGGCGCCGCCGGCGCTCTGCTCACTCCGGAGAACCTGGTCTTCTATCTCAAGGAGGCGAGGCTGTTGCTGATCAACCACCCCGGCCTCTCCGCTGACCTGGAGGTGAGTGGTGTTTTCGCGCTGATGGCGGGTTCACTGCTGCTGCTGCCCCCCCTGGTGTGGATCGGCAGTTCAGGTTCCATCCGCGAACCGATCGAGAAGCTGAACGACTGGTTGCAGCACCGGGCCGAGGCCTTGGTTGGCGTGCTGGCGATCCTGTTCGCCGCCTATCTGCTCTACGAAGGCCTGCATGGATTGGAGCTGATGACGGCGGCCGTGGCTTGAGGTCATGCTGCTGGGCCATCTTGCCCGCATCTGCACGTTCGGAGTCACCAATAATCTGGTGCTGATCGGGCCATGGCCGAGGCCAACCGACCTTTGAATCAGCAACCAGGCCAGCAGCCACTGCTGCGTTGGGCCGCGCCCCTTTGTGTGGTGTCAATCCCGAGGTCCGAATGCCCGGATCAGAATCTCAACAGGGTGGAATGAAGGGCTGTCATTCCAGAGTCACAATTGCACCCCATCGTCTGACGATGAATCGTAACGATTGAGATGTCAAGTCTTGCGTCCGATTGCGGATGTGTTGTGAGTTGAAGAGTTCTGGACAGCCGGGGGTATAGCGCCGGCCCCGGGCGGCGATCGGCAACGCCGCGCCCTGTGTGGGCACTGCGATCTCGATCGCCTGGGGCCTGCGTGCTGCACTCCTCAGGTGCTGGTGATCTGGAGAGCAGGGATGTCGTCCAGCTCCGGGATGGAGGCCATGCTTTTGGCCGAGAACATGCGGCGGCCCTCCAGCTGCCAGTGCTCGTCCTGCTCCAGCAGCACCGCGCCCACCAGGCGGGTGATGGCGGCGACATTGGCGAAGAAGCCGACGACGCGAGGGGGGAATTTGATCTTCTTGTTCACTTGTTCACTTGCTCAAGCGGGTTGGCGTTCCAGATCTTGCGCCAGGGGGACTTGGGGAAAGGCCGGAACGCCAGCATGTCCTGGCGGGCTTCGTTGATCAAGGTCAGCAGCCTTGGGGAAACGCTCGGCCAGCGGCGCACCCAGGTCATCCTGAATGAACAGGAACTGGATCTCGCTGGCAGGCTTTACCTCGATTCAGGCTTGGACTGAGGCGAGGTCCCATGACATCAGCAAACCGCTGAACAGAAGCTTGTAGAAATAATCTGGCATTTCGAACCCTGCCGCCACATCCAAGCATCGCGGTCGCTGTCAGCTGGCCAATGAATGCTCCATCGTGTTACAGAAAGAGATACTCAAGCGGAAGTCACTATTATTTTTAAGCTTTGCAGAACTTCTTGTTTCCTGTGGTCTTTCTATGCGTTGACTTATTTGCTCTTTTTATTGCCCTGGTTGCTTCTCAGCCTCGTGCGAAAGCTCTTCCTTCTGTTCACGTAAAGATCGCATTATCCCCGGAAGAACCGGGATGTAGAGCCGGTCGCATTACTGTGTTGACTATAATGATTGCTGATTGCAAAACTCTCAACTCAGATTGGGGAAAGGAGAAGGCTTCCGTCTTTGTTGCTGACCACATACCAACAAAAGCAAGGCAGCGTGCTCTGGATTCTGTTCGCAAAGCCCCTCCTGAGCTTGTGCATAATGGAATATTAAGGGTTCTTCAGGGATACGTAGGTTGCGATTCTTTTTTAAAGGCAATAGACTAGCAATGAGGCCCTCTCCGCGGAATCACTTCGCATTTGCAATACGGTCATCCATCCCTTCGTTTGGCTATTTGCCCGTCCACCCATCTGCTGTGCATGGTTCACAAGAAGATGTTGCGATGGGTGTTATGGCGGTCATGATTTGTTGTCAAAGGGGTGGAGCTTGGGGAAGCTCTGCAAATCCACGATGGTTACGCTTTTGCCTCTTGAAAGCTCTTGTGGCGCCAAGCCTCCCTTGGCTGTGGCCGGGGTTTTCCAGAGTCTCCGTACCGCTTGCGTGACCGGCGCGCGCCGCGCGTGTCCGAGCCATCGAAATTGTTATCCACGATCAAGGCTGCCAAACAGAGAATAGAATTCCGGTCGCCGATCCATAAACAGGTCGTTTTGATCCGTCATCTGCTTGGACCTCGCTACTGCCGGTTCAATCGTGACCATAAAGAGTTCATCTTGATCACTGGGCGCCCTATGCAACAACTCCGCCTTGGGACCGACCACCTGGCTCTGCCCGGTGAAATCCAATCGGCCATGTGGTCGTTCGTCGCAGCCCCATCGGTTGCAGGTAACTGCAAAAACGCCATTCTCAAGGCACCGCAACAGCATGGTCTGCTGGCAATATGTCAACACCAAGTTCGATGGATGGCAAAGTAGATCGACGCCCTGCAACGCCAAACTCCGCGCCACCTCCGGGAACACCCAGTCGAAGCAAATCATCATGCCGATCCTCGCGCCGCGAACCTCAATGGCTTGCAGGGGGATATTGCCAGGTTCGAAAAAGTCTTTTTCATTCTGAAAAAGATGCAATTTCCTATAGGTACTTTGAAGCCCTTGTGGTCCTATCAACAGCGCAGAGTTGAAGATCTTGTCTCCCGCGCGTTCTGCGAAGCCAGTCACCAAATAAAAGTCACGTGCTTTGCACATCGCAGTCAAAGCTTTGACTGTTTGGGAATCGGCCGAGTCCTCCGCCAATTGATGTAATTCAGCCTGGCTATCAAAATGATAACCGGTGAAGGCAAGCTCAGGTAGGACGAGAATGTCCGCATTCACATCGGCGAGGGCGGCGGAGACGTGTTCGATGTTGTTTTGCACCTGACCGAAAGCAGGGGCAAACTGGAAGTAGCCGATCTTAAGCATTGATCTTCGAAATGTATAACAACCCAGATCAGCAGCGGGCAGGGGAGTCAAGTGACAGCACAGCAAAGCTCCGCCGTTGTCTGAATCTGGATGGTAGCCATATTAAGCCGCCGGGGACTAAGCCATGTATCAAGAAATAAACCGTCAAAGTGAAACACTCACTGACCCAGCAAGCTCATGCCACGACACTATCTTGCCAATGGAACTTTGGCTTACGCAAGCTTGGCTGGTCGCTTCAGGCCTAATCAGTCTGTTCCTTGACCCGAAGAATCGTAGGACATGGTGGGCAAAGCCCACGCTTATTATATTGATCATAGCCCCTGCCGGCTTAGCCATCTTCTTTGGTCATCAAAAGACTGAGCTTGCGAGGCAACAATCACTCCTCGCAGGTGAACAGCACAGGAAGGATTAAGAGAATATTGCCGAACTTCTAAATAAACTTCAGGCCGTTGGAG
>JBAPUA010000076.1:0-25391 GCA_049282435.1 Cyanobium sp. | reverse complement strand
GTGGCCAGGCCGCCGGGCAGATCGGCCTCCAGCAGGCCGGCGAGATCAAACATCTGCACCTGCGAGCGCCCCTCCCGCACCACTTCGATCGCCAGGCGTCGTCCATCGGGGGCCAGGCTGAGCCGTTGAGGTTCGATGTCCGAGGGCAGGGGCAGGCGATGCAGCTGGCCGGTGGCCCGGTCCTCGATCACCGCCAGGCGCCGCGACCCCTGCTGCACCAACACGGCCAGGTAGCGGCCATTCCAGCTCAGGGAGGGGGAGCGATGGGGTTGTTGCCGTTGCAGGGGCCCCAGGGGCAACGTCCGACCCGAGGGTTGCTCCTGCAGGATCACCGTCTCCCGGCCTCCCCGTTCAAGGATGCTGGCCAGCAGGCGGCCGTTGCCGCTGAGGGCCGGATCCTGGCGGTTGCCATCGCCCAAGCCGATCGGCCCGGCGCTGCGCCGGCCCCAGCTGCCGCTACCGCAACCGACGGGTCCGACCAGCATCAGGGCCATGAGCAGCAGGCTGCCCAGAGCCCTGGAAGCCTCGGAGGCAGGGCAACGGGGTTGGCGCGGATCAGTCGTCGAAGCGGGAGCTGTTGTCCAGGGCTGGGCCACCGGGTTTGACGGCCGGGCTGGCGGAGCTGGGCGGCTGGGGCCTGGATCGGGAGAGCTGGCCATCCAGAGGGGAGAAGTCGGCATCGCTGACACCGGTGGCGGGGCGACCGGAGCTGCCCAGCGGTGACCCCTGGGGCAC
Source organism: Cyanobium sp. (assembly GCA_049282435.1). Lineage (GTDB taxonomy): Bacteria > Cyanobacteriota > Cyanobacteriia > PCC-6307 > Cyanobiaceae > Cyanobium. Next base: position 24,656 of record JBAPUA010000076.1, on the reverse strand, counting down.
GCCCTTGGGCATCGCCTCCCCGGAGCCGTAGACCCGGCCACTGGGGCGATCGCCAAGATCACCCGGCCGGCGACTGGATCGGGGCATCGAATCACTGCTGGCCACGGGGCGGCTGCCGCGACGGGCGTCGCTGCCGACCTCACGCTCGCGCCGGCGGGCACCGAAATCGGTGGCGGCGCCGCGACCTGTGGCGGCGGTGTAGCGGCTGGCCGCATCCGGGCGGGGACGATCCCCAGGCTCGGCATCACGGGGTTCACCGCCCCGTTCGGGACGAGCAGAGCCGCTCTCGCGCCGGGGACGATCCCAGTCGCCGGTCTCTTCGCCCCGACGGCTGGCGGCCCGCTCAGGAATGGCAGCCCTGCTGGGGCGCCGCGGCCGATAAAAATCCTCAGCGTCTTCGTCGCGGGTGGGGATGCGGCGCCGAATCGACTCCGGTTCGGCGAAGCGTTCGTTGTCCTGATCCCAGTCCCTGCCACCTCCGAGTCCACCCCGGGGGCGGAAGGGGGCTGGTTCCTCGTCTTCAAAGAAAGAGGAGCGGCGGGCCTGTTCGGTGGTGACACCGCGCAGGCGCACGCTCTCGTAGGCGAAGAAGACGGTGGTGCCAGCGAGCAGGAACTGACCGAACTGCAGGATCGGATCGAGGCGCCAGCCCTGGAAAAAGAGGATGCCGCCGCAGAGCAGGCCGACGGCGGCGAAGAAGACGTCGTAGTCGCGGGCCAGGGCAGGCTTGAAGTTCCTCATGAAATAGAGGAACGCCCCGCCGACGGCCAGCACAATGCCGACGATGCTGGCCCAGTTGAGAGAGGCATTGACCAAGGTGGTTCCCTCAGCGGCGGATGCGTCGAATCACTCTAGGCACCCGGGCCGGGCGGAATCCGCCTGCGAGCTGTCGGCAAGGACGCCGATGGACAGGCGCTGCCGATTGCGTGGGGGCCCCCAGGATCAGAGGCGCCGATCGACCTGATCGTTCTGGCTGATCAGGACCAGGGCGATGCTGATGGGCACAACCACGATCACGGCGCCCCAGAACAGACTGCTGAGGAAGTTGGCCAGGGAAGGGGTCATGGCGCTCGGACGCTGCAACTGGTTGGGGCGATCTTAGGCAGTGACCCCGACTTCCTACGATCCAGGGGCATCTGCTTAGAGCTTTGTGACGGCCCCGGCCCCCCTGCTGCTGACTCTGCTGCCAGGGCTGCATCTCGCCCTGGCGCTCGGGCTGGCCGTCTGGACCCTGCTGTTTCTGTTCCGCATCGTCCTGACCTGGTATCCCCGCGTCGACCTGAGCCAGGGGGTGATGCGCCTGGTGGGAGCCCCGACTGAGCCGCTGCTGGCCCTCACCCGCCGTCTGATTCAGCCGATCGGTGGGGTGGACGTGACACCGGTGGTGTGGGTGGGACTGATCAGCCTGCTGAGGGAACTGCTGGTGGGCCAGCAGGGGCTGCTCACGCAGGTGTTGCTGCGCAGTCAGGCCCTGGCCTGACTCAGCCCTGCTGGGGCAGCATGTCCTGCTCCACGAACTTGGTGTGGACGTCGCCGCGGATGAACTCGGGGCGATCCAGCAGGGCGAGGTGGAAATCGATCGTGGTGGGAATGCCGGTGACGGCGCATTCCGACAGCGCCCGCCGCAGGCGCCGCAGGGCGTGATCCCGATCCACCCCCCAGACGATCAGCTTGCCGATCAGCGAGTCGTAGAAGGGCGGGATCTCGTAGCCGGTGTAGACGTGGCTGTCGACGCGCACGCCGGGGCCGCCGGGCGGCAGCCAGCCGGTGATCTTGCCCGGCGCCGGTCGGAAGTTGTGGCGGGGATCCTCGGCGTTGATGCGGCACTCAATCGCGTGGCCGGTCAGGCGCACCTCGTCCTGGCGCACGGAGATCGGCTCGCCACCGGCGATGCGCAGCTGCTCGGCGATCAGGTCGATGCCAGTGACCATTTCGGTGACGGGATGCTCCACCTGGATGCGGGTGTTCATCTCCATGAAATAGAAGCCGCCGTGGCGATCCACCAGGAACTCGACGGTGCCGGCGCCCTCATAGCCGATCGAGCGGGCGGCGGCCACGGCCGCTTCGCCCATGCGGCGGCGGATTTCCGGGTCCAGGCCGGGGCTGGGGGCCTCTTCCAGCAGCTTCTGGTGGCGGCGCTGGATCGAGCAGTCCCGTTCGCCCAGATGCACCACGTTGCCGTGGCGATCGGCGAGCACCTGCACCTCCACATGGCGGGGCCTGTCGATGAACTTCTCCAGGTACAGGCCGGGATTGCCGAAGGCGGCCTCGGCCTCGCCCTGGGCCGCCTTGAACAGGTTCTCCAGCTGGTCGGGACCCGGCACCAGCCGCATGCCGCGGCCGCCGCCGCCGGCCGTGGCCTTGATCATCACCGGGTAGCCCATCTGCTCGGCCAGGGCCGCGGCTTCGGCGGGGGTGGCCAGCAGCCCTTCACTGCCGGGGATGGTCGGCACGCCGACCCGCTGCATGGTCGTCTTGGCGGTGGACTTGTCGCCCATGGCCAGGATCGAAGCCGGTGAGGGACCGACAAAGGTGATGCCGTGGTCGTGGCACTTCTCGGCGAAGTCGGCGTTCTCCGCCAGGAAGCCATAGCCGGGATGGATGGCATCGGCCCCGCGGGAGGTGGCGGCCGCCAGAATGTTGGGAACGTTGAGATAGCTCTTGGCGCTGGGCGCCTCGCCAACGCACACGGCTTCATCCGCCAGCTGCACGTGCAGGGCATTGCGATCGACCGTGCTGTAGACGGCCACGGTCGGAATGCCCAGTTCCCGACAGCTGCGCAAGATTCTCAGGGCGATTTCGCCACGGTTGGCGATCAGCAGCTTGCCGATGGGCATCCGGGCGGAGCAGCGGGGACCGGGATAGGCCGGTGGTGGACTGTATCAGCGCTCACACGCGCCCCTGATCCGCTGGCCTTGATCCTGTCCCAGTGGGAGGCGCGAGTTCGGCCGTTCGGCTCCGATCCGTCCCTTGGGTTCACGTCGAACTGCGGGCGACAGGACTCCAGGGTCCGGGGCAGGCAGAAGCTGAGCTGAGCTGCGGGGCGGAACGGGATCGGTGGGTGTGGCCGGAAGCTGTTGGCCGGGTGGCTTCAGAGCGGGATCGGACGATGGGTATATTGCTCGTGGTCAACGGCTCAGGCCGTGATCGCAACGGCTCCGGTCGTAACCACGCGGATGTGGTGGAATTGGTAGACACGCACGTTTGAGGGGCGTGTGGCTTCGGCCTTGCGAGTTCAAGTCTCGCCATCCGCACTCTTTTTTTCCCCCCTGTGGGCCAGGAGCCAGGCCACGATCTCGCCAGCGGCCAGCGTCCTGATCCCTCGCAGACGCTCTCCCAGCCACCGGCGTCGGCTGCGTCCATGGTCCCGCTGGGGATCGCTGCGGCGCCAGACCACCTTCCGGCCCAGGCCACGGCTCCGGCTGCAGTCCAGCTTTCGCCTGTAAGTCAGCCTTTACCCGAAGTTGGGGCCCTGGTACAAGAGCAGGCTCCATCCGCGGCCATCGTTCTGGTGAGCAATGGGCCCGGAGAGCTCAGCACCTGGGTGCGGCCCCTGGCGGAGCGGCTGCATGCCCAGCTGCCGCTGCGGCCGCGCCAGCCCCGGGCGAGCACCACCCTGCACCTGGTGCTGGTGCCCTGTCCCAATGCCACCGGGCAGGAGGCTCGGGTGGCGCGGCGCTGGCATCTGTTCGAGCGGGTGCTGCCGGCGGCGCGCTTCTGGTGGCTGCTGCTGCGGCCCGCCCGCCACGGTCCCTGGCCGCGCCAGGGGGTGGTGGTGTTCCTCGGCGGCGATCAGTTCTGGACCGTGCTGCTCTCAGCGCGGCTGGGCTATCGCCATCTCACCTATGCCGAGTGGGTGGCGCGCTGGCCGCGCTGGAACGATCGCATCGCCGCCATGGGACCGGCGGCGGCGGCCCGCCTCGGCCGACGCTGGCGCCCGCGCTGCGAGCAGGTGGGCGACCTGATGGCGGATCTCTCAGAGTCGGCGCGGCAGGACGCCCCGCTGCCAGCCGGCGAGTGGGTGGCGCTGCTGCCGGGTTCGAAGCGGGCCAAGCTGCAGGTGGGCGTGCCGTTCCTGCTGGAGACGGCCGACCGTCTGGCCGCCCTCAGGCCGGGCTGCCGCTTCCTGTTGCCGGTGGCCCCCACCACGTCGGTGGCGGAGCTGCTCGCCTACGCGGGACCGGGCAACCCGGTGGCCAGCCACTACGCCGCCGGCGTGCCCAGCCGCAGCGGCGAGGTGCTGCTGACCGCCGCCGGCACCGAGATCCATCTGCACCAGGAGCATCCCGCCCACGGGTCCCTGAGCCAGTGCCGCCTGGCACTCACCACCGTCGGGGCCAACACCGCCGAGCTCGGCGCCCTGGGCCTGCCGATGATCGTGCTCGTGCCCACCCAGCATTTGCATGTGATGCAGGCCTGGGATGGCTGGCTGGGGTTGCTGGCCCGCCTGCCCCTGCTGCGCCGTCTGCTGGGGGTGGCGCTCACCGCCTGGCGGATGCGGCATCGGGGCTATCTGGCCTGGCCCAACATCTCCGCCGGCAGGGCCGTGGTGCCTGAGCGGGTGGGGGCGATTGAGCCCGCCAGCATCGCCGCCGAGGCGGCGGACTGGCTGGCCCAGCCCCAGCGCCTGGCGGGCATGCGGGACGATCTGCGCAGCCTGCGGGGGCGGCCCGGCGCCGTGGCGGCCCTGGCGGCGATGGTGCAGGAGCTGCTGCCGCCATCGTCCCGGCCCTAGCGCTCGCCGCCGCCGGGCTCAGGGATCGGCGCCGCCCCGGCCCAGGCGAAGCGGGCGGGTGAACCACTGCCGCTGGAATCCTTGCCGCCGGATCCTTTCCCGCCGAAGGGGCCCCGCGCCCAGCGGGCCGGAGTCGGATCAGCCCTGCCGCAGGCCCCGAGCCTGCCGTGACAGGGCTGGTTAGCATCGCCGCACCACCCGTCTCAGAAGTACTTCCACCATGCAGGACAGCGACGCCGGCAACTCCGCTGAGGCCAGTCTCTCCGGCCCTGATGCCGCCGCCTGCGGCATCGCCAGCGGTCTGGCCCGCGGTGCCAGCGAGGAGCAGTGGCGCCAGAAGCTCACCCCCGAGCAGTTCCGCGTCAGCCGCCAGGGGGGCACCGAGCGGGCCTTCAGCGGCGCCTACTGGAAGACCAAGGACGCCGGTACCTATCACTGCGTCTGCTGCGGCACCGCGCTGTACAGCTCCGCGACCAAGTTCGATTCCGGCACCGGTTGGCCCAGTTTCTGGGACGGGGTGAGCCCCGACTCCATCACCACGCTGACAGACTCCAGCCACGGCATGGTGCGCACGGAGATCCGCTGCACTGCCTGCGACGCCCACCTCGGTCATGTCTTCAACGACGGACCGGCGCCGACGGGTCAGCGTCACTGCGTCAACTCCGCCTCGCTGGAGTTCAGGCCCCGCTGAGCTGGGGTCAGCCCCTCACCAGGGGTCGTCCAGCACTTCCGGTTCGACGTCGATCGGATCGGCTTCGCTGCCGTTGATCCGGGGTCTGGGTTCGGCGCCCAGGGGGCGGCGGGAGGGCTGATAGCCCTCGCCGTCGCCTGACCTGTCCGGTCTCGGACTCTCCGGGGTGGAGCGCTCGGGCGCCAGGGGAAGCCGCTCTGGGGAGCGCTCCCCCCGGGGGGAGTCCTGACGCTGTTCCAACCAGTCGCGGCGCCCTGGGTCTTCAGGCTCCCGGCCATAGCTGATCGGTGCTTCGCGTTCAGGGCTCAGCGGCGGCCTCCGGAGCACTCGCCCATCCGCGGGCTCTGGCTCGCGCCAGCGACCGGAAGCAGGCCGTTCGTCGGCTTCTGCGTCGCGCCGGCCCAGCCTGGGCAAGGATTCACGGTCGCGCCGCTCGAACGGCTCCCGCTCCCATTCGGGCCGCTCCCAATCGCTGCGCCCCGGCTCCCGTCGTGCCCGCTCCGGGCTCTCGAAGTCGTCGCGATCGCGATCGCGATCGTCGCGCCCCCGGTCGAAGGACTCGAAGTCGCTGGGCTCATACCGGCGCTGGTTGAAGTCGGTGCGGTCGGGCTCGATGCGCTCCAGCGGCCGGCGGCCGGGCTCCGGATCGTCCAGGTCATCGTCGAGATAGCGGCGCTGGCGCTGGGGCTGGCGTTCGCGCCGATCCTCCAGTTCGAGGTAGTCCAGTTCGCTGTCGTTGACGACGGCCTGACTGGTGGCCGGCTGGATGCGGCGCTGTTCGGTGGCCGTGGCCTGGCCCGCCGGCAGCTGGTTCTCGGCCGGCACTACGCCGCTGCGGAAGCGCTCCCGCTCCTCCTGCTCCCAGCTGCCGCCGCCGATCCCCAGTTTTTCGAGCAGTCCGGTGCCGAGTTGTTTGAGCTTCTCCTCGGCTCCTTCGTAGACGATGATCCGATCGGTGCCGCTGCTGACGATCTCACCCACGGCCAGTTCCCAGGTGCTCAGCACCCCTTCGCCCAGCAGGGGCACCCCCAGGGCGCCGATCACCAGGGTGGTGAGCTCGCCGGTTTCGATGTCGAAGCTGAAGCCGAGCACCCGGCCCAGCTGGGCGCCGGATTCGGTCACCACCTGGCAGTTGATGACCTTGCTGTAGCGCTCCGGGTTGAAGCTTTCCGAGAGGGAGTCGGCCGAATCCACCAGGATCACGTCGCCCACCTGGCGGATGCTCTCCAGCGGCATCCAGCGGGGCAGGCCCGGCAGGAAGCGGGTCAGGGGATTGTCCCGCAGCCCCAGAGCCACCACTTCACGCCGGTCGATGTCCACCACCACTTCCCCCACCACGCCCAGCCGCCGGCCGGTGTCGCGGGTGATCACCTGGGTGCCCATCAGCTCGGAGCGCAGCCAGAGCCGATCACTGGGAGCGGGTGCGTTCGTATCCGTCGCCGGTGGGATGGAAGAGCTCAAGTCACGGGCACCAGTCGATCCATTGTGAACCACCCCGCCAGTCAGGCCGCCGGCGGCAATCCGACCACCTGGGTATGGGCGCCGCGGGCCTGGGTGACGCCGATCGTGCGGGTGGCGGCGGCGATCATCGGCCGCCGGTGGCTGACCACCATGAACTGGGCGTCGTCGGCCTGGCTGGCGATCAGGGCCGCCAGTCGCTCCACGTTGACCCCGTCGAGAAAACTGTCGACCTCGTCGAGGGCGTAGAAGGGCGAGGGCCTGAAGCGCTGCAGGGCGAACAGGAAGCTGAGGGCGGTCAGCGATTTCTCGCCGCCCGACATGGACGCCAGTCGCCGCACCGCCTTGCCCTTGGGATGGGCCACCAGGGTCAGGCCCCCTTCCAAGGGCTGTTCCGGGTTCTCCAGCTGCAGATGGCCCTCGCCATCGGAGAGGCCGGCGAAGATCGTGCGGAAGTGGCCATCGACAGCGCGGAAGGCCTCCAGAAACGCCTCCTGGCGCAGGGTGGCGACGGTTTCGATGCGCAGCAGCAGTTCCTGGCGTTCGTTGCTGAGCACCTCGAGCCGCTCCTCCAGTTCGGCCAGGCGGATCTCCAGCTGTTCGAGTTCTTCGAGCGCCAGCATGTTGACCGGTTCGAGGGCCTCCATCCGCTGCTGCAGCCGGCGCAGCTCCGCCTGCAGGGCGGCCAGGCCCGCCTGGCGCACCGCTTCGGGCAGCTCGGGCAACGGCTCCGGCAGCTCCCGCTCCAGCTGCTCCAGCCGCAGGCTCTGGCTGCGGCGCTCCTCCTCCAGGGCCAGCCGTTCCTCCCCCAGGCGCTGCAGCTCCCACTGCCGTTGCTGCAGCGCCTGCCGCTGGCGCCCCACCTCGGCCTCCGCCGCGTCCCGGGCCCGGCGCCGTTCGCCGAAGCGGGTGCTGAGTTCGCTCTGGCGGGCTTCCAGCTCCTGGCGCCGCTGCCGGTCGCCCTGCTGCCGTTCCTTCCACTGCTGCCGCTCGGCCACCAGGGTGTTGACGGCCTGCACCAGCCGGCGCTCATCGCCGCTGAGAGCCTCCAGCTGGCTGCCCAGCCGCTCACTGCTCAGGGCCCGCTCCCGTTTGGCGGCCAGCAGGCTGTCGCGGGTCCGGCGGGCCTCGCTCAGGGCCCGATCGGCGTGTTCCAGTTCGCTCTGCAGGCTCTGCCAGAGGGCGCTGTCGGCATTGCCACTGGCCTCGGCCTCCGCCTGCTCCAGGGCCGTCAGAGCCGCCTGCAGGGGGGTACAGGCGGTGTTGAGTTCCTGCAGGCGGCGGCCAGCACTGAGCTGATCGGCGCCCAGTTGCTGCAGCCTCGCCTCCAGCTGGCGGCGGCGCTGCAGCTGGGGATCGAGGGAGCGCTGGGCGGCCTTGCGTTCCGCCTCCACGGCCGCCTGGCGGCGCTGCTGCTCCTGCAGCCGCGGCCGGATCTGCTCCAGGCCTTGGGCCAGTTCGGCCTCGCGGCGCCGGCAGGCCAGCAGGCTTTCGCCCAGCTCCAGCAGGCGGCGGCGCAGCGGTTCGGCCTCATCGCTGTCGCTGCTGCTGCCGAAGCCCAGCTGGCCCGAGCGCTGCTGCAGGCTGCCGCCGGTCATGGCGCCGCTCTTCTCGAGCAGTTCGCCTTCGAGGGTCACGGCGCGGCAGCGACCCAGCTCACGCCGGGCGCTGGCCAGATCGGTGAACACCAGGGTGTCGCCGAAGACGTAGCGGAACACCTCGTCGTAAACCGGCTCGCAGCGCAACAGATCGACGGCCCGGCCCACCAGCCCGCCGCCGCCGGACGCTCCCGGAGCCCCGCCGCGCTGCAGGGCGGCCCCATGGCGCTGGGATGGGCCGGATCCGGAGCCGCCGCGGATCTTGTTGAGCGGCAGGAAGGTGAGGCGGCCGGCCCGCCGGCTCTTGAGCAGGTCGATGGCGCGGGCGGCGATGCGGTCGTCCTCGACCACCACCTGGCTCAGGCGGCCGCCGGCGGCCACCTCCAGGGCGATCCGATGCCGTTCGTCCACGTCTCCCAGCTGGGCCACCGGTCCGTGGATGCCCTCCAGGCCCGACTCCAGCAACAGCCGCAGGGCGCCGGTGCCGCGGCTTTCCTGCAGGGTTTCGCGGCGGCTGTCGAGGCGGGCGATGTCCCGCTCCAGGCTGGTCTGCTCCTGTTCCAGGCGGCCGCGGGTGCGCTGCTGCAGGGCCAGATCCTCCGCCAGCTCCTGGACCCGGGCCTGATCGTGCCGTAGGGATTGCAGCAGCTGCTGGTCTTCGCCCGCCAGGCTCTGGAGCCGTTGTTCGGCGTCCTGGTGGACGCTGCCCTCCTGCCGCTGTTCGGCGCTGAGTTCCGCCAGACGGGCTTCGCCCTGGCGCAACCGCTCCTCCAGTTGCTGCCGTTCGGCCAGCCGGGGCCCCAGCTGATCCTGCAGCTCCTGCCGTTGGCGGCTGCGGCGTTGCTGGGCTTCGAGCCAGCTGCCGGAGCGATCGGCCACCTCCCCCAGGCGCCGCCGCGACAGCTCCACGGCGGCCTCGGCGCTGCGGCAGCCCTGTTCGGCCAGCTCGAGGGCGCCGCTGTCATCGGTTGCCTCCAGCTCCTGGCGCTGCCGGCGCAGCTCGCCCTGTTGGCCCTGCAGCTCCAGGCGCTGGCGCTGCAGGGCCTCCGCATTGAGCTGGTGTTTCTCGGCCTGGCGGGCCAGCTCGCGATCGCTGGCCTCCAGTCCGGCCAGTTCGCTCTGCACCGCCAGCAGCTGGTCTTCGCCCAGCTCCTTCACCTCCGCCTGCAGGGCTTCCAGGGCCTGGCCGGACTCCTTGAGGGCCAGCTCCGCCGTTTCGATCGCCTGGCCTTCCTGCTCCTGCTGCAGACCCAGGGCCTGATGGCGGCTACGGACCTGCTCCAGCTGCTCGCGGGCCGCTTCGCAGGTCAGCAGCTGTTCCTGCTGGCGGCCGATGTGAAGGCGCTGGCGCAGGTCCTGGTAGCTGCGGGCTTTGGCACAGTCGCGCTCCAGCTTCTGGCGGCCCACCAGCAGCTCCTGTTCGACGATGCGGCAGCGCTCCTGCCGTTCCTGCACCTCATCGAGCTTGCCGCGGCTCTGTTCGATGCGGCTGTCGAACAGGGCCACGCCGGCGAGTTCATCGATGATGCCGCGACGATCGCGGGCGCTCATCGAGACGATGCGGGTCACATCCCCCTGCATCACCACGTTGCTGCCGTCGGGATCGATGCGTAGACGTCGCAGCTGGGTCTGCAGCTGCTGCAAGTTGCAGCTAACGCCATCGGCGCTGTAGCTGCTGCTGTAGGTGCCCCCCGGGGCCACCCGCAGCCGCCGGGTGACGCTCCACTGCCGTTGACCCGACTGAATCCAGGGGCCCTCCGCCGGAGCTTCCAGGCCCGATTCGGCCGTATCGGGCTGCCAGTCCCCCAGGTCGAAGTGCACCGTGACGGTGGTTTCGGCGGCCTTGCCGTCCCGCAGCACCGCGGAGTTGATCAGGTCCGGCAGCCGTTCGGCGCGCATGCCCCGGCTGTTGGCCAGGCCCAGGCAGAACAGCACCCCGTCGAGGATGTTGCTCTTGCCGGAGCCATTGGGGCCGGTGACCACGGTGAAGCCGCTCTCCAGCGGAATCGTCACCGATCCCCCGAAGGACTTGAAGTGGCTGAAGGAGACCTGCTTGATGTGAACCAACAGGCCCGCCCGCCGAGCTGCCGGAATTTAGCGAAGTAGGTGACGCTGCCAAGGGCCCTCCCTAAGTTGGGAGAACGAGGCTGTGCCGATCCCTCGCCAAGCCAGCCCTGACGCCATGGACCCGGAGATCAGCGCCCCCTCGGCATCCCCAGCCGTCAACGATCTGGATTCAGCCAGCCGTGACGGTTCCAGCCGCGCTGAAGAGCAGCCCGTGACGGCGCCGGTCCTGGGGGTGTTCCGGGAGCGGTTCGAATCCCTGTTGCCCCGGATCCAGCAGGAATGGCCCGACGTGGCTCGTCACACCCTCGAAGCCACCCGGGGCAGCCTGGACACCGTCGCCGAGGTGATCAGCCGTCAGACCGGTCTGACCGCGGCCGGTGTGCGGCAGCAGCTGCTCGACCTGCTGCAGGTCACCACCGAGCAGGCGGGTCAGGTGGCCGACAGCCTGCGGCCTCTGGAGGAGCAGCTCGAAGGCCTGCTCGATGAACTCAACAGCAGCCTGCGGCCGCGGATCGAGAAGCCGGTGCGCGAGAGGCCGCTGCTGGCGATCGGCGTGGCCGCCGGCGTCGGCCTGCTGGTGGGCCTGCTGCTCTCCTCCGGGCGTCGTTCGGCATGAGTCGCTCCACCTTCGGCAAGGTCACGGCGCTGCTGGCGTCGGTGATGGATGTGCATGTCCGCCTCGCCCTGCAGGAAGCCAGCCGGGAGAAGCGCCGCCTGATCGGCGGTGGCGTCTTTCTGGGCATCGGCCTGACGCTGTCGACCCTGGCGCTGGTGGCGGCCCAGGTGGTGCTGCTGTTCTGGCTGCATGAGCGCTTCGGTCTCGCTTGGCTGGCCGCCACCGCCGTTGTGGCGACCATCGATCTGCTGCTTTCGGGGCTGTGTCTGCGGATCGGCGGCCAGCTGCTCAAGGGGCCCTACCTGCCGGAAACCACCGCCGGCCTGGCGCGCACCACCCGGGCCCTGACGGGGCGCTCCTGACGGGTTGCCGCCCCCAGGGGCTCAGCGGATGTCGTACTTCAGCCAGCGGCAGTCGAGGCCGCCGTTACTGACCGGCACCTTGCGGCTGGCCTTCATCCTCAGGGCTCCGGTGAGTTCGGGATTGCCGCTCAACAGCCACAGGGTCCAGCCGCCGCAGCGCTGCTTCAGCATCTGGCCCAGATCGGCGTAGAGCTGCTCGAGATTTTGCCCCTGGCCCAGCCGTTCGCCGTAGGGAGGGTTGCAGACCAGGAGGCCTTGCTGCGGTGGCGGCTCGAAGTCGCGGGCATCGCCCAGGCGCAGACTGATCCAGGGCTCCAGGCCGGCGCAGCGGACATTCGTCTGGGCCTGGGCCAGCACCTCAGGATTGCGCTCCATGCCGATCACGGGCGCCAGGGGCCGGCCATCGACGAGGCTGCGGTGCTCCAGCTTGCGGGCGGCGTCCACCTCCAGCTGCCAGAGCTGGGCATCGAAATCCGGCCAGCGCTCGAAGCCGAAGCGGCGCGGTCGCCGGTGTTCGGGCGGATCGACGGCTCCACTGGCTCCAGCTGGGCTGCTGGCCGCCGGCCAGGCGGTGGGACCTGGAGCGACCACCCGCTCGCTCAACAATCCCGGTGCCCGATTCAGCGCGAGGGCGGCGGCCTCGATCAGCAGGGTGCCCGAGCCGCAGAGCGGATCGCAGAGCGGCACGCTGCCGTCCCAGCCGGTCAGGGCGATCAGACCGGCGGCCAGGTTTTCCTTGAGCGGCGCCAGCCCCATCGCGGCCCGGTAGCCGCGGCGGTGCAGGCTGGTGCCGGCGCCATCGAGGCTGAGCACGGCCATCGCCCCGTCCTCGCCCCGGTCCCGGCTGCCGGGGCCGCCGCCGGGGCTCAGATGCAGGTGCAGGCTCAGATCCGGATCGTCCAGATCCACCGAGGAACGCTCCCCCCAGTGCTGCCGCTGCCAGTCCACCAGGGCGTTTTTGACCTGCAGGGCGCTGTAATGGCTGTGGCTCAACTCGCGGCTGGCGCCGCTGGCATCGACGCGGAAGCTGATATCCGGTGGCAGCCAGCTGGCCCAGTCGGCGGCGTTCTGGACGCCCCGGTGCAGGGCCTGCCGATCGGGGCAGGGGAAGCGATCCAGCTGGCGCAGGAAGCGGAAGGGCAGGCGGGCCCGCAGGTGCAGGCGGTAAAAGCCGGCCAGGTCCGTGCGCAGCGCCACGGCCCGCCGCAGGGGCCGCACCGCTTCGGCGCCCAGGGCCGCCAGCTCGGATGCGGCGGCCTCCTCAAGCCCGGGCGGCACCACGGCGATCACATCCAGGACGGCTTGCGAAGGTGCTTGCATCCGTGGCGGCCGCGGCCTGCTGGGGGCTCCCCGTTTCTACACGCCCCGGTTGGACCGGGCCTCTTGCCTCGCCGCTCAGCCGCGCCGCCAGGGCCAGGGGCGCTGCCGGGCACCGATCCGTCGGGGCCCCGGGGCCGCGGGGTTGAAGCGGCGCGCCAGGCTTGCGGCGCCCTTGAGGGCTTCATAGGCCCGCTGCTTGCGCAGCCAGGTGGCCGGATCGCCGCCGTGGTCGGGATGCCAGCGCAGGCTGCGGCGGCGCCACTGCTGCCGCACCAGCAGCCAGGGACTGCCCGCCCCCAGCTCCAGCTCGGCCCAGCAGCGCCGGTGGAACGCCGCCAACTCCTCCGGCATCATCCACTGGGTCTGACCGTCGAGATCCACCACCTGGAGGCGCTGGCGACTGCGTTCCTGGGCCTGGAGCTGCCGTTGCCGTTCCCAGGCCTGGAGGCTGAGCAGGATCCGCTCGTGCCGCACGCTGGCGCGGCTCCGCTCCAGCAGCGGGTCGATCAACCACAACACCAGCCACCAGCCGCCAAGGATCACTCCCCACAGCCCCATCAGCACGGCGACGGTGAGGACGACCGCAGTCAGGAGGGGGATCAAGGCAACTCCGCTGGGGGTGGGGCCGACCGGCACCCTCGGCAGGTTCGGTGATGCCCACCGGCATTCACGGCTCCAGCTCCAGGATGCCAGTGCCATACTCAAGGGGTCGGTCTTCGGGCCGACTAGGTGGCTCACACCAGTGTTTCGGACAGCGGTTCGATTCCGCTCAGCTCCATTTCCCCTTTCCGGGGCTGCAATGGTTTCGACGGGGCATAAGGAGGGTGACTGAAGCCTGCTCGGTAAGAGCAAACCCGTAACAGCGAACAACATCGTTCGTTTCTCCCGTCAAGCCGCCCCCGTGGCTGCCTGACACTCTTAACGGAGACGGGGTGAGATCAGCCTTGTCACCCAAATGATCCATGGGGCCTGGAAGGGCCCTTTTAAATAGGCGGGCTCTGGGGTCCGGGGTGTCTTGCTTGCTGTCCAGTCCCAGCTGTGGACAGGTGCCTGGCGGCCCAGCCACGGTGGATAGAAGCTGATGCAGCCGCTGTGTGGGGGTGCTGCCTGCACCGGAGGGCCCAGGGTCGCGGCAGGGTCGTGCTGGCTGCGGTCGATTGACCTGCGGAAGGGGTCATGGTCCTTGCCCAGCGGCTGCAAGCCGCCGGACCGAGGAGAGCTCCTGCCCTGGGGAGCAGAACCGGCACGCCTGCGGGCCTGGATGGCTCTGAGGCGCCTGCTCCGATCGGTACCGCGCAGCCGATCGCCGCTGCGGCCCTTGGTCGGTGCTGCCACAGGCCCGGCCGCTCAGGGTGTGGCGATCCTGGGCGCCGTGGTGGCCGGTGCGGCGCTGCCGTCAGGGTTGGCCTGTGGGCTCTGGCCGCTGGGGGTCAGGCCCCTGGCCTGGCCCTTGCCGCCGCCGGCTCCGAAACCTGGAAAACCAGTCCAGAAGGCCAGTTCCTCCAGGGTCTGGACCCCTTCACGCCGTTCGTTGCCCAGCACCCAGGTGGGATAGGCCCGCACCTTGGCGGCATCGCACTTGTCGGCACCGGCCTGATCCTTGGCGCATTCCACGTAGGGCAGGCGATCCCCGGCCTGCTGGCCGAACAGGTTCTTCTGGTGAAAGCAGTGGCTGCACCAGTAGGCGCCGTAAAAAACGGCTCCCTGCTGGCGCAGGTGGTTGGCCAGGGCGATCTGCTCCGGGCTGGAAGGCTTGAGGGCTTCTCCGAGGCTGGGGGTGGAGCTCTGGCCTTCAGGTGGAGTGCCGCTTTGCGGCGCCGAAGCCGGCGCCGCATTCTGGGAGGGGCCGAGCGCCTGGCTGGAGCTGCCGGCCTGGGCTGGGCCCGCCAGGCTCAGCAGCGGCAGCAGTGTCGCCAGCAGCAGGGAGTGTCCTGCACGGAGAGATAAGCCCATGGAGGTGTCTGTGCGGCTGAGACTGGTCTGAAATCTAGGAAAGCAGGCCTCGTACGGCCTTCCGCCCCTACCGGCGACCTCGCCGGTCCCCCACGGCTGAGACAATGCAGCCACAGGGCCCGGGCTGATGAGCGTTAACGGCTACCGCGATTACTTCAAGGTTCTCGGGGTCGAGCGCGGCGCCGATGCCGACACGATCAAGCGCTCGTTCCGCAAGCTTGCCCGCCAGTGCCACCCGGATGTCAACCCCGGCGATCAGGGAGCCGAGGCCCGGTTCAAGGAGATCAGCGAGGCCTACGAGGTGCTCTCCGATCCCGACAAGCGGCGGCGCTATGAACAGTTCGGCCAGTACTGGAATCAGATGGGCAGTCCCGGCGCTGGCGCCGGAGCCGAGGTCGATTTCGGCCGCTACGGCAACTTCGATGACTTCATCAATGATCTGCTCGGCCGCTTCGGCGGTGCCCCCGGCGGTTTCGGATCCGGCTTTCCGGGTGGCTTTCCCGGGCCCGGCGGCGGCGCCGGCCGCGGCGTGCCGATTGATCTCGATGCCGAGGCCAGCATCAACCTGCCCCTGGGTGACGCCTTCCGCGGCTGCGAGCGCACCCTGGCCGTCAACGAAGAGCGGGTGCAGGTGCGCATCCCGGCTGGGGTGAAGGACGGCACCCGCCTGCGCCTCAAGGGCAAGGGCAATCTGCAGCCCGGTACGGGCCGCCGCGGTGACCTCTATCTCACCCTCAGGCTGCAGTCCCATCCGATCTGGCGTCTGGATGGGGATCAGCTGCGCGCCGAGCTGCCATTGAGCCTCGATGAGCTGGCCCTCGGTGGCGAGGTGCGGGTGGCCACCCCCGACGGTGAGGCGATGGTGCAGGTGCCCCCCGGCATGAGCCTGGGCCGCAGCCTGCGGCTCAAGGGCAAGGGCTGGCCCCTGAGGGAGGGCCGCGGCGATCTGCTGCTCACACCGATCCTGAAACTGCCGGAAACCCTCAGTGACCGGGAGCGGCAGCTGCTGGAGGAGCTGCGTCAGGCCCGCAGCGCCGATCCCCGCCAGGGCTGGATCGCTGCGGCGCGGCTCTGAACGCCACCCCTCGTCGGCGCCAGGATCGGGGTGCTTCCGTCGCCGCCCTGATGCGCTGCCGCCGCAGGCTCCTCGGGCGGCGGAACGGTGCAGGTGTCTGCGCTGCTGGGATATGGGGTGATCGTGCTGGACAACGCCCTGCGCTGACGGCCGGTCGGGTGGTGGTTGCCCCTCCAGGCCGCCGCCGGGGCCCAGAACCTTCCAAAGCCAACGCCTCTGATCCGTAGGATCCGGCCAGAGCGAACCTCTCCATGGATCTCATCTACCGCCCGCGCCGGCTGCGGCGGACACCGGCTCTGCGGGCTCTGGTGCGGGAGCACCACCTGGCCCCCACGGACTTCATCTATCCCCTGTTCGTGCATGAGGGAGCCACGAATGAGCCGATCGGCGCCATGCCCGGGGCCAGCCGCTGGAGCCTGGAAGGCCTGGTGGACGAGGTGGGCCGCGCCTGGGACCTGGGCATCCGCTGTGTGGTGTTGTTCCCCAAGGTGGCCGATGGCCTGAAAACCGAGGACGGCGCCGAATGCTTCAACGAGCACGGCCTGATCCCCCGGGCGATCCGCCGGCTCAAGGAGGCCCATCCCGGCATGGCGATCATGACCGATGTGGCCCTCGATCCCTACTCCTGCGACGGCCATGACGGCATCGTCTCGGACGAGGGGGTGGTGCTCAACGATGACACCGTGGAGATTCTCTGCCGCCAGGCCGTGGCCCAGGCCCGGGCCGGTGCCGATCTGATCGGCCCCAGCGACATGATGGACGGCCGTGTCGGCGCGATCCGCGAAGCTCTCGATGAGGAGGGATTCGAGCATGTGGGGATCATCAGCTACACCGCCAAGTACGCCTCCGCCTATTACGGACCCTTCCGCGAGGCGCTGGATTCCGCTCCCCGGACCACCTCCGGCAAGCCGATCCCCAAGGACAAGAGCACCTATCAGATGGATCCGGCCAACGGCCGCGAAGCCCTCACCGAAGCCCTGCTGGATGAGCAGGAGGGGGCCGACATCCTGATGGTCAAGCCCGGCCTGGCCTATCTGGACATCATCCATCGTCTGCGGGGCGAAACCGAGCTGCCGATCGCCGCCTACAACGTCAGTGGTGAGTACGCCATGGTCAAGGCCGCGGCCGAGCGGGGCTGGATCGATGAACGGGCGATCGTGCTGGAGACCCTGATGTGTTTCCGTCGCGCCGGTGCCGATCTGATCCTCACGTATCACGCCTGTGATGCGGCCGCGTGGTTGAAGGCGGGCTGACATCGCGCCGGGCGGCCCTGGCGATCGCGGCCTATCTGTGGCCCTGATCACGGCGATCGCCCTTGCCAGGCACATGCCCTATGCGCTCTTCCCCGAGCTGGGGGCCCTCGGCTGGGTGACGAGGTCCAACCCTCGCCATCCGTGGGCCCGCTCGCCGGCCCTGCTGATGCTGACCCCCTTCCTGACGGGCTTGCTGGGGTTGGCGATCCGCGCCATCTGGCCTCTGGGCCCGTGGCCGTGCTGCTGGATGTGGGAGGCGATCGCCGGCGGGGGTGCTGCCGGCGGCGGCGAGGGTTCCGGCGGTCAGGCGACGGGAACCGCTTGAATGGCTTCAGCGATGGGGCGGACGGGATGGCCACGAGTCGGCTGGGCCATGTGGCGGTGCGGGTGCAGGACATGGACCGCGCCAAGGCCTTCTATCTCTCTCTGGGGCTGCGGCTCACCTGGGATGCGGATGACTGGGCCTATCTGCAATCGCCGGTCAACGGCGATGGCATTGCCCTGCTCAGCCCCGCCTACACCGCTGCCGGCCCCCACTTCGCCTTCCACTACGACGAGCGCAGCGAGGTGGATGCGGTGCATGCCCAGCTGGCGGCCGCTGGCCACAGCGTCGGCCCAGTCCATGACCATCGCGATGGCACCGCCTCCTTCTACATGAAGGATCCCGAGGGCAACTGGCTGGAGCTGCTGTATGAGCCGGCCGGCGGCATCCCCTCCAATGTGGGCGAGTCACCGATCCCGCCGCCCCGGCCGCTGGCGCCGGACTCGGCCGGGTCCGGGCTGTCGCCCTCTTCGCCTGCTGCAGAGTGAATCCGGTGTTATCCGAGCTGCCTGGGGCCGGCGAGCTGCCCCTGCCGGAGCCCGTGCTCGCCCCTGCCGGCGCCGGTGCGCCGGTGGACGAGCCCGTGATCGCGCTCCCGCTCGGTCTCTCCCCGGGACCCACGGGGCTGAGCCTGGCCGGGATCCAGGACGCCACCCCAGGGGACGCGATCCTCGAAGCTCCTGCCCTGCCCGCGGCTGGGACAGGGGCGTTGCCCGGCCCCACGGAGGCACACCCTGATGAGGTGATCGCGGCGGTCCTGGCGCCGATCCTGGTCCCATCCAGCCACGGGACCGCCCCTGGCGTCCCCCAGCCGCCGCCGGCCGGGGCCATGGATCTGCCCGCTGCCGACCACCAGGACGGCAACCTGGATGGCCCGAGACTGGCCACGGCGGATCCTGCAGCGATCGGCCTGGCCGTGGGTGCCCGGTCCGGGGCGATCGACCAGCGCTGGGAACGGCATCCAGAGCTGCATCCGGAGCGGCAATCCGACGCGCCTGCAGATCTGCAAGCAGCACCTCAGCCGGACCAGGGGCGAGATCAGGGGCCGGTGGAGCCGGCTGGGTGCTCCGTGGAGGCGCATGAACGGTGGCCGCTGAAGGACCCCGCAGCAGCCTCAGCTTCAGGCCCATCCCAGGGCGCCGCTGCCGTCGAGCCCCCAGCCATCGGCGATGCCGAACTCCCCGCCAAACTCGAAATCTCAGGCGCCGGCCAAGGCGACGTCGAAGCCTCGGATGACGTCACCGCCCCAGCTTCCATCGCAGCCATACCCAGCGCCGCGGAACCGCCGGCACCCGGACCGGCTCCGGATCTCAGCAGCGAGCCCGCCATCGAGCCGGAGACCCTGAGCTTGCTGGAGTGGCCGCGGCTGGCGGCACACCTGGCCAGCTTTGCCAGCACCGCCGCCGGTGGGCGCCACTGCCGGGTCCTGCCCCTGCCTGCCGATCGCCGCTCCAGCGAAATCCTGCTGGCCGAAACGACCGAGCTGCTGGGCCTCGATGGCCTGGTGGAGGGGGGGCTGAGTTTCCAGGGGGCGGCGGACATCGCCGACACCGTGACCCTCTGTGCCAAGGGCGGCTGCGCCGGCGGCGAGGAGCTGCTGGCCCTGGCCGGCACCCTGGCGGCGGCCCGGCGGTTGCGGCGCCAGATCGATGATCCCGAGCTGCGCCCCGTCTGCAGTGCCCTGGTCGACGCCATGCGCACCCTGCCGGAGCTGGAGCAGCGCCTGCATTTCTGCCTGGAGGAAGGGGGGAGGGTGGCGGATCGCGCCAGCGCCCCCCTGGCGGCCCTGCGGCGCCAGTCCCAGGCGGTGCGCTCGGAGCGGCGGGATCGCCTGCAGGAGCTCCTGCGCCGCTACGCGCCCCAGCTGCAGGACACGGTGGTGGCCGAACGCAGCGGCCGGCCCGTGCTGGCGGTCAAGGCCGGCGCGGCGGCCCAGGTGCGGGGTCTGGTGCATGACAGCTCCGCCTCCGGCAGCACCGTGTTCATCGAACCCCAGGCGGTGATCCCCCTGGGCAACCGGCTGCGGGAACTGCAGGGGCAGGAACGGGAGCTGGAGCGGGCCCTGCTGCTGGAGCTCAGCGGCCTGGTGGGGGAGCAGGCCCCGGCCCTGGAGCAGCTGCAGCGGGTGCTGGTGCGCCTCGACGCGGCCCTGGCCCGGGCCCGCTACGGCGCCTGGCTGGGGGCGGTGCGGCCCCAGCTGGCGGCCTCAGCTGAGGCCCCGTTCGAGCTGCGCGATCTGCGCCATCCCCTGCTGCTCTGGCAGCAGCGCCGCGAGGGGGGCGCCGCGGTGGTGCCGGTGACGGTGGGGGTCAGCCCGGAGCTGCGGGTGGTGGCGATCACCGGCCCCAACACCGGCGGCAAGACCGTCACCCTCAAGAGTGTGGGCCTGGCGGCCCTGATGGCCCGCTCCGGTCTGTTCCTGCCCTGCAGCGGCACGCCCCGGCTGCCCTGGTGCGGTCAGGTGCTGGCCGACATCGGCGATGAGCAGTCGCTGCAGCAGAACCTCTCCACCTTCAGCGGTCACATCCGCCGGATCGCCCGCATCCTGGCGGCCCTGCCCGCCCCTGGGGCGGCGGGAGCCAGCGGCGAGCGGGGCGCCAGCCTGGTGCTGCTCGATGAGGTGGGCGCCGGCACCGATCCCACCGAGGGGGCGGCCCTGGCGGCGGCCCTGCTGCGCCAGCTGGCCGATCGGGCGCGGCTGACGATCGCCACCACCCACTTCGGTGAGCTCAAGGCGCTCAAATACGGCGACGCCCGCTTCGAGAATGCCTCGGTGGCCTTCGATGAGGCCACGCTCTCGCCCACCTATCGCCTGCAGTGGGGCATCCCGGGCCGCAGCAACGCCCTGGCGATCGCCTCCCGCCTGGGCCTCGATCCGGCGGTGGTCAGTGCGGCGGCCGCCCAGCTGGAGCCCGGCGGCGAGGGGGATGTGAACCGGGTGATCGAGGGGCTGGAGCGCCAGCGCCATCAGCAGCAGGAGGCGGCGGAAGCGGCGGTGGAGCTGCTGGCCCGCACCGAGCTGCTGCATGAGGAGCTGCTGGCTCGCTGGCAACAGCAGAAGGACCAGAGCGCCGAGATCCAGGAGCAGCGGCGCCAGCAGCTGGAGCGCTCGATCCGCGAAGGCCAGGGGGAGGTGCGACGGCTGATCAAGCGCCTGCGCCAGGGCGGCCGGGCGGGCGGGCGCGAGGCGGCCGAAACGGCGCGCCAGGCCGGTCAGCGGCTCAAGCGCCTGGAGGCGGAGCACCGCCCCCAGCCGGAGCGGCGCGAGCACGGCGGCTGGCGGCCGGCGCTGGGGGATCGGGTGCGGCTGCTGGCCCTGGGCAAGGCGGCCGAGGTGCTGGCCATCGCTGCAGATGGCCGCGAGCTGACGGTGCGCTGCGGCGTGTTGCGCACCACCGTGCCGCTGACGGCGATCGAGGGGCTCAACGGCGAAAAACCGGCGCCGCCCGAGCCGGCCCAGCCCCAGGTGCAGATTCGCAGCCGCCGCAATCCGGCCAGCCGCGGGCCCCAGATGCGCACCGAGGCCAACACGGTCGATGTGCGCGGCATGCGCGTGCATGAGGCCGAGGCGGCGGTGGAAGAACATCTGCGCAGCGCCAATGGACCGCTGTGGGTGATCCACGGCATCGGCACCGGCAAGCTCAAGCGCGGCCTGCGCGACTGGCTGACCAGCGTCCCCTACGTGGAGCGGGTGGTGGATGCCGACAAGGGCGACGGCGGGGCGGGCTGCAGCGTGATCTGGGTGAAGTGAAGCGGCTGGGCGCATGACGACGCCATCACCACCTGGGTCCGCGCCGATCCGATCCGGAGCCGACTGCACCGTTGTGCTGTCGGCTCCCTGCCTCTGGCCTGGGATCGGCTGGAGTGGGGGTACTCAGCAATTGGCGCAGCCTGCACCCGAGCGATCAGCTGTCGCAGCCAGCAATCGCAGATCTGCAGCGCCAAAGCTCGCTCCTGAATCCCGTCAGCAGGGGTTCGTACGGCGTGGCATTGGCGGCCACATCGATCCACATCAGATCGTGATCGCTGTCGCTTGATCGCCAGCCCTGCCCTCAGCTCTTGATCGCGGGAAGCTGCAGCGGCTTTTCAACAGCGGGCTTCGGCAAGGGCAAGGCCACACCCTCGCCATCAAACAGCCGCCAGCCGGTCGCTTCCACCTCCAGATGCACGCTCTGGCCCACGGTCACCTGCTGGTCGGGGCTGGCGCGCAGCAGCACCAGGTGGCTGCCCTCCAGCAGCCGGCAAGTGAGCAGCTGTTCATTGCCGAGGGCCTCCACGTGGCAGACCTCGGCGGCCAGGTTGCGATTGGCCGCGGGCGCGAGCTTCAGGTGTTCGGGTCGCAGGCCGCCGGTGAGGGTCTGGCCCACCCGGCTGGCGCTGGCGCTCAGCAGCGGCCCCTCCAGCAGGAAGCGGTGACCGGCCAGCAGCAGCTGGCCCGGCGCACACACCTGCACCGGCAGCAGGTTCATCGGCGGACTGCCGATGAACTGGGCCACGAACAGATTCGAGGGCCACTGGTAGAGCTCGAGTGGCGTGCCTAATTGCTGCAGCTGGCCGCCGTTGAGCACGGCGATGCGATGGCCCATGGTCATCGCCTCCACCTGGTCGTGGGTCACGTAGAGGGTGGTGGTGCCCAGGCGCCGCTGCAGTTCGACGATCTGGGCGCGGGTGCCGGTGCGCAGCTTGGCGTCGAGATTGCTGAGCGGTTCGTCCATCAGGAACACGGCCGGCTGGCGGGCGATCGCCCGGCCCAGGGCCACCCGTTGCTTCTGGCCGCCGGAGAGTTCCTTCGGCAGGCGCTGCAGCAGGGACTCCAGCTCCAGGGTGACCGCCACCTCGGCGATGCGCCGCTCCACCCGCTGCTCTCGGGCCGAAGGCACCCGCAGACCTGTCGGCAGGCCCTGGCTGCCGCGGTGCAGGCTGTCCTGCAGCTGCTGCAGGGGACTGCGGGGGCTGCTGCGCCGCAGGCCGAAGCCGATGTTGTCGGCCACGCTCAGATGCGGATAGAGGGCATAGCTCTGGAACACCATCGCCACGTCCCTCTGGGCCGGCCGCAGACGGCTGACGGGCCGATCGCCCACGAAGATCTCGCCGCTGGTTGGGGACTCCAGCCCGGCCAGCAGGCGCAGCAGGGTGCTTTTGCCGCAACCGGAAGGCCCCACCAGCACCAGGAACTCGCCGTCGTCGATGCGGAGATCCAGTTGGCGCAGCACTTCGACGGGGCCAGTGCCGGTTGCCCCGCCGCCGGAGCCGCCGCGCCGAGGGGGGTAGGTCTTGCCGACCTGCTGAAAGCGAACCTCGGCCAATCGGGCTCAGCGACGGGTGGATCCTAGGATCAGACCAATGCAGTTCATCGATCAGGCCCGAATCGCGGTGCGCGCTGGGCGCGGCGGCGATGGCATCGTCGCCTTCCGGCGCGAGAAATATGTCCCGGCCGGCGGCCCCTCCGGCGGCGACGGCGGCCGCGGCGGCAACGTGCTGCTGCGGGCTGATGCCAACCTCCAGACCCTGCTGGATTTCAAGTACAAGCGGCTGTTCCCGGCCCAGGACGGCCGCCGGGGTGGCCCCAACCGCTCCAGTGGTGCCAGCGGCGAGCACCTGATCATCAAGGTGCCCTGCGGGACGGAGGTGCGCGACTGCCGCACCGGCATCCTGCTCGGGGATCTCACCGAGCCCGGCGATGAGCTGCTGGTGGCCGCCGGCGGTCGCGGCGGTCTCGGCAACGCCCACTACCTCAGCAATCGCAATCGGGCCCCGGAAAAGTCCACGGAGGGCAAGGATGGCGAGGATTGGCTGCTGCAGCTGGAGCTGAAACTGCTGGCCGAGGTGGGGATCATCGGCCTGCCCAACGCCGGCAAGAGCACCTTGATCTCCGTGCTCTCAGCCGCCCGACCCAAGATCGCCGACTATCCCTTCACCACCCTGGTGCCCAACCTGGGGGTGGTGCGCCGACCCAGCGGCGATGGCACCGTGTTCGCCGACATCCCCGGACTGATCGCCGGCGCGGCTCAGGGGGCCGGTCTGGGTCACGATTTTCTGCGCCACATCGAGCGCACCAGAGTGTTGATTCACCTGGTGGATGCCGGCGGCGAGGATCTGCTCGCCGATGTGGCCGTGGTGGAGCAGGAGCTCCAGGCCTATGGCCATGGCCTGGCGGAACGGCCCAGGCTGCTGGTGCTGAACAAGATCGAGTTGCTGGATCCCGAAGAGCTGGCGGAGACCGTGGAGCAACTCAGGTCCCATGGCGCTGCGGCGGGGCTGGCCGCTGTGCTGGCGATCTCAGCGGCCATGGCCCAGGGGCTTGAGCCGCTCAAGGCGGCGGTCTGGGCCCAGCTGGGCCTCGATGCAAACGCCGGTCAAGCAGCCGCGGCTGGCGCCCCAGCGATCCCAGAGATCAGGACTGAGGCACTCACCGCCCGAGCGCAGCGGACTCAGTCGTCGTAGACCCGGCACTCGGGAGCTTCGGGATTCAGATCGCAGTAGACCTCCAGGGGGCTGGGGTCGTGGCTGTCTTCGGGATGGTGTTCCTTGTACTCCACCAGGCCCTTGAGCTCCTCTTCGAGGTGCCGCACCTTGCCTTGGTTGCCTTCGGCACGGGCGGCTTCGATCTCGACCTTGTCCTTCTCGATGTGCTCGTCGATGTTTTTCATGGAGAGACCGGACCGGAGGTGCCGGAATTTACCGGGCTCACCATACGGGGCTCGGCTGAGGGGGCGGGGGCTCATGTTCGCTGCCGCTCATCACCGTTGACAAACTGCAGCGTTGCTTCAGGTCCGGCCGGTTGTTGCTAGGGCTGGCGGCCAGGAGCTGGGCCTGCTCCGCGGCGGCAGCGCGCTGGAGCGCCCGAACCCAGGTGCCGATCGGAGAGGCTTCGGGGCCCTGCGCCAAGGCGCCCTGGAGCCCCTGGTGGGGGCCTTTCAGTCCGCCAGGTCGCTGAGCAGCAGCCAGCGCTCTTCGGCGCCGGCGATCCGCTCCAGCAGGTCGGCCAGCTCCTGGGTGAGGCCCTCGATGCGGGTGTAGTCGCCGCCGCCGCTGGCCAGCAGCAATTCCAGTTCGCTGCGCCGGCTCTCCCAGAGCGGCAGTTCGGTGTCGAGGCGCTCCAGCTCCCTGGTCTCCTTGAAGCTGCGGCGGCGGGGGGCCTGAAGGCGCTGGCCCGTTGTGGCCTGGGCGGCCGCCGCCTGGCCCTGATCAGCGGCCGGCTCGCTC
>JBAPUA010000075.1:0-38909 GCA_049282435.1 Cyanobium sp. | reverse complement strand
TCGTTGACGCCGGTGAGGGTGTCGGAGCCGATGTCGAAGCTCTCATCCCACTGCAGGATCATCGGCAGGGTTTTGGCCATGGTTTTGGTGGCGACCACCTTGCCGTCCACCTTGAGGCTGCCGCTGCCGGGCCCGCCGACGCCGCTGAAGTTGTTGAAGGCCAAGGTGCCCGCCCCCTTGCCTTGGTAGATGAAATCGAATTCCACCTTGTGCTTGCCAGGCGAGAGCGGCTCGGCCCCCTCCCACTTGAGGCGCTCCAGATCCACCATGTTCCACAGCCACACCGGCTTGCCGTTCTTCAGATAGAAGCCGTAACCCCCGAAGCG
Organism: Cyanobium sp.; assembly: GCA_049282435.1. Taxonomy (GTDB): domain Bacteria; phylum Cyanobacteriota; class Cyanobacteriia; order PCC-6307; family Cyanobiaceae; genus Cyanobium. The sequence goes on along the minus strand of JBAPUA010000075.1, from coordinate 38,583 downwards.
TCCGCCCGAGGTGATCAGTATGCCCTCAGCGCCACGGCTGAAGTGGGTGGGCGCCATCGAGGCAGGGCAGGGGTCTGCCGCCAGGGCGGCAGCGGGATGGAGGAACACGAGCGCCAGCTGTGCCACGGCCAGCGCCACCAGCAGGCAGGCCCCTTGGACGAAACCGGGGCGAGCAACGGGCAAGGGATTGATTTCGTTGAGCGGGTCCACGGTGTTGCAGGGAAGGTCGCGTCAAACTTTCCGGCCCTTTTGTGGGGGCCAATCTCCCTCTGCAACGCTATTTTGCCGCTCGCGGGTCTTGCTTCCCTGTCGCCCATGCTTTGGACCGTTCTCCTTGCGGCCACCGCTATCCTCCCCGCTCTGACGCTCCTGCAGGCGAGGGCCGCTGAATGGCCGCCGCTCACGCTGGCGGAAGCGAACGGCACCGGCTCCACCGCCCAGCGGGCTGAACCCGTGCCGACCGAGACGGGGCCAGCCGCCGCCCCGCCGAAGCCTGGGCTCTCTGCCTGGGCCGGCACATTGGAGATCTACGGCTTCGCGCCGCTGCGGGCCACCAGCTCCGTCACACGCGCCGCGACCGAACGGGATCTGTCGAGCCTGCTGGACCGGAGGAGCGGCGACCGCAAGCCGGAGCCGGTGGCCCGCCGCATCGATGGCCTGCGGGAACGGCTGTCAGAGCTCTCCTTACCCGATCAAATCGAAATCCCGGGTTTCACCGCCGTCACCGATGTGGGGCTCGGCTCCCTCCTGGAGCACATCACCGACATCTTTTATCTGCGCGGCAGTGTGGAGTACAACCGGATCGGTTTTCAGACCGACCTCAGCTATGTGGGGCTGGGCGCGCAGACCGCCAGCACCTTCCAGCGAAACCGCCGCTTCTTTCCCGATCTGCCTGCACCCACGCGCATGCTGAAGACGCAGGTGGCCATGACCCAAGGCATCTATGACTTCGCCTTCCGCTATCGCTTCGGTGAGCGGGAACGGGCGATCGGAACCCCGGGCGCGGTGATCGTGATTCCCTATGCCGGCGTGCGCGTGCTGGATCTGGGGCTGGAGACCATCGGCACCTTCGCAGGTCCCCTGGCCCTTCGCTCCCGTAATTTGAATTTCGGCAACCCCATCGCCCAGCCGCTGCTCGGTTTGCAGGGCCAGGTGTTCCTGACCCCCCGGTTGCGCCTCTTCGCCCGGGGCGATCTCGGCGGCTTCGGCAGCAACGGCGCGGTCGACATGTCCGGCAATGCCCAGGCGGGTGTGGGCTATGCCATCGGCAACTCCACCCAGCTGGATGTCTCCTGGCGCTACCTCTATCTCGCCCGCGATAATGGCGAGACACCGAATACGGCCTACGCCATTGATCAGAACGGAATCGAAGTGGGGGTGAAGTTCTTCTTCTGATCCTGGGCGAGTCAGCGGCCTTGTCCTTGTTGGGGATGCTTCTCGCCGCTCGCACGCCCCTGCCAACGTTGCCCCTGAGTGACAGGCAAGAAATTTGTGGTGGCGCAGCAGTGAGCAGGTGGTGGCCTGCCCACTCGAGGGGCTTGTTCGAAGGCACATCTTCCACAAGATAACAGCCCCGCTGCCATTAGATGAACCTGCCGATCACCTTGCCAGCGGCGCCGCATCACCGATCACGATGAAGGGTGCCCAGCTGAACGGATGGATATTTTTGCCGCTGTGGATCAGGGCGAGTTTGGCCTGGCGCATGGCTTCCGCCTTGTCGAGGCCCTTTTGCGGATTGGCGTAGAAGCCCCGATTGATCTGGCTGCTTTCCTGATCGGGGGCACTCCACAGGCTGGCCACCACGGCGCGGGCCCCTGCCCGTTCCCACACGTAGGCCAGGCCGCTGACGCCCACGTCGTTGTCACTGGTGATCCGTGCGGTCTGGCAGGCTGCGAGCACCAGCAGTTCGGTGTTTTCGAGGCCGAGCTGTGCGGCTTCGGCGATGAGGTAGTTCTCGCCGTTGGCGAACAGCAACGTGTTGGCCTTCATCTCCAGCTCCGGGCAGCCCGCGGCCAGGAAGCAGCCATGGGTGCCGAGGTGGAGGATCGGAAAGCGGCTCGCCTGCTGCTGGAACTGCGGCAGGGTGGCCTGCTATCCGCGCAGCTCGCGGCTTCCGGGAAAGGTGCCCACCAGATAACGAGCTTCTTCCTCTGTGCCCGGAAGGGGTTTGGCGGTGGGGGTCGGGTTGGCGATCACCAGGGCACGCCTTGATGCGCCCCCTGCCGCAGGGGCTGCACTGGAGACTGTTGTTCCCGTGCGGCTCAGCCTGGTGAGGTAGTGAATTGGATACTTCTCAATCAGGTATTTCTTGCTGCGGCCGTCATCGAGGGTTTCCAAGGGGAGGCCCCGCAGGGCGCCGGTTGTAATCAGAGCCAGGCGACTTCCAGTGGGGAGCAGCCCCTTGGCTTCTACAGGTTTGATCAGCAGGTTGTATAGTTGCAGGCTGAGCTCCAGGTAGGGATCGCCATTCTCCAGATCCTGCCTATAGGCCTCCAGCAGCTCTGTGAAGTTCGGCGGCATGGCAGCCAACACCACCTGCACGGAGCTGCGCGTGAGCACAAACAAGGCCACCGTGTTGGTCCGTGTGGGCACCCCGGTGAGCAGGGCCGGCTGCTGCACCACGGTGTTGGCGGGTATCCCCGCCTGGAGCCGTTCCAGATCGGCCGGACGGGTTTCCAGCAGCTCCGCGATCTCCGGGTAGCGACTGATCATGGCTTCCGCCTCGCGGTTCTGGGCGGCCTCCTGCTTCACTAGCTGTTGCGGAAGCGGTTCGTTCGACTCGCGTTCGAGCCGTTGGCGTTGGGCCTGGAGGGCGGCTTGATTCTGACGCCAATCCGCCAGGGCTCGCTGGGCCTCGATGTTCGCCACCTGGGCATCGATCAGCCGGCCGTAATCGGCTAGATCCACGCTGCTGAACAGGTTCAGCCACTGGAAGGCGTCAGCGGGCCGTTGCTGGGTGATCAGCAGCTCCACCCTGGTGGCAGCCGTCACCGCGTTTGGCCTGCCCCGCGTGGAGCCAGGCTTCGAGCAGAGGAAGCAGGCCCTCGGCAGTGAGACCGTGGTAATGATGATGGCCCGCCATGAAGATAGGGGCAGCACCGACCATCCGTAGTACTAATCTGCGCTGACCCTGCTGATGCACTGACATGTCCGCCGGAGCCAGCCCTGGCCCGACTGGCTACATTGCTGCCTGCAGAATCCGGGCGTGGAGATATTTGATAAGTTATTATGCGCCTGTTTTTCAGTGCGGCGGCTCGCTGCGTCACTGGAACCGGATGGACGCTCTGGGGGCGGTGAGGATGTTTGCGCTGCTGGTGCACGTCTAGCTCGACTACAGCGTGACCGACCTGGCCGCCATGGTCGCGACCTCCTGCCCAATGCCGTATTAGCCCTGCTTCTAGGTAGTTCACTATGCCGTTCTTTGACGATCAGAAGCGATTTCTCCACACCCTGAGTCAGTTCATCCGGGACACAGCCGACCAGCCCTGATCTGCCCACTCCTGCCCCATTGCCCCCGCCTCGCCATGACCCTGGACCATCTCAGTTTTGGCACCCATGACATCAGCGCCACCCGCTCCTTCTACGAGGGAAACCTGGGGTTTCCGGTGCTGATCCACGAGCGGATGCTGATGCAGGAGGGCGGTGCGGTGAATCACATTTTCTTTGATTGCGGGGGCGGCTGCGCCCTGGCCTTCATGGAGTGGCAGGCGGTTCCCGGGGTGCCAAGCGATTACGACAGCGGCATCAACCGCGGCCTGGGCGTGCCCAGTGGCACCTTTCACTTCGCCTTCCGGTGCCCCTCGCTGGCAGCCCTTGAGGCGCGGCGGCAGGAGCTGATCGCCGCTGGTGTGGTGTTGGGCGAGCTGCTCGATCTTGATCCTTACCGCTCCTTTTTCTTTGACGATCCGGTGAACGGTTTGCGGCTGGAATACACCACCCGGCTCCGCGATCCCTCGGCCGCAGACCGCGACCCGGAGCAACGGCGGTTTCCCGCCAGCCTGGCCCTATTTGAAAATGCCTCGCGGCCCGGGCCGGGTGATCCTGTTGGGGCCTGTGAGCAGCGAGGGGATCAGCATGGCCCCGGGTGACCCCCTGGATCGGCTGCCCGATTCGGAGCGGGCCCTGTTGCGACTGCTGGCCTGGCTGGCTGCCTGCGAGGGTGAGCTGGTGCCCCCGGAGGAGCTGGAGCTGCTGGAGCGGCTGGTGGCCCTCAGCCTGCTGGCCCACCACACGGGCGGCGATCCGGAGGGCGCCGCCGCCCGGCTGCTGGCCACCGCCCCCCATGAGGCCGCGATTGCGGACCTTGTGACCGCCCTGGAATCCCCGCTCCAACGACAGCTGCTGGCCTGCCAGGGCCGGCGCATGGTGAGCTGCCACCGCAACAACCCTGCGGCGCAGCAGGCCCTGGAGCGGCTGCTGGCCCTGCTGGCGCACCACGGCAGCGGCAAAGAGGCCAGCGCCTGCGTGGAACCCCGGCTCCAGCGCGAGCAGGGTTCCCCCCTGATGCCCCCCCTGCCGGAATCGGTGGTGCGGCTGCACTCCGACAGCGAGCTGCGGCTGGAGACCCCAGCGGGGTTCTGCATCCGACGCCTGCGCTGGCAGACAGGACTGGGGCCCCTGCCCGCCAGCCTTGGCGAGATCGGTCTGCTGGGTCAGCAACGACTGAACGCCTACTACGCCTACCGCCCGCGCACGGTCTGTCCGCTGCGGGGGCTACTGCTGTTCCCCGGGGGTGGTGTCGATTTTCGCGCCTACGCCCCGATCGCCCGCGAACTGGCCCGCTGCGGCCTGCTGGTGGTGGTGCAGCATGTGCCCTTCGGCTTCGCCCTCTTCGACCACGACCGCGCCCTGGGGCCGGAGGGCAACCTGCGCCGCACCTTTCCCCACGTGCGGCAATGGGTGGTGGGCGGCCACTCCCTCGGCGGAGTGGCCGCCGCCTGCTATGCCCGCCACCAGCCCAATGATCTGGCAGGGCTGGTGCTGTGGGGGGCGTTTCCCAGCCCCACCCATTCGCTCGCCGCCCTGCGCTTACCGGTGGCCAGCCTCTGCGGCAGCCACGATGGGCTGGTGCCGCCGCGACTGGTGCACAAGACCCGCCATCTGCTGCCGCCCAATTCCAGGCTGGTGGAGGTGTCGGGTGCCAACCACACCCAATTCGGTGACTATTGGGATGGCCGGGATGAGGCTTTCGTGCAGCGGGGCGACCGACCAGCCCGGATCAGCCGTCGCGAGCAACGGGACCTGGTTGTGGAGCACACGCACCGTTTCATCAGCTCAGCCCTCACGAGCGGCAGACCATGACATCAACCCATCGACCCCTCTGGTTTGGCCTGATCGCCCTGGGCCAGCTGGCTCTGGCGGCCTTGGCCCTGGCCCGGGTGCCGCAGGACGCCGCCATCGCCGGCGGCATGGCCGGGGCGATCGGCCTGGGACTGGGCCTCGACAATGCCGTGCTGGCTGCGGGAGAACCGCTGTTTGCCCGTGGGCGGCTGGAGCCCTTCAGCCGCTGGCGCTACCGCTTGCATGGGCTGATCACGCCCCTGCTGTTGCCCCTGAGCCTGGTGGTGGCCAGCCGGGGCGAGCTGGCCCTGCCAACGCCGCTGTTGGCCTTGGGCTGGGCGGTGGCCCTGGGTTGGATCGGGGCGAACTGGTGGCTGGGCTATCGGCATCTCGACCTGGCCCTGGTGCGGCAGGGTGCCCTGGTGCGCCACCACAACCGCGACCGCCACGGTCAACCCGGGCTGCGGCTGGCCCTGCTGCTGCTGGTGCTGCTGATCCTCAGCCTGGGCCTGCTGGCGCCGCAGCCGGCGGTGGCTCTGCCGCTGCGGCTGGGGGCCGGGGCGATGCTCGCGGGGGCGATCCTGGCCAGGCCCCTGGGCCTGGTGCTGGCCAACCTGGGGGAATTGGCCCTGATGGGCGGCTTCAGCGTGGCACTGATGGGCTGAAGGTAGGGCTGGTGCACTGCCAGCCGTGGGTGCGGGGCAATCCCAGCAAGCCGGCTCGGGTGGTGACCGCCCGCTGCGGGGTGCGATCCCACCAGGGGGGCATGCGCATGGCCAGAGAGGTGATCACCAGGCACAACACCTGCAGACCCACGAACAAAGCCGCGTTGCCAAAGGCCCCTAAAAACAACAGACCACTGGCGAGAAAAGGCACATGGCAACGCCACACCTTGCTGCGGTTGGAAGCCGGGGTGTCGTGCTCGGGCGTCACATGCACGCCCCAGAAATAAGACTGCACAAGGGCCTGCCAGAGGGAGATCAGCGCGAAAGCAAGCAGCAGCGCAGGCACGCCGGCAGCCCCATGGCCCGGCAGCCAGTCACGCGCCCAGCGCACCAGGGTGAGCATCCACAGGCCCAGGGCCAGCCCCCAGGCCAGGCCGAAACCAGCCTGGGCCAGGGGCCGCAGCGAACGCTCGAACCGCAGGGTGTGGCGCGGCCAGTAGTGCCCATAGGCCTCGACGGTGAGCAGCAAACAAGCCAGCAGCAGGGCCCACCAGCGCGGATCCGCCAGCTGGGCCCCCGTGGTCAGGGGCTGGCGGATCAGCCATTGGGGCGTGCCTGCCAGCCCGCTGATGGTGGTCAACAGCACCAGGTAGGCAGCGGCCAGGCGCCAGGCTCGCAGGGGTTTGTAGTGGCGTGGCGGAGGCAGCAAGGCTCAGACAGTCAGGATTGGGGATGAAACGGGAATGCAACGGCCGATGCAACAGACAAGACCAGTGGATGAGCTGCCCCTTTGGCCCTGGCATAAGGCCCCGGCTCGGCCCAGTTTGGTGAGGCTGGGGCAGGACGCCACCGCCCGGGGCTGGATCCTCAATCTGGTGCAGCTGGGGCACTGGCTGGTGCTGCTGTCGGTGCTGCCAGTGGCCTGGGTGGCCTTCAGTCGGGCCGATGTGCTGGCGGCCCAACTGGGGAGCCGCTGGCAAGTGTTTGCCCTCCTGATCAGCATCGCGCTGCCCGTGGCGGCAAGTGCGGGGCCAATCATGATGCATGCCCGCGAGCAATGGCAGCTCACCCCGCCCGCTGGCGCCCACGGCATCCAGGACGGCCACGACCCCCTGCTCCGCCGACTGGCCTACCGCACCTTGTTCAGCGGCCTCACGCTGGCGCAGCTGCTGCTGCCCCTGGCGGTGTTCGGGCTCCAGCCCGCACTGGTGGCTTTGGTGTTGGCCCTGGGCCTGGTGGTGATGGCGGGCCCGAGCCGGCCGCTCGTGCCCTGGCGCCATGCCGGTGTGCACCTGATGCCCGTGGCGCAGCCGCTGGCCCTGGCCATGGGCGCCTCGATCGTGCTGTCGGTGGCGGCCTACTGGACGCTGTTGGCTCCGGGGCTGGTGGCCATGGGCTGGCCCGCCGCAGCCGCTCTGCTGCCACTGGTATGCAACGGCGCCGGTGGAGCCCTGGAGGCCACCCAGGCCGAAACCACCTACAACCAGTGGTGGCACTTGGTGGCCGTGGTGGTGCTTAGCGGCGGCAGCCTGCTCTACGCCCTTCTGCTGGCGGTGGCGTCGTGATCCACGCGGTGGCTTAATTTGGAACCCTGAGCTAACACGATTTGCGCTCGCTGCACGATCGAATGGGGCAAAGAGGTTGAAGTGTGACAAGAAGTTCTTCTTTATTTCTTTGGCTGATTTATCATCGCCCCACTGGATTCGTTGCACGGGGCATTGGCATGCCTAGCCCCATAAAGTGTAAATATAATTGGCGAAGTTGAGATTATGGAAGGGTAGGCTATTTAAGTCAGGCCGAGCAGAATCATGTTTTAATGGCGATGGTTTTCAAGCAGGGCCTGCATGCAAAGCTCTGGTCATGCGAACGCTCGCCATCACCTGGCCGCCAAGAGAATGGCTACGTTCTGCTCAATGGCATCAGTGCGTAACAGGTGGCGGCTCAGGTGAATGGCATGGTTGGAAAGTGCTCTTCGCCCTCAGCGGAAACCTCTCAGGATGGCGTATCGACTCAACAGATAAGTCAACGTCCAAAGCAGGCCAATAGAGATGATCAGCCGTCGGTCGCAGGACATTAAGGATCTGCTGAATAGTGGCCGACCTGAACCAGGGAAAATCTGAATAAGGCAGGGCAAGCTCTTCATCGTCAATGAGTATCCAGATGCAATGACCGGATACATTGGTTACCTCAGCCCCCAAAGTGGTTGTTCCAGGCATTGATGATCTCCTGTTGGCGTGACTCGACCAGGCGCTCTGCGTCTTTAACCTTTGCTGAGCTTAGCCCAATGTTGCGTGCGAGTTCGATGGTCGGCCTGAGCCAGAACTTCGCCTCACCATCTGGATGACTGACATGTACATGAATACGGCTTTCCTCTCGAGAGAAGAAGAAAAAGCGAAATTCGCCATCCCGGAAGACTGTTGGTGACAAGCAGGCTCCCCTATTACTCCGTCAGCATAACCTCGTTTCCAGTGCGGTGACAGGACAGCAGCGGCAGCGACAAGTCATTGATGCTCAGAATTCTGGCTGGACCCGGAACGGCTGTCCGCATCTTTCCAACGCTTATTGGATGGTTTCCGAGAACCACGGCGGCGCTCCTGCTTGTTTCCAATAACGCCCTCCTTCTTGCCAAGCTAACCCTAGCCACCGCAGCCAGTTTATGGCAGATGTGTTCGTCGTGAACAGTGGCTATCGGACCCGCTATCCACATGTAGCGGTTGCTGGGAACTGCCCTGTGGGTCGAAAGAGGAGCCGGACCTGAAAGGCAGGCACGGCAGCAGCTACAGGTATAATGCTACGGCAAATCAACCCTTACTATTGCTTCAATGCTGGACTTGGAAATGCTAGAATAAGCGCTATTTAGGGCTAACTTTCACGAGCATAGCAGCGTGTCGACAACATGCCTCGATTATCCGCACATCGTTGAACTGTTTTGGTCATCTAGATAATCAATCAGAGAAATCCGAGATATGTCAGTCAACACATGAAAGAGTTTCTGACGAGGCTTCGCATGGGCTTAGCTTGGTTTTTCCGATCCTTCGAACGCCGCCCCTGAGTGGCAGGCTATGAGATTGAGGCGGCGCAGCAGATTGGGCGCGGAGGCTTGTCCACTCATGGAGTCTGGTCGAAGGGACAGTGACCACAGAGAACATCCGCAGATCTTGGCTTGGCATGCAAAATTCGTACAGCCTCCTCAACCACCATCACACACTCGCATCACTTGAGGCTCCAAAAAACGACCGCGAGAATTTGGGCAAAGTGGCTCTAATGAGGACCTCTCGAAACCAAGAAACAGATCGACGAAACGATTTTTATACTCAACTGCAGCCCACTTCATCTCTGTTGGGTTGACTCGGCAGTCCTGCCAGCCTTCTTGAGGCATACTGCGCTCCGCCACAGTATGCCAAACTTGCGCGATGCAGTCAATGACTTAGCAACTATTGCATCGTGGATTGCACGAGAAGCGGAAGAGTGGGATCCGACCAAGGTTGCTGCCACTCCCATAAGCTACTGACATGGACAGCATACGTATGTGGGCATAGCAGGACGAGCTTGCCGCCGCACCTTGATCACCGAGGGCCTCAAAGATCTGCTGTGCATCGCCCTGCAGCGCTTCAATGGCCTGTGCGGTGAGCCGGTGATCGAGCTGCAGACCAACTTCGGTGGCGGTAAGACCCACTCGATGCTCAGCACCGACCACCTCGGTTTGGGGATCCCATTCGCCGCTCTGCCTGGCCTGGATCAGCTCTGCACCGAACCCGACCTCCATTCCGTGCCCCGTGCCTCCCGCACTGTCCTGGTGGGCACCGCCTTCAACCCGTCCAAGATCGACCGCAAGCTCGACGGCATTGAGGTCTACTCCTTCTGGGAAGAGCTCGCCTGCTAACTGGGCGGGCCCCAGGCCTACGCCCAGATCGCGGAGCGACTGCAGCCAGGTCCCCTGATGCCCGCGCCCTGGCCGCCCTGTTCAAGTCCCATGGCCCCTGCCAGATCCTGCTGGATCAGTAGGTGGCCTATGCCCTCGCCCTTATTCACAACAGTGACCTTCCCGCCAGTACCTTTGATGCCAATTCTTCGACGCCCTCAGGCGCCTGGGTGATCGGGGCCGCCACATCCATCAGGACGGCGACCGCTACTGGATTGACACCAGCCACAACCTCAACGTCACGGCTGACGACTATCGCGAAAGCGACCTACGACAGAGAGGATCTGTAGGTCGAAGCCCATCGCCTTCTGGTGCAGCCAGACAGCAGCAACGACCGCGGTGCCTTCGCAGGGGTTCATCGTGCCCAACTCGATTACAGGGGCATCTCTGATGAACCGTCCACACGGCTGGTGTTTCTGGCTTCCCAACAGACGCACAAGACCCGATGTAAGGACAGCACCCAACCTGCCCCCCATCACTCGCGCTCAAATGAATGGCCTGGCTGTCAAGTCACCCTGGGGGAAGTTCCCCGGGGTGACTTGACAGCCAGGCCAGCTGACACTTTCAGGGTGCTCCTGAGCCAGCAGCACCGCCATCCCTTCGGCCCAGTGGGAGCTTCAGCTCAAGAAGCCTGTCGGGGATTGGTAGAGGCCCTCGCCCAGCATCAGATCGGGACGATGCTCGCCAAGCAGGGCCGGTAGCTGACGGATCAGCTGTTCATTAACAGGGTAATCACCAAGCAAGCAGTGGCCGACGGACATGTACGACCCGGATCAGATCTGGATGGCCTGAAGTGGACAAGTACCTCAAGCCAGAGGCTTCCGGATGATTCTAGATCTGCTGAACTTTGATAATTACCCTGCCGCTTTAGGTGTCACCCTTTCTCGAGTGTGGACTCCAGCAGAAAAGCCGCCAAATTGCTCATCGAGCGACCTTCATTACCACTTCGCTCCAGCATCTCATGGTAGGTGCTGTGCGGTAGGGTAATCGTCAAGCGACGGGGTGCGCGAAATGCTGGAGCGGTTGAGAAGGAATAGTCATTCATGGGTGCGTAGATCAGCGACAACCTTCAGTATTGTGCCGCCAAAGCGATGCAGTCAAGCACCAGATTATTGGATCCCACTTGCTGGACTCCCGCAAGTGGGTATGAATAGGGAAATGCAAGCAGTAGTGTCGCATGCCCCCTCATGGTGATGCGGTAGGCGAGGGTTTACCCTTTCTGACCTGCCTTGTTCTTGATCGTCACATTCTGGTTGGCAAGGCCGTCGGCGGATTGCTGGCTGAACACTGCGGCATGGAGCTGGTGGCTGTGTATTCCTCCGTGGCTCAGTCTATTGTATTTATCGAGAACACTCCCCCTGATTTACTCCTGCTCGATGTGCATTGTCTGGATGAGAACGGCAAAACCTGGGTCGACGCGGCGTTGGCTCTGAAGGGCGCAAATCCAGCTGGCAAACTGATCCTAATCACCGACATGAGTGATGCATTCACGCCGCCAGCGGAGATCGAGGCGATGCTGCTTGGAATCGTGGACAAACACCATGACTGGGACGACCTGGTGAGGATGGTGACCCGTCTACAGGTACTGAGCTCAAAGCGCTCCCACATGAGCAACCCGAAATGGCGGCTGCAGATGGAAACACTCTCACCACGCGAACTCCGGGTCTTTCACGCTCTGGGCCTTGGGCTTCTCAACAAGGAGATCGCACAATCGCTCGGCCTGAGCCTGCAGACCGTTGAGACCTATCGCAAACATATCAGTGCCAAGTTGTCGCTGAGTGGGTCTGAGCTGATCCGCGCTGCAACGTTGCATCGCTGCACTAACCCGGTCGCCGCCTCCGACGTTCTGCCGCCGATCTGAAACCCACTTCCGTCGGTGGTGCCCCTGAGTCCCAGGGCTGCCTAAAAGTGTGATCAAGGCGCGTCTAGCGCAACCGACACTTCGCCCAGCGCCAGCATTCCCTTGATGTCGTCGGCCAGTTCCCTGAGCCCCTGACGAATGGAGCGGTAGCCGCCCCGGCGCAGCAGGTTGATCACCACGGTCCGCAGGAACGAGAACACCGGTGCGCCAGTTCGGTTGGCGTAGCGGTGAGCATCTTCAGCGCTGGCGAATCAGGCGCAGCAGGACTTCTGGGACTGCGCACAGGCTCGTGATCAACAGATGCCTCGCGCTGCTGGTGCCCTTACGGGTGGTTTTGGTCGTGATCAGCTCTACGCTCCAGGCGCTGCCCGGCCAGTTTTCCTTGATGTGCTCAGGAGCTTCTTTTGCCCGGAGCTCCCAGACGGTGTCTCGACCATGGCGTTTCTCGTGACCCATTGCGGTGAAAGGGATCTTGCGCTTCCCCTCGAGTTGGCAACCGATCTGGGGGTAGGGCTTCGGTTGGTTCGATTTGACAGTCAGGACGACGTCGGCGCCCTGGTCGAGACACCAGCGAAAAATCCCGCCTGATGTGCAGCGCATCCGCCTGGATGAAGACACCATCGAGCTTCATCGTGCTCAGAAGCTCCTTGAGAGCGGCCCGCTCGCTGGATTCATGGGTGTCGTAGCTCTTCTGTGCCAGTGCAACACCGAGCGCCCGGGCGTACACCGTGACCTGAGCAGCATCGACGCAGTCGGCCGGAGGCCATAGCGATGCTTGCCGTCCTCGGTTTCCACGGCTGAACCCTTCAGGGTCTTGCCATCACAGACCAGTTGGTGGAAACCCGCTGCTCCACCAGGGATCTGGCTGATCATCCAGGCCTGCAGCACCTCTCCGAATTCCTGCAGGTGAGCCTTGTTGAACAGGTAGAGGAACGTGGCATCGGCGGGCCAACGCTTGAAGTTCAGGCCAAGGACCTGATTGAACGCCTCTTGGTGCCGCTTGGCGAATGCCTCCAGATCACGGGAGCTACGGCAGACACTGAGGATGCCGAGCACCGCCACCAACAGCAGGAACCACTGGGGATAACGCACACCGCGCCGCTAGCGGCCGTCGGGAATGGCTTTGAGGAAGCTGATCAGATCGACCGGTGCGTCCTGATCGATTACGGCGGAATGGGTTGCGGCCATTGAGGGCGTTGAGACCCGCTGACCAAAGCCCATGCTGCCAGGCACGCCAAGGGCTACGTGGACAAACTTTTAGTCGGCCCTGCCGGTGGCCCGGAGGTGGGGGCTGCGTGGCTGTGGCGCTTTGGCGGTATGTGGCCAGAATCAACTTCTATGACAGTTGAAGATCTTCTCGATCGGGCCCTCCAGCTGCTGCAGGCCGGAGAGCATGCCGCGGCTGAGGCCTGCGCCATGGAGGCGATTGGCCTGGATCCAGGCCAGGCGCCCAGCTGGTGTTGCCTGGGACAGGTGCTGCGGCAGGCAGGGCGGCTCGGTGATGCGGTGGTGGCCTATGAGCGTGCCGCCGCCTTGGATCCCGGCGACGTGGGCTACCGCACGAACCTGGGCAACATCTTCCGCAACATGTCGCTGCCGGAAGCCGCCATTCACTGGCATGGCGAAGCTCTGGCTCTGCGTCCTGATGACTTGATCCTGAACTGCAACTATCTGTTCGTATTGCCGATTGTGGCCACATCGACCCAGCAGATCGAGCAGTTACGGCAGCGTTGCCTCAATGGGCTGTGGCGGCTGGAACAGCGAGGACAAATTCTGGAATTCGGTGACTACGCCATGAGTCACCATCCCTATTACCTGATCTATCACAATCATGACGATCGTGCCGTGTTGGAGGCCTATGGCCGACTGTTCAGACGCCATCTACGCAGCGTGGAGCTCCCCCCATGGACGCCAAGGCTGCCAAGGGATCGGCGGCGGATTGGCTTCCTGTCCGGATTCTTTTATGCCCATAGCAACAGCCGCGCCTTTGAGGGGCTGATCCGTTATCTCGATCGTCGCCGCTTTGAGGTGGTGGTGATCCATCTGGCCAGCTCCCATGCCGATGCAATCCGCGATCGCATCGATGCCTGCGCCGATCAGGCGCTGGTCCTAGACGGCAGCGTTGAAGGCGCGGCGCGCCAGCTGGATGACCTGGGCCTGGATCTGCTGTTCTTCACCGATATCGGCATGCATCCAACGGCGATGTTGTTGGCCTGCCATCGCTCAGCACCGGTGCAGGTCACAGGCTGGGGGGTGCCCCAGACCAGCGGTCTGGCGACGATCGATCACTACATCTCCGGTGATCTGGTGGAATCTCCACGGGCCGATCGTCAGTACAGCGAAAACCTGGTGCGCCTGCCGGGCCTGCCCTGTTGTTATCTGGCCGAAAATCTCGAGCCCGCGATCCATGGACGGGATTACTTCTTCTTACCCCAGGATGCGCCGCTGTTCGGTTGCCTGCAGAGCTTCTCGAAACTGCATCCTGATTTTGATGGCGTGCTGGAGCAGATTGCCCAGCGGGTGCCGCAGGCCTGGTTCGTGTTCGTGGAGGCGGAGGTGACCTCCTACACCCAGGTTTTTCTGGAGCGGATCTCCCAGTCCGCCCCCACCCTGGCCGGGCGCCTGATCCTGCTGAGCCGCATGGGCCGGCAGGAGTTCATCAGCCTGGCCGCCTGCCTTGATCTGCTGCTGGACCCCCCTTACTTCGGCAGTGGGGTCACCCTTTACGAATCGATCCACACCGGTACTCCGATCGTCACCCTGGAGGGGGAGTTCCTGCGTTCGCGCTTCGTGGCCGGGGCCTACCGGTTGATGGGCCTGGAGCGAGCACCGGTGGCTCGCAGCTTTGACGCCTACATCGACTGGGCCGTGACGCTGATGGCTGATTCCGAGGGTCTTGCAAGTCTGCGCCGCACGATTGCCGATCGGGCAGCCGAGTACCTGTATGACCGGCGGGATGTGGTGGATGCCTTCGCCGACTTCGCCGAGGAGGCGATCGCCAAGGCGACAGGGGGAGCAGCTTGATCCCCCTCCCCCCTTGACTGGATCAACCGAATCAGAGCACCTGAACCACTTCGTTGACTTCGGGAATGGCTTCCCGAAGTTTGCGCTCGATGCCCATCTTCAGGGTCATGGTGCTGCTGGGGCAGGAGCCGCAGGCCCCTTGCAGCCGTACCTTGACGATCGGCCCGTCGATTTCCACCACCTCGACGTTGCCGCCGTCGGCCATCAGGTATGGGCGCAGTTCATCGAGTGCGCGCTCGACGTTCTCCAGAGTGAGCGCCCTGGGATCGGCAGACTCGGCGTTGGTGACGGCTGAGTTCACGGCTGAGTTCTCCGTGGCGGTGGTCTCGGCGGTGGTCATCGGCGGTGGTGCTGTGGTTCCCAACTCTAGGAAGGCGCGAGCCCGGTGCTGGCGTCCCGGCGAGCCACCCGCCCGGGCCCTGATCGCCCTGAGAGGGGCTGCGCTCGCCGGGGCCGAGGGCCGGGCCCGTGGCTCGCCGGAGTCCAAGCCTAGGATCAACCAATCCTTGGAAGGGCCTGAACGCGGGACGCCTGCCCCTGGCCTTGTCAGCCCGGCTGCTGGTTGCCTGAAGGCCCCGCCTTGATTCACCCGACCGCCATGACAGAGCTGCGATGACCGACGTTCCCGTTCAGCGGATCCGTAACTTCTGCATCATTGCCCATATCGATCACGGCAAATCGACGCTGGCAGATCGTCTGCTGCAGGCTACGGGCACCGTGGCCGCCCGGGACATGCAGGAACAGTTCCTCGACAACATGGAACTTGAGCGTGAGCGTGGAATCACGATCAAGTTGCAGGCGGCGCGGATGGAATACAAGGCTGCCGATGGAGAAATTTATATTCTGAATCTGATCGATACCCCGGGGCATGTCGATTTTTCCTATGAGGTGAGCCGCTCGCTACAGGCCTGTGAAGGGGCTCTGCTGGTGGTAGATGCCAGCCAGGGCGTAGAAGCCCAGACCCTGGCTAATGTCTATCTGGCTCTGGAGAATGATCTCGAGATCATTCCCGTGCTTAACAAGATTGATCTGCCGGGTGCCGATCCGGCGCGCATCGGCGAGGAAATCGAGTCGATCATCGGCCTCGACACCTCCAATGCCATTCCCTGTTCAGCCAAGACTGGCCTGGGTATTCCCGAAATCCTGCAGGCTGTGGTGGATCGGGTGCCGCCTCCGCCCAACCGATTGGAGGAGCCTCTCCGGGCTCTGATCTTCGACTCCTATTACGACCCCTACCGCGGGGTGATCGTGTACTTCCGGGTGATCAGTGGCACGATCTCCCGCAAGGACAAGGTGTTGCTGATGGCCAGTGGCAAGTCCTATGAACTCGACGAAGTCGGGGTCATGGCTCCCGATCAGCGTCAGGTGGACAGTCTCCATGCCGGTGAGGTGGGGTATCTGGCGGCTTCAATCAAGGCTGTGGCCGATGCCCGTGTCGGGGACACGATCACGCTGCAGAGCGCTCCGGCTGCTGCACCGCTTCCCGGTTACACCGAGGCCAAGCCGATGGTGTTCTGCGGGCTGTTCCCCACGGACGCGGACCAGTATCCCGATCTGCGAGAAGCCCTCGACAAGTTGCAGCTCTCCGATGCGGCCCTGAAGTACGAGCCGGAAACCAGCAGTGCCATGGGCTTCGGCTTCCGCTGCGGCTTCCTGGGGCTGCTGCATATGGAGATTGTGCAGGAGCGCCTGGAGCGCGAATACGACCTGGACCTGATTGTCACAGCCCCCTCCGTGATCTACCAGGTCAACATGCTGGATGGCAGTACCTTATTGGTCGACAATCCGGCTACCCTGCCTGACCCGCAAAAGCGAGAGTCAATCGAAGAGCCTTATGTTAAGCTTGAAATCTATACGCCAAATACGTACAACGGCGCCCTGATGGAATTGTGTCAGGAGCGACGGGGGGAGTTCATCGATATGAAGTACATCACCACCGATCGGGTCACCCTGCACTACGAAATGCCCCTGGCGGAGGTAGTGACTGACTTTTTCGATCAGATGAAAAGTCGCACTAAGGGCTACGCCTCGATGGAGTATCACCTGATTGGTTATCGCCGAAATGAGCTGGTACGGCTCGACGTGCTAATCAACGGCGAGAAAGCTGATCCCCTGACCACGATTGTGCATCGTGATAAGGCTTATAATGTCGGCAAGGGGCTGGTGGAAAAACTTAAGGAACTGATACCCCGGCAGCAGTTCAAGATCCCGATCCAGGCTTCGATCGGCAGCCGTGTGATCGCCAGCGAAAGCATCAGCGCCATGCGCAAGGACGTGCTGGCCAAGTGCTACGGCGGTGACATTAGCCGCAAGAAAAAGCTGCTGCAGAAGCAGGCCAAAGGCAAAAAGCGCATGAAGGCCATGGGCAAAGTTGATGTGCCCCAGGAGGCTTTCATGGCCGTCCTGAAGCTCAATCAATAGCTTTCCCCCACTTGTGCGACCTGACCGTGGTTAGAGAACCTCAGAGCCGGTTACCACCGTTTCTAGCATGAGTTGCACCGCAATCCTGACTGTGGCGTGGCATCGGTTGGATTCCTGCCACCGGATTGCCACGATCATTCAACCTAATGGCATCAGTGCGGTCGCTGATTAAGGATTCGGCAAGCTGAGATTGCGGTCAGTCTTTACCGATCAGGAGGTCATTCTCGATGTTGTTGTTCCGTACAATAGTGCTCTCTCTGGGGATAGGCTGTTGGTTGCGATGCCGATGCTGGCCGTGAGTCGCCGATGTGAAGGGCAGGGGCAAGAGGCCCTGACCAATCCCGGTACTGGGAGAGTACGAATTGCTGACTGTCGAGTCACCCCGGGGAACTTCCCCCCGGGGTGTTCCCAGAACCATAGGTGACACTCTCGCGTCATATGGCTCCCATCACCCACTCACCACAGCACTGGCGCGGTGCCAGTGTGCAAACAGGTCCGATCGTTGAAGCCTGATTCGTTTCAGAAGCTGCCAGCTGCGCCCCCTTCGGCCGCGCAGCCGCTTGTACTTCCGTCTCAGTCAGGCCGCAATCTGATAATCGAGATAGCGATAGAGCTTGCTGATCAGCTCTGTCTTATAGAAGCGACTGTAGTATTGAATCCAGCCCTGGAGGACAGGATTCAACGTCCTGGCGATCTCCTCAATCGACAGATGGACCAGTGGCAAAAGCCCTATTGCCTTGACCCGCTCCCGCATGCGCTTGAGCAGCTGCGGACTTACGGTTGGTGAAAAGTTGGCAAAGATGACCCCTCGCGAACTCTTGGCCATTCGAGGCCGGAACGCGTAGCCGAGAAACGTGAACTGGACAGCAGGAAATGGAGCCCTGCCCCTACCGTCCCGGCAGTAGACCACCTGGGTCTTCTGCGGGCGCAACTGAAGGCCGCAGGATGCAAAGTGATCCTGCAATGCCTCCAGCACCGCTGGGCTTCCATTTCACTGTGGCAATGGCAGATCACATCGTCTGCATAGCGCTCCAAGGCAATGGCCCGATGGTTCCGGCGCATCCACACATCGAACCCATAATGCGGGAACAGATTGGCCAGCAATGGGCCGATGACACTACCTTGCGCCGTGTGTCAGCTGACAGGCATCCAGGCCATGGCTTTCGCCCTGGCATTGGCGACATACTGCTGCAATGAGGCCAGGCCGAGCCGCATAAAGCTCATGCCCTGCAGCCAGTGCGGATCCACTTGCCGGCGCAGACCACTGAGGCTGTGCGCATAGCCCTGCAGGCTGCTCACCAGCACGGCGATAGCGACGACCAGCAACAGCCAATCGATGCGCTCCGGTTGCGCAGGCCGCTGCTCTCCAGCTCGAAGAGAGTGAATTTCTGGTCGCGGAACAGCTGCTGGCAGCAGAAGCGCTGGCCGTAGGTCCTGACCAGATCCAAGGCGAGCTCTGCGTTGCTGACCAGATACCAGGGCTCATCCACAGGGTCTCCGCTGGGATGCGCGAGCAGCAGATTCGCCTTCTGGCTGACAACTGGCCCAGAGCTGCACATCCCGAAAGCCGCGACAGTGCCTTCGTCGCAGCCGCAGCCTGCGCACCTCACAGCCCATCGGCGCGGCGGTGCCATGGATCCAGGTGTCTGCGGGGAGCGGCATCATGTAGCGCCAGCAGGACCTGCCCTCGAACCAGCCGAGCAGCTCGGCACTGGGGAAGCCGCAGTCGGCCAGCAGCATGATGGCACCGAACCCGGCCAGAAGCTGATCCGCCTTGTCCAGCAGTGCGATCGAGATCTCAGCGCATCCGCTGGTGCCGGACGAGCTCGCCGAGCGGGACAGCAGCCCGCTGCTCGCTGAGGCATCCCAGCGTTGACAGGCCCTGCCCCTACCGGCTCCGCCTATCTGCTCGACAGCCACGTGCTGCTGTGGTGGTGGTTTGATCCATCCCGTCTCTCCGCCGCCGTCCATGACCTTCTGATCGATCCCAGCAGCGAGATCCGGGTGAGTGCCGCCAGCGTCTGGGAGCTCAGCCTCGAGCACCATCGGGGCAAGCTGCCCGAGCTGGCCGGCGCCATCAATGATCTGCCTGGCCTGTTGCAGGCCGATGATTTTCAGCGATTGCCGATCAGCCTGGCCCATGGGCTCCGGGCCGGTGCCTACAGCCAGCCCCACCGCGATCCCTTTGATTGGGTGCTGGCAGCCCAGGCCGAACTGGAGCGCCTGGTGCTGCTCACGGCCGATTCCCAGCTGTCCACCTTTCCCTGCCAAACCCTCTGGTGACCGTTGATGCCTGCTGAGCCGTCCCGCCTCGATCAGAAAATCCTCGAGCACGTCCCGGGCCGGGTGGTGTGCAAGGACCTCATCACCGAGCTCAAGCAGAACGCGGTGGTGCCCACCTACGTGCTCGAGCACCTGCTGGGTCAGCACTGCGCCACCGATGATCCTGCTCTGATTCAGGAGGGCCTGGAATCGGTGCGCCGGATTCTGGCCAAGCACTATGGGCACCGCAATCAGGCGGAACTGGTGCGCTCCACGATCAGTGATCGTGGCAGTCATTCATAAGGTGATTGACAAGGTCACGGCGACCCTCAACGACAAAGGCTAAGCAATCAGTGGGTGGATGTAGCGCATGATCAATCCAAGGACACTACCCATGGTGCCCAAGGAGCGCCAGCGAGACGGAGAGGAGGCTGCACGTAGCCGCCAGAGTCCTTCTTGGTCAAAGTTAATTCTCCACAGTCAGGAAAGAAGTCCGCTCGGTCTGACCTGTCCACCAGGGGGCCCCAACCGATGACGATGAAACCGCACTATGACGCCGCTCTGTGAGAAGCCGTCCGCATCCGCATGAGTCCGCCGGACCGCGAGAGTGTGACCGAGATCGCCCGCGACACCAGACCCTTGACAACTGGCGCGGCCAGTGGCAAAGGCAGGGAGCCTTCACCCAACCGTCGTCAAGACCGTGGATCGGGCTCGCTGGATGCGGGCCTGGAGAGGCTTCACAAAAAAAAAGCCACCCCTGGGAAGAGGCGGCTCTGTGACGGGGATTCAAGGCTGGAACTGAATCGGAGCGACAGGATTTGAACCTGCGACCCCCACTACCCCAAAGTGGTGCGCTACCAAGCTGCGCTACGCCCCGGCGAACTGAAGTTATCACAGCGCCCTTAGCCCTTCAGGCTTGGCGTTTGAGCCGTTTCAGCAGCCTGGTCGTGAGCTGCTGCCGGTTCAGCCGGGCATAGCCCGCCAGGCGCTGTTGCTGGCCCAGGCGGCGCAGCTCGGCCAGGCTCATCGAGGCCAGCCGCAGCTCCGGCAGGCGCCGCCAGGCCCCCGAGGGCACGGGCAGATCCGAGCCCTCCCGCCCATCGCGGAAGCCGAACAGGGCGCCCCCCGCCATCCACTCCGGCACCAGCACAAACAGCACCGCCAGCAGGCCGTAGAGCTCCACCAGGCCGCGGGGCAGGGGGTGGAGCTGGCGGGCTGGGTGGGAATCCCGCGGCGGCCCTGGCTGCTCGGGTTGATCAGAGGGGGGCAGCGCGTTGACCATCAGATCGTGGATCCACCTGGATGGAGCCGGCTGGGCCCCTCGCGCCATTGAAGCTGTTGTTCCGGTGCAGGCTGCAGCCTGACGGTCCAGAACACCAGGGCGAACACCAGGGCCACCGTGACAATCAGGGAGACGATCACGACGCGATCGGACAGGGGGGTCATACCTCTTCGGTGCGCAGACAGATCAGCCGCTGCGGCAGTTGTTCCAGGGTCAGTTCATCCCCGCGCAGGATCACGGTGAGTGCTCCGTTGCGATAGGTAAGGCCAGGGTTATCATTGGCTTCGCGGAACAGAATCGAACTCGATCGGCCACTGATGAGTGAGGCCTGGGATTCGTTGCGCTCCAGAGTCAGGCTGCCGTGGTCCGGGCAGACATATCGCTCCCTGAGGTCGTAGTTCTCCCACCACGGTGACTGCATCGCTCGCACGGGACTGACGCAAGCGCCGAGACAGGAACCCAGAAGCATCAGGCAGGCCAGAGCCAGGTGCGGGGTCGGCATGGGAACGGCGTGGGGAGTCAGGGGAGCACAATCGGGCTGTTGTCTCCGCGCAGCACGCAGTGGGGCACGGACCAGTCATACGCATTCCATACCGATGCCGGCAACCGGTAGTCGGCTCCTGGAAACTCCTCCAGGCGGATGCCACTCGGCTGGGCGGAACAGTAGGGCCTGCACCCCGGTTTGGCCAGATATTGCTGGTGATACACCTCGGCGTAATAAAGGCTGCGGTCGCTGGCGAGTTCGGTGGTGATCGGGCCGAATCCCCTGGCGGCCAAGCTCACTCCGTAGCTGAGCGCGCTGGCCTCGGCCAGCTGCAGCAGGCCAGGGTCGTTGACGAAGATCGCTGAGCGGTACTGACTGCCGCGATCGTTGCCCTGGCGGTTGCCCTGGGTGGGGTCGTGGCACTCCCAGAACAGCTTCAGCAGATCACTGAAATGCAGCCGCTCGCTGTCCCACACCACCCGTACCACCTCGGCGTGGCCCGTACGGCCACTGCAGACCTGCTCATAGCTGGGATCCTGAATCGAACCTCCGGCGTAGCCGACGGCGGTGGTCACCACCCCGGGGAGCCGCCAGAAGCCTTTTTCCGCCCCCCAGAAGCAGCCGCAGCCGAACAGGGCCTCCTGTTGTCCCGCCGAGGGCGGCGCCGTGATCTCGGTGCCGAGCACGGCATGGGTGACGCCCTGGAGCCGTGAACCGATCGAGCCGGTGTGGGCCGGGGTGGCGTTCTGGAACAGGCCGAACAAGGCAGGAACGGCAAAGATTTTCTGAGCCTAAACAGTCTGCTGCTGGTCTGCGTTCGGCACCAGGGAGATGTGATTGAGCAGGGTGGTGGTGAAGGCGAACAACAGAAACGGCAGCGACAGCACCAGGATCAGCCCGACTCCCACCAGGGCGAAAATCGGCTTGCTGGCCCCCATCAGCGCCAGGCCGGCGGCGAGGCTGGCGAAGATCACCCCCATCCAGACCATGATCTGGCCGTAGATATCCCCGAAGCTCAGGGTGCAGCGGAGGTTGTAAGCCTTGCTTGGATCCATGGGTGTCAGCCGGTCGGCCGGTTTACTTCACGTATTAAGCTCCCCGACCTCCACAACGGCGGGTCGCTCAACAACTGTTCAGATCCTTTTCTGTTCAGGCGGCCTGCAGCCGTTCGCTGGCCTGTTCTCGCTCCCACAGGCGGCGGTAGGTGCCCGGTTCGCGCACCAGGTCCAGATGATGTCCCTGTTGCACCAGCCGACCGTCCTCCAGCACCAGCACCCGGTCGCAGGCGGCCGCCGCCGAAAGCTGGTGGCTGATCATCAGCACCGTGCGCTGGCGTTGCTGGCGGATCGAGCGCAGGATCTCGGCGGCCGTGGTGTTGTCGACACTGGCCAGGGCATCGTCGAGCACCAGCAGCGGCGCCTCCAGCAGCAGCGCCCGACCGAGGGCGGTGCGCTGGCGCTGGCCGCCGCTGAGGGTGATGCCCCGCTCCCCGACCAGGGTGTCGTAGCCGTCGGGAAAGCCCTTGATATCGCCCTCCAGCCGCGCCTGGCGGGCGGCGGTCTCCACCTGCTCCATGGGCGCCTGCGGATCGCCGTAGCGGAGGTTGTCAGCCAGGCTGGCGGTGAACAGGAAGCCTTCCTGGGGCACCAGGGCGACCTCCCGACGCAGGTCGGCCAGGGCCAGATCGCGCACATCGACGCCATCGAGAAACAGGCTGCCCGGCGGCACCTCCACCATCCGCCCCAGGGCCCGGGCCAGGGTGGTCTTGCCGCAGCCCACCGGCCCCACCACCGCCACCAGTTCGCCGGGCTGGAGCACAAAGCTCAGATCCACCAGCGAAGGGCGGCTGGCGCCGGCGTAGCGGACCGTCAGCCCCCGGGCTTCGATCGCGCCGCGGGCCGGCTGGGCCGGCGCTCGGGGCTGGCTGGGCGAGACGATCTCGGGGTGACGGTCCAGCAGGGCCTCGACCCGCTCCAGGCTCACCTGGCCGGTCTGAAAGGTGTTGAGCGTGAAGCCCAGCAGGGCCGTGGGGAAGACCAGTCGCTCCACGAACAGGATCAGGGCCACCAGACCGCCGATCGTCAGTCGTCCGTTCTCGATCTGTCCACTGCCGAAGGCGATCAGCAGCAGCAGGCTCAACGAGGAGATCCCCTCCAGCAGGGGGAACAGGGTGCTGCGAGTACGACCGAGGTCCAGGGCCGCATCGCGGAAGCGGCGGTTGCGCACCTGGAAGGCCTCCAGCTCGGTGCTTTCCTGGCCGTAGATCTTGATGGCGCCGATGCCGGAGAGATCCTCCTGGATCAGGTCGCTCAGATCGGCGAGCGCTTCCTGCTGGCGCCGTTGCTGGCGCATCATGCGGCCCCCGAACAGCCGCACCACCATCAGCATCAGGGGGTAAAGCCCCAGGGCCGCCAGGCTCAGCCAGGGATCGATCGCCAGCATCGCCGGCAGGGTGAGGGCATAGGCCAGGCCGGTGTTGGTGAGGCTGAGCACGGCGAAGCCGAGCAGGCGCCGGATGTTCTCGACATCGCTGGTGGCCCGGCTGATCACCTCGCCGCTACCGGTGGTCTGCACCCAGCCCGGTTCCTGGGTCAGCACGTGATCAAAGATCTGCTGCTTGAGCGAGGCCTCCACCTGGCGGCCCACTCCGAACACCAGCATCCGGGACCACAGCCGCACCATGGCCATGCTGGTGGCCATCACCAGGATCAGCGCCGACTGGCGCAGCACTGTGCTGAGGCTGAAGCCCTGGTGCAGCTCATTGACAATGTTGCGGACCT
Source organism: Cyanobium sp. (assembly GCA_049282435.1). GTDB lineage: Bacteria > Cyanobacteriota > Cyanobacteriia > PCC-6307 > Cyanobiaceae > Cyanobium. The sequence continues at coordinate 14,602 of JBAPUA010000075.1, read as the reverse complement.
GCAGGGGAATGGCGACGCCCAGCAGGTTCACCACCAGCAGCGCCACCGCCCCCAGGGCCAGGGTGCGGCGATAGGGGCGCAGGTATTTGACGATCAGGCTGAGCCTCATCGTTCCCATGCTGGTCTTCCGGCCGTTCATAGGGCCAACCTACGCAGACGGCTTCCATAATTTCCAAGACGCCCAACCCCCTTTCACCACCACGGCCTTAAAATCGCCGCCCCTGCCGCTGGAGCGGTTTGCAGCACCGCCGTCCCGTTTGCCCACCCTTCCCGGATCCCCCAGGCCATGGATGAACAGAGCCACCCCCTCCATGCCATTGATCGCGACAGCGTCGATCGGCTGCTGGCCGCCGACCCCCCGGGCGACGAGCATCTGGTCGATGCGGCTCGGCTGCTGATGCGTTACGAGGGCTTTCCCGGAGCTCAGGACCTGCGGGACGATCTCGAACGGGTGCTGCGGCTGTGGGGGCTGGATCGCGACGGGCTGCATCAGCGCACCCGGGCGATCTGGGCCGCGGGCCACCGGCCGGGTCCGGCCCCGGCGGCCGAGGCCGTGGGGTCGGGATTTGACACCGCCACTGCCGATTCCCCCTGAGCCCCTCCTCCGCCCATGGGTTGCGGTCTGCAGGCCCCTGCGGCGGCCCCGGGTGGACGGGCTTGCTGCGACAGCCGCAGTCTCGCGGCTGAGACTGCGGCTGAGTCCGATCCAGCTGGCTGGCTGGATTCCCCAGAAGGGCTGGATTCAGGTGATAGTGGCAAGGTCCCCATCACCCGGCCCGGCGTGCCTTGCACCCGGGCTTTTTTTGATCTCTGCCCAGCTTCGGCCCCTCCCTGCCTGGAGCCGCAGCCATGGGCCGGCCGCCTCAGCCGCCTACCGACAGCTCAGGTGCCGACCACATAGCGTCGCTCCAGCTTGTGCTGCTGCGATGGGTGCTGCCAACGTCTTCCCCCAGCTCCTGGAGCAGCTGATCGAGGGTCGCGATCTCAACAGTGAGCAGGCGGACCAGCTGATGCGGGGCTGGATCGCTGAACAGATCGAGCCGGTGCTCACCGGCGCTCTGCTGGCGGCCCTGCGCTGCAAGGGGCTCAGTGGCGAGGAGCTGGCCGCCATGGCCCAGGTGTTGCGCGAGCACTGTCCGCTGCCGGCCCCACGGCCCGTCCTGCAGTTGGTCGACACCTGCGGCACGGGCGGCGCCGGAGTTGACAGTTTCAACATCTCCACTGCCGTGGCCTTCACCGCCGCTGCCTGCGGCGCCCATGTCGCCAAGCACGGCAATCGCAGCGCCAGTGGTCGGGTCGGCTCGGCCGATGTGCTCGAAGCGCTCGGCATCGATCTGCAGGCTTCGCCGCAGCGGGTGATCGCCGCCCTGCCGACGACCGGCGTCACCTTCCTGTTCGCTCCTGGATGGCATCCGGCCCTGGTCGGCATGGTGCCCCTGCGCCGGGCCCTGGGAGTGCGCACCGTCTTCAACCTGCTCGGGCCCCTGGTCAATCCGCTGCAGCCCGATTGCCAGGTGCTGGGGGTGGCCCGGGCCGATCTGCTCGATCCGATGGCCGAGGCCCTGCGCCGACTGGGTCAGGCCCGGGCCGTCGTCGTCCACGGCCATGGTGGCCTCGATGAGGCAACCCTCTCCGGCCCCAGTGAACTGCGTCTGCTGGAGAACGGTGCGGTGCGCGGCGAATGGCTGGATCCCCTCGCTCTGGGCCTGCAGCTCGCTCCCATGGACGCCATCGGCGGCGGCGACCTGGACCAGAACCGTCAGCTGCTCGCAGCCGTGCTGCAGGGGAAGGGGGACCCGGCCCGTACCGATGTGGTCGCGCTCAACACCGCCTTGGTGCTGTGGACCTCCGGTCTGGCCGCCTCGATCGCCGAGGCCCTGCCCCAGGCGCGGGACTGCCTGCAAAGCGGTCTGCCCTGGCAGCGGGTGGAGGCCCTCCGGCACGCCCTGGCCTCCCCTGCTGCGGGATGATCGAATCAGTCGAGCGCCCGGCCGTGTCCCACTCTTCCGTAGCCGACGGCCCCCAGCCCAGCACTCCCCAGCATTCAGGCGGCCATGACTCCGCGCCGGCGGTGTTGCTGCTGGCCGATGGCACTCTGCTGCGCGGCCTGGCCTTCGGCGCCAGGGGCACGGTGGTCGGCGAGGTGGTCTTCAACACCGGCATGACCGGCTATCAGGAGGTGATGACCGATCCCAGCTACGCCGGGCAGCTCGTCACCTTCACCTATCCCGAGCTGGGCAACACGGGGGTCAATGGCCAGGATCTCGAGGCCAGCCACCCCCATGTGCGCGGCGTGATCGCCCGGGAGCTGTCACCCCTGGCCAGCAACTGGCGCGCCGAGGAGCAGCTTGAGCCCTGGCTGCAGCGCCACGGGGTGGTGGGCATCCGCGGGGTGGACACCCGCGCCCTGGTGCGGCATCTGCGGGAAGGCGGTGCCATCAACGGCATCATCAGCAGTGAGGACCTGGATCCCGTGGCGCTGCTGCGGCAGGTGCGCGAGGCCCCATCGATGGCCGGCCTCAACCTGGCGGCCGGTGTCAGCACCGAGCAGCCTTACCGCTGGTCGAGCCTGTGTGCCGCCGCTTTCGACACCCGTCTGCAGCCCCAGCCTGCCAGCCCCTACCGGGTGGTCGCCATCGACTTCGGCATCAAGCGCGCCATCCTCGAGCGTCTGGTCGCCCATGGCTGTGAGGTCACCGTGCTGGCCGCCGACGCCACGATCGATGACGTGCTGGCCCATCGCCCCGAAGGGGTGTTCCTCTCCAATGGGCCCGGCGATCCGGCGGCGGTGGCGGGGGGCATCGCCCTGGCCCGGGAGCTGCTGGGCCAGGGCGATCTGCCCCTGTTCGGCATCTGCCTGGGCCACCAGATCCTCGGCCTGGCCCTGGGCGGCCGCACCTTCAAGCTCGGCTACGGCCATCGGGGTCTCAACCATCCCTGCGGTTCGCCGGGCAGTGTCGAGATCACCAGCCAGAACCACGGCTTCGCCCTCGACGGCGACTCCCTGCCCCGCGATCGGGTGCGGATTACCCATCTCAATCTCAACGACCACACGGTGGCAGCCCTGGAGATGGCCGATCGGCCCGTCTTCGGGGTGCAGTACCACCCGGAGGCCAGTCCCGGCCCCCATGACGGCGACCATCATTTCCGGCGTTTCACCGCCCTGATGGCCCAGCGACGCTGAGGCCGAAGCCCTGGCTGTCAAGGGTTCCGGGCTGATCTGTTGCGGTTGAGACATGGCGATGGGACCTCACTACACTTCAGCCCACCACCATTCATGAGGGCTGAGCCATCTCTGACCTTCAGCGATTGACCGTCTCGCTTCGAGGGGGCTGCGAGCGCCAGGCGCAGTGCCTGCTGTTCAGCTTCACAGGACAGCTGGATGCCTACTCCGACAAGCAGTTCAACGAGTTCATCGCCAGCCATCGGGGCGATACCAGGCTCGCCCTGTTGATTGATCTCAGCCGCATCGACTTCATCGATTCCTCCGGACTCGGCGCCCTGGTGCAGCTGGCCAAGCAGTGCAATGGGGCCGGCACCCAGTTCCTGGTGGTCGGCAATGCTCGGGTGGTCCAGACCGTGAAACTGGTGCGTCTGGAAGATTTCCTGCATCTTCAACCTGATCTCGACACAGCCCTTGGCCGCCTCACCGCAGCCTGAGGGCTCGGCCGGGCGCTGGCTTTCGGCCCTCGAGCCCCCCTCTCCCGCCATCGAACTCGGGGCTCTGCAGTTGGCCTGGCTGGGGGATGCGGTCTGGGATCTGCATCAGCGTCTGCGCCATTGTTCCAGCCCAGGACGCAGTGCTGATCTGCATCGGGCGGTGGTCGAGCAGGTCAAGGCCGAGGCCCAGGCGCAGGCGCTGCAGCGCCTGCAGGGACTGCTGCGGGCCGAGGAGCTCGAGCAGGTGCGACGGGGGCGCAACCGGGCCGGTCGCGGACCCCGCCGGGGGAATCCCGCCATCTATGGGCAGGCCACGGGATTTGAGACGATGCTGGGATGGCTCTTTCTTCGCAATCCGGGACGGCTGGCCGAGCTGCTGGATCAGCTGGAGGAAATCCCACCCACCCTGTGTTCGTCCTCCCATGAGTCCCCGTCCTGATCGCCGCCCTGAGTCCCGTCCGGATCGGGCCCCCCGCCGGCCGGCCGGAACTGCCGGTGGCCGCGCCGGCGCCCGGCCGGCCGGGGCTTCCTTCCGTCCCGGCGGCACCAGTCGACCGCGTTGGGGCCGGCCTGAGGGCGATCGCGCTGAGACCTCCGGCGATCGCCCCCGCTACGGCCGCGACGGTGGCAGCCGCTTCAGCTCCGATCGCTTCGCCGGCGGCGATCGAGCCGGCAGCGATCGGGAGCGACCCACCGGCGAGTGGACCCCGCGCGAGCGCCGTGGCGGTGAGTCCTCCGGCCCACCGGCCCGCTTCGACCGCTCGGCCGCTCGCCCCTCCCTGCCCCGCCGCGGTGAGGAAGGCCGCTATGAGGCTCGCCCCACGGATCGGCGCCCGGCCGATCGCCGTCCCAGCGAGCGTCGTCCCAGCGAGCCCCGCTTCAGTGATCGCCGACCATCCGAGCGCACGGCCACGGATCGCCCAGCCACGGATCGCACAGCCACGGATCGGCGCCCCAGCGACCGCCGCCCCACGGACCGCCGTCCCATGGACCGCCGTCCCGCTGAGGGCGGGTCCGCGGATCGCCGTCCCCGGCCGCTGGTGGGTCGGATCGGTGGCGCCCGGGTCGGAGCTGGCCGGCCCGGGCTGTTCCGTCCCGCCGGTCGTGGCGATGGCCGCGCCGACTTCGGCGCCCCGCCCCGTCGGCCGGATCGCGACCAGTTTCGCGGCGAACCCGGAGCTGCCGCCGAGTCGGACACCTTCGCCGCCGCCGCCCCCAGTGACCTGATCTGGGGCCGCCATTCCGCCCAGGCCACGCTGGAGAGCGGCCGACCGATCCATCGCATCTGGTGCACGCCGGAGATGCGCTTCAGCCCCAAGTTCCTGCAGCTGCTGCGCGACGCCAAGGCTTCCGGTGTGCTGGTGGAGGAGGTCACCTGGGCCCGCCTCGGCCAGATCAGCGGCGGGGCCGTGCACCAGGGGATCGTCCTGCAACCGGCGGCGGCTGAAACCCTCGATCTCGCCACCCTGATCGACGGCTGCCGCGAGCTGGGCGAATCGCCGCTGCTGCTGGCGGTCGATGGTCTCACCGATCCCCAGAACCTCGGCGCGATCGTGCGCAGTGCCGAAGCCCTGGGAGCCCACGGCATGGTCCTGCCCCAGCGCCGCAATGCCGGTCTCACCGGTTCGGTCGCCAAGGTGGCGGCCGGCGCGCTCGAGCATCTGCCCGTGGCCCGGGTGGTCAACCTCAACCGTTCGCTCGAAACCCTCAAGGACGAGGGCTATCGGGTGATCGGCCTGGCGGAGGAGGGCAACGTCAGCCTCGAGGAGGTGGACCTGGAGGGGCCGCTGGTGATCGTCACCGGTTCGGAGGGGGATGGCCTCTCGATGCTGACCCGCCGCAATTGCGATCAGCTGGTGCGTATTCCCCTGCGGGGCGCCACCCCAAGCCTCAACGCCGCGGTCGCCACCGCCCTGTTGCTGTATGAGATCGCCCGCCGTGGCTGGATGCGGGGGCTGCGCGGTACGAGCCCGGCGCCGCGGCTGACACGTCCTTCGCTGCCGGCCCCGGCCGCCCGCGAGCCCGCTGCGGCGCTGACGGAGCCGGCACTGACGGAGCTGGCGCCGCAGCAGGCGGTGATCTCCGAGGTTGCGACGACCCAGGCCTCTGGGGCTGGGGAATCGAGGTCTGAGGCTGCGCTGTCCGAGGAGTTCTCGGCGGCGGAGCTGGTGGCTGAGGCGCTGCTGGATGAGGAGCGGATCGCTGAACAGGAGCCCGCCGCTGCGGAGGACTGGCTCGACGAGGCGGCGATTCCTGATCACTCGGTAATCGGCGACGACGCTGCGGTTGTGTCCGCAGCTGCAGCCCCCGAGGCTGTTGCCCAGCCTGTGGACCCTTCCGAGACCGCCGCTGCCGCTGCCCTGGACCCGGCCGCCCAGGGCGAAGCTTCGGCCAGCCTGGCCCTGGAGCCGCTGGACGAAGGGGTGACGTCGTTTGAGGTCGACATCGCGCTCTGAGGAGTGTCGCCCCGCCAGGCCCCCTGATGCGACGGGGTGGCCTGGCCTCGCCTCGGGGCAGCTGGGCAAGCCGCCAGCCGGCTTCGCTGGCTGAGCTGCTCCGAGCCGAATCGGGCCGCGCTGCTCTGAGCTGTTGGGGGTGGGCCGCCAGATCGTGTGGCTGTTGACAACCTCCTGCGGCTTGTTCTGGTCCAGGCGGCACGATCACTAGGGCCGCAGCTCCTGGCCGGAGCCCCGATCCGGGGGTTGGCGATCGCCGGACCCTGCTCCATGTCTGCTTGCAGATCAGCGGTTCCGGGTCCGGTGACCTGATCAGAATGGAACTCTTGAAACCGCAGTCCATGAATCCTCTGCTCTGGCCCATGCGCAATCTCGCCAATGGGTTGGGCATGGCCTGGTGGGCGCGGGTGGAGACCCATTCCCCCGATGCCGTCTACTGGTTCGGGCCATTCGTGCGGCGCAGCACCCTCGAGGCCGCCCTGCCGGCCTTCCTGGCCGATCTGCGTTCGGAAGCCCCCGCGTCGCTCGAATCCACCTGCCTGCGCACCAGCCGCCAGGAGCCGCTGACCGAAGCTCCCGATCTGGCCTCGCCCACCAAGGCGTCGGTCTGATTGCTGGTCGGCTGATAGCGTCCAGCGGAGCTGCTGACAGGGTGGATGGGGATCGCCGAGTGGCGCGGGAAACTGCAACGGGGTGAGGTTTCGGCCCGCGAACTGGCCGACCGGCATCTGGCGCGGATCGAGGCGGTCGATCCCACCGTGCACGCCTTCCTCGAGATCACGGCCGAGCGGGCCCGTGCCGATGCCGATCGCATCGATGCGGCCCGCTCGGCGGGTGAAGCCCTGCCGCCGCTGGCGGGCATTCCGCTGGCGATCAAGGACAACCTCTGCACCAAGGGGATCCGCACCACCTGTTCCAGCCGCATGCTGGAGACCTTTGTGCCTCCCTACGAGTCCACCGTCACCGAGCGGCTCTGGAGCGCCGGCGCCGTGCTGCTGGGCAAGACCAATCTCGATGAGTTCGCCATGGGCAGCTCCACCGAGACCTCGGCCTTCGGTCCCAGCCGCAATCCCTGGAATCCCGAGCGGGTGCCGGGCGGTAGCTCCGGCGGCAGCGCCGCGGCGGTGGCCGCCGGCGAATGTGTCGCGTCCCTGGGCTCCGACACCGGTGGATCGATTCGCCAGCCGGCGTCCTTCTGCGGGGTGGTCGGTCTCAAGCCCACCTATGGCCGGGTCAGCCGCTGGGGACTGGTGGCCTTCGCCAGCTCCCTCGACCAGGTGGGCCCCTTCAGCACCAGCGTCGCCGACAGCGCCGAAATCCTGCAGGTGATCGCCGGCGCTGATCGGCGCGATGCCACCTGCCTGACCAATCCGGTTCCGGACTATCTCGCCGCCCTGGAGCAGCCCGTCCGCGGCTTGCGAGTGGGCATCATCCGCGAATGCTTCGAGGCCGATGGGCTGGACCCCCAGGTCAGGGCCTCCGTGCTGGCGGCGGCAGCCCAGCTCGAGCAGCTGGGCTGCGAGCTGGTGGACATCAGCTGTCCCCGCTTCAACGACGGCATCGCCACCTATTACGTCATCGCTCCGTCGGAGGCCTCCGCCAACCTGGCTCGCTACGACGGCGTCAAGTACGGCTATCGGGCCCAGGCCGAAGGCTCCGCCGAGAATCTGGCGGTGATGACCGCCCGCAGCCGAGCCGAGGGCTTCGGCGACGAAGTGCAGCGCCGCATCCTGATCGGCACCTATGCCCTCTCGGCCGGCTATGTGGACGCCTTTTATCGCAAGGCCCAGCAGGTGCGCACCCTGATCCGCCGGGATTTCGACCGCGCCTTTGGGGAGGTGGACCTGCTGCTCACCCCCACTTCCCCCACCACGGCCTTCCGTTTCGGCGCCCATGCGGAGGATCCCCTGGCGATGTACCTGGCCGATCTGCTCACCATCCCGGCCAACATGGCTGGGCTGCCGGCCATCAATGTGCCCTGCGGCTTCGACGATCAGGGCCTGCCGATCGGCCTGCAGCTGATCGGTGGGGTCCTGGAGGAGGCGAAGCTGCTGCGGTTGGCCCATCACTATGAGCTGGCGGCGGCGGTGATGGCCCAGCGGCCGGCAGCCGAGCTGGTGGCCTGATCGCCGTTGGCGAGGGGGAGGACGTTCCGGCTCAGCGCCAACCGCTGCTGACTCTGGCCACCACATCTGGTGTCATCAGCGCCGCAGCGAGCCGGCGAGGCACTGAATGTTGCGGCTGGCCTTAGCCTGAACCGATCCTCAAGCTGCTTCTCTTGGCCTTCGTTCCCCTCCATAACCACAGCGACTACAGCCTCCTCGACGGGGCCTCCCAGTTGCCGGCGATGGTGGAGCGGGCGGTCGAGCTGGGCATGCCGGCCCTGGCCCTGACCGATCACGGTGTCATGTATGGCGCCATCGAGCTGCTGAAGCTGTGCACCAAGGCCGGCATCAAGCCGATCATCGGCAATGAGATGTATGTGATCAACGGCTCGATCGAAGATCCGCAGCCGAAGAAGGAACGCCGCTATCACCTGGTGGTGCTGGCCAAGAATGCGGTGGGCTACCGCAACCTGGTCAAGCTCACCAGCATCAGCCATCTGCGCGGCATGCGCGGTCGCGGCATCTTCTCGCGGGCCTGCATCGACAAGCAGCTGCTGCAGCAGTACAGCGAGGGGCTGATCGTGGCCACGGCCTGCCTCGGCGGTGAGATCCCCCAGGCGATCCTGCGCGGTCGGCCCGATGTGGCGCGCGAGGTGGCCGGCTGGTATCAGCAGACCTTCGGCGACGACTTCTACCTCGAGATTCAGGATCACGGCGGCCTGGAGGATCGCATCGTCAACACTGGCCTGGTCAGCATCGCCGCCGAGCTCGGCATTCCCCTGATCGCCACCAATGACGCCCACTATCTGAGTGTGGGGGATGTGGAGGCGCATGATGCCCTGCTCTGCGTGCTCACCGGCAAGCTGATCAGCGATGAGAAGCGCCTGCGTTATACGGGCACCGAATACATCAAGAGCGAGGCCGAGATGGCCCTGCTGTTCCGGGACCATCTCGAGCCCGAGGTGATCGCCGCCGCCATCGCCAACACGGTCAAGGTGGCCGAGAAGGTGGAGGACTACGACATCCTCGGCCGCTACCAGATGCCGCGCTTCCCGATTCCGGAGGGTCACACCGCGGTCAGCTATCTCACCGAGGTGAGCGAGCAGGGGTTGCGGGTCCGCCTGGGCCTCGGTATCGACCAGCCGTTCGATCCCCTCTATGGCGAGCGGCTGGTCTTCGAGCTGCAGGTGATGGAGCAGATGGGCTTCCCCACCTATTTCCTGGTGGTGTGGGACTACATCCGCTTCGCCCGGGACAACGGCATCGCCGTGGGTCCGGGCCGGGGCTCGGCCGCCGGCTCGCTGGTGGCTTACGCCCTGGGGATCACCAACATCGATCCGGTCAAGCACGGACTGCTGTTTGAGCGCTTCCTCAACCCGGAACGCAAGTCGATGCCTGATATTGACACCGACTTCTGCATCGAGCGCCGGGGAGAGGTCATCGAATACGTCACGCGCCGTTATGGCGAGGACAAGGTGGCCCAGATCATCACTTTCAACCGCATGACCTCAAAGGCGGTGCTCAAGGATGTGGCCCGGGTGTTGGACATTCCCTATGGCGAGGCCGATCGCCTGGCCAAATTGATCCCGGTGGTGCGCGGCAAGCCGGCGAAACTCAAGGAGATGATCGGTGCTGAATCGCCCAATCCTGAGTTCCGTCAGAAGTACGAAGGCGATCCGAAGGTGCGCCACTGGGTTGATCTGGCCATGCGCATCGAGGGCACCAACAAAACCTTCGGAGTCCATGCCGCCGGTGTGGTGATCGCCGCCGATCCCCTCGATCAGCTGGTGCCGCTACAACGCAACAACGATGGCCAGGTGATCACCCAGTACTACATGGAAGATGTCGAGGCGATGGGGCTGCTGAAGATGGACTTCCTCGGCCTCAAGAACCTGACCATGATTGAAAAGACGATCGATCTGGTCGAGCGCAGCAGCGGCCAGCGCATCGATCCCGATACCCTGCCCGAAGCCGATGCCGGCACCTTCGCCCTGCTCGCCCGCGGCGATCTCGAAGGCATCTTTCAGCTCGAATCCAGCGGCATGCGCCAGATCGTGCGCGATCTCAAGCCCTCATCCCTGGAGGACATCTCCTCCATCCTGGCCCTGTATCGCCCCGGCCCTCTCGACGCGGGCCTGATTCCCAAGTTCATCAATCGCAAGCACGGTCGCGAGGCGATCGATGTGGCCCACGCCAAGCTCGAGCCGATCCTCAAGGAGACCTACGGGATCATGGTCTACCAGGAGCAGATCATGAAGATTGCCCAGGATCTGGCCGGCTATTCCCTCGGCGAGGCCGATCTGCTGCGGCGGGCCATGGGCAAGAAGAAGAAGTCGGAGATGGAGAAGCACCAGGGCCTGTTCGTGCAGGGTGCCAGCGATCGTGGCGTTGACCCGAAGGTGGCGGAAGCGCTGTTCGAGCAGATGGTGTTGTTCGCCGAATACTGCTTCAACAAGAGCCATTCCACCGCCTATGGAGCCGTCACTTATCAGACCGCGTATCTCAAGGCCCACTATCCGGTGGCCTACATGGCGGCCCTGCTCACCGTCAACGCTGGCCAGACCGAGAAGGTGCAGCGCTACATCGCCAACTGCCAGGCGATGGGCATCGAGGTGCTGCCCCCGGATGTCAATGCCTCCGGCATCGACTTCACGCCGGTGGGTGATCGCATCCTCTTCGGCCTCTCGGCGGTGCGCAACCTGGGGGACGGCGCGATCCGCCTGCTGATCGAGCAGCGCTGTGCCGATGGTCCCTTCGCCTGCCTGGCCGATCTCTGCGATCGTCTGCCGTCCCAGCAGCTCAATCGCCGCTCCCTCGAATCGCTGATCCACTGCGGAGCGCTTGACGGGCTGCAGGCTGGCGCCAATCGGGCCCAGTTGATGGCCGATCTCGATCTGATCCTGGACTGGGCCAACTCCCGCGCCCGGGATCGGGCCAGCGGCCAGGGCAACCTGTTCGACCTGATGGCCGCCGCCGCGGTCGGATCCCCCGCCTCTGGCGCGGCCGGCGACGATCGCAGCACGGCGCCGAAGGCCGCGCCGGTGGCTGACTACCCCCCCACCGAAAAACTGAAGCTGGAGAAGGAGTTGCTGGGCTTTTACATCTCCGACCATCCGCTGCGGCAGCTGTCCGCTCAGGTCAGCCTGCTCTCACCGATCGGACTGGCCCGGCTGGAGGAACAGGCCGACAAAGCCAAGATCAGCATCGTGGCGATGGTGCCGGAGCTGCGCCAGGTGAACACCCGCAAGGGCGATCGCATGGCGATCCTGCAGTTGGAGGATCTCACCGGCAGCTGCGAGGCGGTGGTGTTCCCCAAAACCTATGCTCGCCTGGCCGATCACCTGATGGTCGATGCCCGGCTGCTGGTCTGGGCCACGGTGGATCGCCGCGATGAACGGGTGCAGCTGATTGTCGATGACTGCCGCAGCATCGACGATCTGCAGCTGGTGCAGGTGGAGCTGGATCCCCAGCAGGCCGGCGACATCGCCATTCAGCATCGCCTGCGCGAGTGCCTGACCCGCCATCGTCCCGGCCAGGAGGAGGCGGGCGTGCGGGTGCCGGTGGTGGCGCTGGTGCGTCAGGGGGCCGAAACACGCTGGGTGCGGCTTGGTCCCCAGTTCTGCGTGGCCGACGCCCCTGCTGCGGTCCAGACTCTGGCGGCCGCCGATTTCAGAGTCAGCCTGCGCTCGCCGATCGGTCCGGCGGCCTGAGGCCAGACCGAGACTGGTGGCTTCAGTGCGGAGCTAGCTGTTGCCGGAGCCCGCGCGCATCGCCCGGACCGATTGCCGCAGCCGGCCGATGTTGAGGCCAATCTGCTCGGATCCCAGCAGGGTGCCAGGGCCGTCCTCCCAGCTGGAGGAGAGCACGCCATAGCTGAGCCCCAGCAGTCCCAGCAGGAAGCAACCACCGGAGGCCACCAGGGTGACGCCGGTTGGGATGGCCAGAAGACCTTGACTGACCGCTACGTAGCTGCCGATGAACACACCCATCCCCATCACGGTGGGAATGCCGGTGGCGATGGCGATTCGGCGAGCCATGCGATTGGCTACCGCATCGGGAATCGCCCGCTGCCGTGTCGCCGCCGGTTTTGGCTGGGATTTGTTGTTGCCGCCCGCGCCCCCGGCGGGCCGCGCCGCACCAAAGGGTCTGGGGTCCCGCTTGCGGGCCATGGCGCCTCCCTCAGCCGCGGATGCCGAGTTTGCTGATCAGGCCGGCGTAGCGCTCCTGGCTCTGGCTGCGCAGGTAGCCCAGCAGCCGCTTGCGGCGGCCGATCATCTTCAGCAGACCCTGGCGGGAGGAGAAGTCGTGGATGTTTTTCTGCAGATGGCCGCTGAGCTGGTTGATCCGCTCACTCAGCATCGCCACCTGAACCTCCACCGAGCCCGTATCGGTGCCGTGGGTTTGATGACCGTTGATCAGTTCCTGCTTCTTGGTGGTGGTGAGCGGCATGGGCGAAAACGTGCGCAGGCCGAAGCCCTGACGGAGCAAACGGCAACTTTACCGTGTCAACTGCACGCTTTCCCCGCTGCCCGTGCCTGGTCCCTTCAGGCGGCGGAGCGGGACAGCCAGCGCAGGCATTCGCGGATCCAGTCATCGCCCGGGTTGGACGCTGTCAACCCCTGAGCCGCGACGGCCCGCAGTGCCCGGTGGATTTCCAGGGGTTCGTAGCCCAGGGCTCCCAGGGTGATCTGCACGTCGTCCCGACCGGCCCCTTCCGGCAAGCTCGCCTCGCCATCGCCGAGATCCTCGAAGCTCACCGGCATCGCCACCAGGGAGCAGAAGCGATCCCTGAGGCGGCTGCGCAGTTCCACCGAAAGCCGCTCGGCCGTGCGCTTGCCCACGCCCGGGGCCTGGGCCAGTCGCCGCAGGTCCGCCTGGACGATGGCTCGCACCAGGTCCTCGGCCGTCATCGCCCCCAGTAGTCCGAGGGCCATCTGCGGGCCGACGCCACTGACGGCCACCAGCTCCCGGAACAGATCCCGCTCATGGCGCAGCGGAAAGCCATAGAGGGTCCAGCCGTCGTCGCGGATGCTGTGGTGGACATGCAGCGCCAGCTCGGCGCCGACCTGGGGCAACTGACGCCAGTGCCGCGGACTGAACTGCAGTTCGTAGCCCACCCCCTGGCAGATCAGCAGAGCTCCGCATCGGTTCGACTGCTGCCATGGTTCGGCCAGTTGACCCTGGATCCAGCCGATCATGGAAGTCCGCGCACCAGTCCCCATGCTGCCCGCCCTGCCAAGCCCCCCGCTTCGGCCCTGGCCAGTCGGCCCGGTCTCCTGGCTGGCGGCCCTGGGACTGTGCCTGGCGCTGCTGCTGCCGCTTGCGCTGACGGGCTGCGGCCTGCGGGCCCAGCCGCCGCGGGGCGTGCTGCTGCAGGCCCTGGCCCTGCAGATCCAGCTAACCCAGGCCCAGGTGGCCCAGGCCCTGGACCTGGAGCCGGTCGGCCTGCCGGAAGTGAGTCGGGTGCGGGTGGAGCAGCAGCAGTCGCTCCGCATTGGCGAGGCCGCCGGGCTGAGGTTGGCGGGCCGCTTTGACTGGCGCCTGGCCGGTGACCCGATCCGGGTGGACAGCCCGTTCGAGCTGTACCTGCAGCAGGGCGAACGCGGCCAGAGCTGGCGCCTCGCCAGACCCCTGGGCCGTGGCGAGGGCAGCGGCCAGAACTGGATCACCGATCCGCTGCCGTTGCCGGGGGCCAGTCGGCTGGCCGGTCTGGGTTGAGGGCGCTGATCGAACCGGATAGGTGAGCCTGCGGCTGGTTCTGCTGTTGTTTCCAGAGTTGACCACGGCTCACGCGTCCGTCATGGCAATGGCGGGATCAAACGGCCAGATCAGCGGTGTCAGGGTCAGCTTGCAGTCCCAGCCAGCGGGCCAGCGGGCGCAGGCTCAGACCCTGGACCAGGAGGTTGATCATCACCACGCAGAAGATGATTCCCTCGGCGTTGTCAATCAGTTTCGGCAATGAAACAGGATCAATGCCCTGCATCTTGGGGATTGTCTCGGAGATCACGAAGCTCAGGGCCAGGGGTACGGCACCGCGCAGACCGCACCAGGAGATCAACAGGGTCTCCTTGAGGCTGAAAGGGGATAACCACTGGAACGCCAGCACGCTCAACGGTCGTGCCACCAACATCAGGGCCATCGCCACAACGAGGCCGAAAGGAAAAACGTTGATGAGCTTGACCGGCAACATTTCAACGCCGAAAATCAGGAAAACGGCGATCTCGGTCATCGAGTTAAAAGGTAGTAACGTACTTTGTAAATGGTGAGTGCTGATATTGAAGTTTTGGTATTTATGATTCGCAAGAAACATCCCACAGATGTAGGCCGAAATAAATCCAGAGCCGCCGAGTAGATCGGCGATGCCGTAGGACAGCAGTGCGA
>JBAPUA010000074.1:0-6045 GCA_049282435.1 Cyanobium sp. | reverse complement strand
CCACCCATTCCATCGGTGCGGCCACCGGCGCCGCCAGCGGTGAGAGAGCTCGCCAGTGCCCCCGCTGCCAGCTGCCATTGGTGGTTCCTGCGCCTCCAGCCGGCTGGCGTTGCAGTTGGTAGTCCTGACCCAGCCACACCGGGGGTCTCACCTGGTCGGCTGGCGTAGCGCTCTGCTTGGCTGCACCACCGAATCCCTTGACGCCAGGCGCCGGCGGGATCTCTCCTTCGGCCAACAAGTGCTGGGCGTAGAGCTGCACCAGCAGGGCATGGACGCAGAGCTGCTCCATGCGGGATGCGGTGCCTTTGACGCCATCGGCATCCCAGTCCCAGAGCGTCGGGCTGAAGTCGGTGTGTGCCGGCTGCTGGGCCTTGGCCGCAGGGTCGAGGACATTGCTGGCCAGGTAGGTGGAGCCGTCTTCCCCCAGGCCGATGCAGGCCAGGCCACCACCGGCCAGCTCGAAGGTGTCCGGCAGCCAGCCCTCCATCGCCCGCACCTCGGCCACCACCACCGAGCGGATCTCCGGGCCTTCCTCGCTGTAGAGGGTGCCCTTGGGAAGAAGCAGCCGGAAGCAGCTGATGTCGCGAGGCAGATCCAGGGTGAGCGTGGGCTGCTCGGTCTGCAGGAACGCCTGGGCCAGGGCCCGCGACAGGAAGCGGGGCTCGGCGCCGATCTCCCGGGCCCACTGGCAGACCATCGCCCCCCAGATGCCCACGTGATCGGCGATGGATTCCGACTGCTCCAGGGCCAGCTCGACCGCCACCGCCTTGGCCCAGTGGGCGCTCCAGCTCGTGAAGCCTGCCGGGGAACGGTAGAGGCGCTCGCCGTGCATCAGATCGGGCCGGTGCTGGCGCAGCAGGTCCGGCAGCTGGCGAATCAGCTGCTCATCGCCACGGGAACCATCTGAAAAGGAGCGCCGGACCATCAGCGTTGTTCAGCGGTGTCGGGAGGCAGAGTCATCGGTGGTTCAGAAGCCCGGGGTGATGGGTCGACTGGCCGCGTCAGGGGAGACCTCAGGTGAGGCCACCGATGGCGAGGACAACCAGCTGCCGGAGCTGTGGCAGGTCTGCCGGGCTGATCCGCGAGTCCATGGCTGTGCGGATCCGGGTCTTGGCCATGCAGGTCAGATGCTGGGAGCCGGTAGCTCACCTTCTTGCAACCGTTGCTGGCGCTGGACTGGAGCACCAGCGTCAGATCCGGAATCGTCAGCCCAGGGTCTCCCGTCATCGGCACCACCAGGATGGTGGAATCGGAGGGATCGAACAGGCCTGTGTCCTGCACCACCGCCGCGGGCCTGAGCTTGTTTGGCTCCGGTGGTTGGGGATCCTGCGCCAGATCGAGCCGATCTCTGTGCCAATCGACGGTGACGATCTGTCCAGCCGTCAGCTCCACGTCCGTGGTCCCCGTCGGTGGTCAAGGGCTCAGGAGATCCGGTGTGGCCCAGTCATCGAGGAAGGCCTGCGCCTGTGGATCTGCCGCGATGTGCTCAGCGACGGTCCTGCTCTGGGAACGGATCCGGGCACGCAGCGCGTCCATCTCGCTCACGGTGCTGCTGACCTGCACCACGTTTCTCCCGCCACGCTGCCGGCGGCGCACGGAGCAAGGAGTTTCCAGCTTCTGAGCGGCTTGTTCGGCAGGAGACATGGCGGCAGAGCGGTTCTCAGCAGCGACGGGTGCCTCCCAGATGGAAGCAGACCTCCGGCTAGATCCGATCCAGCAGCGACAATCCGCCAGCGGTGATCCGCCAGCAGATGAAAAGGAAGAGCCGCTCCCCGCAAAGTGCTGCTGCCCCGCCGCAGCGTCACACCGCTGCTGCGCGAGGCCCTGGCCTGGCAAGGCTTCCAGGTGGAGCAGCAGCCGAACAGCTGCCAGGACGTGCCCTCCTGGCTGAAGCGCATGGGCGATCGCCAGCTGGCCATCCAGCGGCGGATCAGCCCCAGGAATGAGCTGCCACAACCCGCCGGTGCTGCTGGCGGCCTGTCACCAGCTCGCGGGCTTCCGCTGCCGCTCCGAGGAGCAGACCGCCTGGCTAGTGAAGGTGGCCAGGCAGGCCCATGGCACCGGCACCACCCGCGTGTTTATCGTGCTCACCGAGCCGGGGATCCTGCAAAAGATGCAACTCAAGCTGATAGCGCGGCCCCTGCATGCACCTCAACACCCTTGAACAGCTATGGCAGTGCCTTGATCGGGAGGAGCCCGAGATCACGATGGATGAGGTCCTGCGGCTGCAGGCCCAGGCACCGATTGAAAAGGTGCTAACGATGAGCCGTTAAATAGCAAATCAGCTAGAGCAAGTTCAACCATGCAGGTAGCGGTGTCAGCGGCTCCGGCATAGATCAGCAGCGACTCCCCCCGTTGGATGATGCCGGTGGGAAACACCACATTCGGCACAAATCCCTTGCATTCATACTCCAGTTCTGGCGCCAGGATCTGCTCTCCTGCGCTGAGGATTTTCCAGGGTTGATCGAGATCGAGCAGCAGCTGTCCTGCCCCATAGCTGCCGATGCCGCATTCACCTTCACCCTTATCATTGCCGTGATAGATCACCAACCAACCCTTATTTGTCCGGATCGGTGGTGTGCCCGCGCCGATGCGGCCGCGATCCCAGCCAGCACTCGCGCTCAGCAAGGGCTGGTGCTTACCCCAATGCAGCAGATCGGGGGATGAGGCCAGCCAGATCTCCGGCCGGCAAAAATCATGGGCAGTGGTGGGCCGATGCAGGGCGAAATAGTGGTCGCCGATACGCTCAGGGAATAGCACCACATCCTTGTTTTCCGGACAGAAGATCAGCCCGTGACGCTGAAAGGAACTGAAATCCTGGGTGGAGGCCAACGCTGTTGCCGCACCGTGAGGAGATACGGCTACATAGGTGATATAAAAACGACCATCGATTGGCGTGATGCGGGGATCCTCAATGCCATAGGTCTCACAGCCGAGGCTGGGCCGGAGGATGGATTCGCTGGAGTCGAGCTTGCGACCATCAGCGCTGCGAACGACACGCAGATGGGAGGTGGAGGTGAGCCGCAACAGGCCCGATGTCCTGATCTTCACCAGTCTGGCATCGACAACTATCAGCTCCTGCTCCGGCAGCCAGTCGATCACGATTTTCCCTACTTCCAGATCCCAGCGCGGCAAACCCACAAAACCCGGCCGTGTCTGGCGCGGCGCTTCGGCCACCCTGATCAGTAGAACAACGCCCTGCTGCGTCTCGACGGCACCTGGATTGAAGGCGCCAACAACACGCATGTCCTGCTGGGAAGGGGCAAAGGACTCCGGCGTCAGCAGGCAGCTGCTGAACAGACGGGGCATCATTCGCCGGGCTCCGCCAGCCGTGTTGCTGCGCAGGCCATGGCCAGGGAGTTGCGGCCATTCTCCTCAGTGATCAGCCGTTGATGGGACCGGTCTGCAATCCAGGCCACCTGGTCGGCAAACAGTGCCCGCAGCAGCTCGCAGTAACGGCGCATCTTCTCGGCCGCCAATCCAGCATATAGATCGATCTTCTGATAGGAGTCAATGTCTTTGTGGCGTCCACGAGCAAGACGTCTAGAGCCGCTATAGCTCTCGAGAACATCAAGCCTCGCATCAGGGAAGATCTGCATCAACCGGCGCGACTGCGCTTCATCCACCACAGCCCGCAGCCGCACTCGCGTAGGCACCCATTCCTCCAGACTCAACTCACCACGTTCAAACAGGAGCCTGAATTCCTGGCGCTCCAACCGCGCCGGCTGGGTGAAGCCGTGATAAAAATTGATCAGGGCACCATTGCCATAGCGCACGACGCACTGCACTTGTTCCTCGATGCCAGAGCCGGGGCGCAGGGTGCGCTGGGAGGAGACAACTTCCCCCTGGCCCAGCCAACCTTCGAAGAGATCGAAAAAGTGCACGCCATGCTCAATGAAGATGCCGCCGCTTTTGGCGTGATCCCAGAACCAGTGCTCGGCTGCAAGTCCCTCGTCGCCGGCTGCATTGTCAAACCAGCCATGCAGGCACTCGCCGATCACCTTGGAATCGATCAGCTGGCGCACGGCCTCAAACAGCGGGTTATAGCGCTGCATCATGTTGGCGATGCAGAGGCGATCGCCGGCACGGGCCAGCTGCAGCAGCTCATCAGCCTGCCCCAGGCTCAAGGCCAGCGGCTTTTCGCAAATCACATGCTTGCCTGCCTCCAGCGCTGCACGCACCTGGCCGAAATGGAGGAAAGGCGGCGTGGCGATGTAAACAAGATCAACCTGATCAAGTTGGAGCAGACTTTCCACATCTAGGGTTTCAGCCACACCAAACCGCCGGGCCATGGCGAGGGCCGCCTCGCGATGGGTGTCGGCCATGGCTACCAGCTCCGCCCCCTCAACCTGTAGAAACTGTTGAAGAGCAAACAGGCCAAACCCGCCTGCTCCAATGGCGCCGATGCGGATTTTATTCATGGTTTAGGGATTGGATGGCAAGCGAGTTCGAGTCGTTTCATCTCCTGCAGAGCCAGGAGGAAAGCCAGGGTGGATTCGGCACCCTGGTTCATATTGATGCTGTCATCCTGAAGACCGTCAAAGCAGGCACCGGTGCGTGCGTCATAGAGCGGTAGCTGCAAGTCGTTGTCGCCGAGGAACCAGGAAAACGCTCGCCAAGCCTCGTCGAGCCAGAAGCTATCGGCCGTAGCCGACCAGGCCTCAACGCAGGCCGAAACTGACGCGCAAGCCTCCAGTGGTTGCTGGTCGAAAATGGCCCGCTGTTGACCTCGGCGGTAGAAACCGTTGGAACCAATCGGCCTGAAATGACCTGCCTCAGCGGTTTGCTCAGCCATCAACCAGCGCAGGCTGCGCAGACCCACATCAAGAGCTTCGTTTCGCTTCGACCAGCGGCCGCTGAGGATCAGGGCGTGCGGCAGGCAAGCATTGTCGTAACTGAGCACATGTTCAAACCAGGGCCATTCATCGCTGCAGTTCTGGTTGAAAGCTACAAGCAACTGATCGGTGAGGGTATCGCGCATCAGATCGACGGTTCGATCGCCACTCATCTTGCGCAGATACTCATGGATGGCCTTGAGCCCAAGTGCCCAGGCCCGTGGGCTCGTTGTCCTGGTGACCGAGGGCAACGCCATCTGAAACAGATCCACTGCCCAGTGGCGCAAATCGTCGCGGCGGGATCGCCCCACACAGGCAGCCAGGGCCAGTAATGTGCGGCCCAGGCAATCATCAGAGCCATCGTCATCGAGCCAGGTGCGCTCGAAGCTCATGAAATTATGAAATCGGCACTTTTCCGGGATATAGGCATAGTTAACAAATGATGCGTAGCAGGTGGCCAGTGCCTCTAGATCCGGGGTCGTGTCACCCGATTCCTCGAGCATCACAAGCAATTGTAAGGCGCGGACATTGTCATCCGTACAATACCCTTCCTTGAAATTGGGAAATGTGAATTTGGCGTGTTGATAAACACCTGTTGAATCCGAGATTCGCTTCAGGTGCTCAAGCCGCAATGCCGGCAGCTCGCGCTGTTCCTGGTCCAAGGGCAAAATCGGGGAGTGCAGTACCAATCCGTTGCCACGCTTCAACCTGGCTCGCTCAAAGGAGTTGGCGTAGAGCTCGGCCACCTGGCTCCAGATCATGCCCCTGCCCAGCAGGTAGGCCTGTTTGCGCATGGCATGCCTACGAACTTCATCGACCATCAAACCGATTAGTGCTTCGGCAATGGCATCACTGTCGCGGAAGGGAACTAGCACGCCTCGGCCTTCAGCAAGTAGCTCTTCTGCGTGTCTATAGGGAGTGGAAATCACCGCCTTGCCACAACCGAAGGCATAGGAGAGGGTACCGGAGGTAATCTGATCGCGGTTGAGATAAGGAGTGATATAGATATCCGCAACTCCAAGAAAATCCTTCAGCTCCTCAGCATCCACAAAGCGGTTGTAAAACATCACATGCTGTCTCACCCCCAGCTCAAGCGCAAGTCTCTCAAGACTTAATCGGTAGGTTTCGCCCTGCTCTCGCAGCAAATGGGGATGGGTGGCACCCAATACGATATAGACCATTTCGGGGAACACCTTGACCACCTCAGGCA
>JBAPUA010000073.1:0-2992 GCA_049282435.1 Cyanobium sp. | reverse complement strand
GATCCGGGCCGAGGTCGCCCAGAACCCTTGCCAGCACTGGGCTGGCTCCCGGTTCACCCGCTGGATCCGGTTACGGAGTCCGCACGTCAGGGACCTGATAGGCGCCTCTGACGCGCGCTGGAAGCCGGATTCCGCCTGGACGTGCCCTCCGCGGGGACCATCAGCGCAGGCGCAGCAAGCAGAGCTCCTCAAAGGCCGGACGCAGCAAGAAGGGGTACTCCCCCACCCAGAGCTTCAGCTGGGGCAACCAGGCGTCGGTGAGGGCGCCGATGCGCGAAAAATCCTTGCGCTCACTCAGCACCAGGGTGCGGATCACCATGCCGCGGCGGATCTTCTCGTGTTTTTTCTTGTCCAGGGGGAAGCGCACCTGGCCGAGGTAGCCATCCTCATCCTCGAGCTCCAGGCACAGCCAGGTGCGGTGGTTCTCCACCAGCTCCAGGCGGCCATCGTTGTTGGCCTGCTCGCGGCGATCCTCCACCACCTCACGGGTGAACAGATCCGCCACCCAGCCGTCAAAGATCGCCGCCGTCGGATAGCGGCGCAGGGCCGCGTTCTTCTGGCCGGCCTCCAGGATCGGCCCCCACAGCACATAGAGCAGAAACACCACCCCCACCACCAGCATCACGGGGGCGACCTGGCTGCCCATCGACAGCCCCTGGCTGATCAGCAGGCTGATCACGCCGCCGATCACCGAGATCAGCACCCGCTGCAGCAGTCTGCGGGGATTGCCGCTGCAGGCATTGAACTGAGGTCCCGTGGCCACCGCCGGAATCAGGCGGCTGAACTCCTGGGGTTTGACTGGAATCAGCATGGCTTCAGGATGGCGTCCGGCCGGTCCGGGTCACAACAGCCGCTCCAGGCCGTAGACGAGTCCCTCGAGGCTGCGCACCCGGCGCACGGTCAGCAGCACGCCGGGCATATAGGCGCTGCGCTCGATCGTGTCGTGGCGAAGGGTGTAGGTCTCGCCGGCGGCACCGAACATCACTTCCTGGTGCGCCACCAGGCCCGGCAGACGGATCGAGTGCAGCCGCAGGCCGCTGTCGCGTTGGCCGCCGCGGCAGCCGGCGAGAGTTTCGTGTTCCTCCACCTGCAGCGGATTGAAGCTCTTGCCCAGCTCCTCGATCAGCTCAGCGGTCTTGATGCAGGTGCCGCTGGGGGCATCGGCCTTGCGGTTGTGGTGCAGTTCGGTGAGTTCGGCGAAGTCGTAGAAGCGGGCGGCGGCGGCGGCGGCCTGCTGCAGCAGCACCATGCCGACACTGAAGTTGGGAATCACCGCCCCGCCGATCGACGCCTTGGCGGCGAAATCCGCCAGATCCTGGAGCTGGGCTGGACTCAGGCCCGTGGTGCCGATCACCGGATGGACGCCATAGGCGATCGCCGAGCGGGTGTGCTCGTAGACCACCGATGGATGGGTGAAATCCACCAGCACGGCGCCGGCGCCGGGACCGGCGTTGCGCACCGCCTGGCTGGCCTGGCAGAGGCTGCCCTCGAAGTCGGCCGTGATCGCCACCTCCAGTTCGCCGAGGCCCAGCTCCAGGCCGACATCACAGCCCTCCTTGCCGGCCGTGGTGTCGATCGCCCCGACCAGGGTGGTGTCGGCGGCGGCGAGCACCGCTTTGATCACTTCGGCCCCCATGCGCCCCAGGGCGCCGGCCACCACCACGGGGATCGGCGTGGCGGCTGGGGTGGAGGCCTGGGGAGACGGGGTGCTCGTCATCGGGAAGGAGCGCAGCCTGTGGGGGAGATGGGGCCGCCGCCCTGGCGCGGTCGGGCGTGCTGCTGCCGAGCCTATGGGGCGGCGCTGCCAGCGGGCACCGCTGACCCGGCGGCTTCAGGATGAATCCAGTCTTCGGCCCCTGGCCATGGAGCTCTCCCCCCTGGTCACCGCCCTGCTCGCCGTGGCGGTGGTGATCACGGTGGCCCAGTTGCTGGGGAAGCTGGCTGACCGCCTCGGCCAGCCCCGGGTGCTGGGAGACATCGTCGGCGGCATTGTGCTGGGTCCCAGCCTGCTGGGGGCGGTGGCACCCCAGCTCTCCGGATGGCTGTTCAGCCCGGCGGTGCGCATCCAGCTCAACCTGCTGGGGCAGCTGGGCCTGGTGCTGTTCATGTTCCTGGTGGGGCTGGAACTCAACCCCCGCCTGCTCCAGGGCCGCATTCCGCTGGCCAGCCGGATCACCACCGTGGGGGTGCTACTGCCGCTGCTGCTGGGGCTCGCCCTGGCCTATGGGTTCGAGGCTTGGCAGCCGAATCTGCTGCCGGGGGACCACAGCCTGGCCGGGGCCCTGTTCATGGGCACGGCCATGGCGATCACGGCCTTTCCGGTGCTGGCGCGCATCCTGGCGGAGCGCGACCTGATGGGTCAGCCCGTGGGCGCCCTGGCGATCACGGCCGCCGCCCTTGACGACGTGGTGGGCTGGAGCCTGCTGGCGGCGGTGGTGGCCTTCAGCCGCTCCGGCTCCGCCATCGGCGCCGTGCCCACCCTGCTCGGCACGGCGCTCTATGCAGCAGTGCTGCTGGGGGCCACCGCCCCCCTGCGCCGGCTGATGCAGCGGCTTCACCGCCGCGGCGAGGCCCCCGGCGAGCTGCTGCAGACCCTGGTGCTCAGCGGCGCCCTGCTCAGCGGCGTGGTCACCGAACTGATCGGCGTGCATCTGATCTTCGGGGCTTTCCTCTGGGGCCTGGCCATGCCCCGCAACGAGGCCCTGCACCGCTGGCTGGCCCTGCGGCTGGAAACGGTGGTGCTGCGCCTGCTGCTGCCGTTGTTCTTCGCCTTGAGCGGTCTGAGCACCCGCATCGGCAGCCTCAACACCCCCCAGCTCGGGCTGGCGGCCCTGCTGGTGTTGCTGGTGGCGGTGGCGGGCAAGTTCCTCGGCACCTGGGCCGTGGCCCGGGCCAGCGGCGTGCCGGCGCGGCAGGCCCAGGCGCTGGGCTGGTTGATGAACACCCGCGGCCTCACCGAACTGGTGGTCCTCAACGTCGGCCTCTCCCTGGG
>JBAPUA010000072.1:0-8091 GCA_049282435.1 Cyanobium sp. | reverse complement strand
GCTTTAGTCTCGTCATCATCAAGATAACTATGGTCGGCTGGCCTGTCATCGTCTGGCCGCCCAAGCCCAACGCCAGGGCTTGCGAAAGTGGAAAGCCTGGACCGGGGCTCCCGGCCAGCCCGGCGATGTCTCCCGACATCCGTGGCGATGGCTGAGCCTGGCCAGCGCGTGCCCCATCCAGCCGCCACGCAAGCCCGCATAACCCTGGCCGTCATTGTTGCCGTTGTTGTGCTGACGCTCAGCGCTTTCCTTCACGGCTTTTGCCAGCCGCCGGCCCTGGCGCAGGTCCAGCTCCCGGCGCCAGTCCAGCCGGAGCCGCTGGTCGATCAGCCCCAGGCCAAGCCTCCGATCGATGGCGTGCCGATCCTGCTCGATGGCCGGGAGGTGTTGACCCTGCGGCGGGGGATCGCCGGTTTTTCGCTGCAGGAGCGGGCGGAGACGATCAGCCGCCGGCTGAAGCGCTTCGCCCAGGACGATGCCCGTTCGATCGACTCACTCAGCTTTCAGCAACGGCTGGATGACGATTTCTGGTATCTGGGGGCCGGCCCGGACGTGCTGCTCACCATCAATGAACGCGATGCCCAGGCCAGCCGCCTGACGGCCAAGGCGTTGGCCGAGCAATCCCTGCAACAGATCAAGGCGGCCCTGCGCCAATACCGCCAGGATCGTAAACCCGGCCAATTGCTGCGGCACAGCCTTTACGCGCTGATCGCCAGCGTTGGCTTTCTGGCCTTCTGTTTTGTGGTGATCCGCCTTTCGGGCCGCCTGTTTCCGCTGCTGGCGCGCTTGATCGCCAGGCGCGTGCCGGCGATTCGGCTCAATCAGGTGGAGATCGTCTCCGCCCCCGCGATTGCCCAGGTCTGGCTGCAGGTGCTGATGCTGCTGCGGCTGCTGTTGCTGTGGCTCGGCTTCTTTTATCTCGCCGCCTTCATTCTGCGCCTCTATCCCTGGACCCGGGCTGTCGGTGAGGACATCCTCGGTTATTTCTACGGATCCCTGGAGCTGGTGCTCACGGCGATCGGCAACTATCTGCCGAATCTCTTCATCGTTGCCATCATCCTCTTTCTGGCCTTCTCCTTGCTGCGTGCCCTCCGGCCTTTCTTCATGGCGGTGGACCGAGGCAGCCTGGCGATCCCTGGCTTTTATGCCGAATGGGGCAAGCCCACATTTAACTTGTTGTCGGCGTTGGTGATCGCCTTGGCGGCGGTGCTGGCCTTTCCCTTTCTGCCGGGTTTCAGTTCGCCAGCTTTCCAGGGTATTTCTGTTTTTCTTGGCTTGCTGCTCTCGCTGGGTTCCACATCGGCGATCTCCAATGTGATCGGAGGGATCATCCTGATCTACACCCGCGCCTTCCGCATCGGCGACCATATCCGTGTGGGTGATGTGATCGGCGACATCATCGAGAAAAGCTTTCTGGCGGTGCGCATCTGCACGCCGGCCAATCAGATCATCACCATCCCCAATTCGGCCCTGTTGAGCAACAAGGTGGTGAATTACAATCTCTCCGCTCGTGATTGTAGCCGCGCCCTGATCCTGCAAACCACGATCACCTTGGGTTATGACGTGCCCTGGCGCCAGGCCCATGCCACCTTGATTGCTGCCGCCCTGGCCAGCGAGCAGATCCTGCGGGAGCCGCCGCCGTTTGTACTGCAGACCAACCTAGGAAATGATGCGATCAGCTATCAATTGAATGCCTACACCGCCAATCCCAACCTGATGGTGCTGATTTACTCGGAGCTGCATCAAAACATCCAGGATCAATGCGCGGCCCACGGCATTGAGATCCTCTCCCCCACCTACGCGTCCCTGCGCGATGGCAGCGCCAGCACCATTCCAGCCGCCGAAGTCTCGGCGCCGCAAGTGATGGAGCCCAACTAGAGCCATGGAGCAGGGGCCTTCCCGGATCACGGCGATCGGCGCCTGGGCGGCGGCGGGGCTGCTGGGCGGCCTGATCGGCTCGCTGGCGGCGGTGGCACTCACCGAGCTGATCAAGCTGTCGCTGGCCGCCGCTTCCGGCCTGGGTCCCGCGGCGCTGCGGCTGCTGCCCCTGCTCGGCGTGGGCCTGGCGGTGCTGATCCTGTTCGGCCTGGGCCGAGGCCAATCGGTGCAGACGATCGCGCCCCGCGAGACACCCCGCGATAAGCCCCGCCCTGGCTTGGCTCCCGGCTCGCTGGCGGCCTGGTACTCGTTCCCCCACGACATCGCCCGCGCCGATCTGACGGGCGATGTGGTCAACGCGTCGGGGGTGGAGGAGCGGTTCCCCTGGAACCTGGCACCCCTGCGGGCGCTGGCGATCCTGGCCACCGTGGGGTTGGGGGCGCCGATGGGCACGGAATCGCCGGCGGCCCACATCGGCGTGGCCACGGGCAGCTGGCTGGGCAGCGCGCTGCCGGCGCTGCGGACCTTGGCCAGGCCCCTGGCGATCGGGGGCGGCGCGGCGAGCGTGTCAGCCCTGATCGGCATCCCGCTGGTGGGCAGCTTCTTCATGGCCGAGTTGGCGGCGCGCCGCCAGATCCCGCTGAGCGGGCCGCGGGCCGCCGCGATGCTGGCGGGCGGCCTCAGCGGCTGGGCGGTGAATGCCGCGTTTCAGCTCGATCTGATCCGGTTGGTGGTGCCCAGGCTTCCCCCCGCCGGTTTCCTCGCCGCGGTGGAAGCCACCCTGTGCATCGGCGTGGTGGCCGGCGCCCTCACGGCCCTCACCGGTGAGGCGATCTACTGGACCCGGGGCTGGCGCGACCGACCGCTGACGCGCCTGCTGATCGGCGGCGCGGCGCTGCTGGTCCTGGCGTTGCTGATCGGGGTCCTGGCCTCCCCGGCGGCGGCTTTCGGTCCGGGGGGCGCGGCGATCGTCTGGGCCGAAACCACCAGTCCCGCACCGCTGCGCCTGCTGGCCCTGGCCCTGCTGCGGGCGGCAGCCACCACGGCGGCGGTGTTGGCGGGGGGCTGCGGCGGGGTGTTCGTGCCGTTTCTGGCGATCGGTGACCTCAGCGGCCGGGTGTTCGCGGCACCCTTCGGGATTGCGGCAGACCTGGCCGGTGCTGCCGGAGCCGCCGCCGGCATCGCTGGCGGTTACCGCCTGCCGTTTACCGCCATGGCGATGGTGCTGGGCGTCGGCGGACCGGAGGGCGCGCAGCTCACGAGCATGGCCACGGTGCTGGTGGCGGCCCTGTCCGGATTGCTCACGGCCCGAGCCGCCAATGCCCTGAGCTCGCTGGTCCGGGGTCTTTGGCGGGAGCGGGTTGGGTCAGGGGAGTGAAGAGAGCAGGCTGGCCAGACTTAGATCCTGATCGATTGCCGGCCAGTGAATCCCAAAACCAGCTCCAGTCAATTCCCCATGATCTCGATCATCTTGTGAGGCATGGAGAAGACGGGGATGCCAAGCCAGAGGCACCGAGATTGATCTTCCGTCTGCGAGCTCGACGATCAGATTGTCATCAATAGAGATGACGTTCGTGACGCGCTCACCCGGTTTAGCCATGAAACTGCTCCCATGCTTTCAACAGGATCGATCTGTTCGAGCTGACAAGCCGCCCAACCTCCCGTAGCTCGCTCGCCTTGAAGCCCAGACTGGAAGCCAAGGCAACTGGACTTAGCCACACGTTGCAAGAAGCCTTGTCACGATCAACCTGAACATGAGGCGGCTCGTTTCAGCAGCGGGCCTGACACACGCAGTGCATTCCCTCATGGGACCAACTGATTCTTGCCCCGTCTGCTCTAGTGGATTGTTGGCTGGCCTGCCCTCCGATTGAAAGAAGTTGATTGTGACAACCAAGGCTTTCCTTTCACTTCGTTTCTGTCAAGCGTGGCAGCTTCCATGTTCCCTTCAAGACGGGATCCTTAGGGCCATACAGACGGGCCACAAAGAAGAAGGGTCCGGCCGGAGCGGGCAGCCAATTCGAGGCTTTGGCGGCGCCTGGATTTTCACTCTGGATGTAGATCTCCAGGGATCCATCAGCTCCGAGCTTGAGGCCGGGTGTGCGATCGCCAATTGAATAGCGGTTCAGAGGGTTCTCCACGAGCAGGCGCTCGGGCAACTTGTACATCGTTACCGACCAGAACTCCGATACCGGGGGCAGCTGGCCCGGCTCAAAACGCATCACCCAGCGTCTGCGACCATCGAGCACCTGGCCATCGGGTCCCGTCTGTTGGCTGGCGTAGAAGGCCTCTTCACTGCTGTTCCCATAGATCCCCAGCAGGGCTCCCATGGAGCGAAAGGTGAGGTAGTCAGGCCCCAGTTCCTGTCTGGTGCCGAAGAATCCCTGGGAGCTCGTTTGGGTCAGAGCCTTCGCTTTGAGTTCCTTGGCGGCGCTGGCCACGCCTGCCGCGATGGCGGTGCGCAGTGTTGGATCGAGGCGGGCTGGATCGAACGGAACTCCGGGTCCAATCCCGATGCGCGCGAAGCGCACCATCATCTCGCGCTCCGATGGCACGGTGGGCATCAAGGGCAAGAGGGCATTGAGATAGCCGATAAAGCCGATTCCTTCCGCTTTGGTGGCATCCCAGGCGGGCCAGGCCACCGGTGGGGCAGCGGGTGGGGCCGCCGTGCCGCGGAAGCGGGATAGGGGAGTCAGGGTGTACTGGGCCTGCAGCGCCTGCAGCGCAGGAATGTCAGCAGGTCCGTTGAGTTGGGTACGGGTAAGTGTGCCGATGAAATCGGTCTCAGCTCGGAACACCTTGGTGATGCCCTTCGGCACGGTGCCGTGCCAGCGAGGGCCTGCGAACAGGTAGGTCCCGGCTTGGCGCCCGGTGGAGCGTACACCGGTATAGGCGAAGTTGTGGGTGTAGAGATCAAACCACTGGTTCACGTAGTAACGCGGCGCCACTACGGCTGGCAGCGACAGCACGATCGGCTCGGCCCGCAGATCCAGCCAGGCCCAGGAATAGGGCGTGTCGTTATTGGGGGTGACGATGTCTGTATCGGCAGGGTTGGCAGAGCGGGCGTAGTGGCGGAACTGATTGAAGCCGCCCACATAGCCAGGAAACGCCTTGTACTGGGTTTGATTCCATAGGGTCTGATACCCCTGCAGCGGCGCATAGGCATAGAGCCAGGCCTCATTGGCGATCGCCCTGGCTTCTGCGGGGGAGAGCGCGTTGCCGCGCGGCTGGCTGAGCGGAGCGAGGGCCGGAGCGAGGGCCGGAGCGCTCACCCCGGTCTGCGCCTGCAGGGGAGAAGGCACGCTGCCCAGAGCCAGTAGGCCTGCCAGGAGGGCGACAGCAGAACGGCCGCAGGGGTGCGATGTCGGGAAGAGAGGCGTCATGGCTTGAGCGGTTCGATGTCGTTGAGCTGCCAGGCCTTGCTGAAGTAGGCCTCGGTGGGTCCGTAGAAGCGGAAGTAGGCAAACCAGCCCTTGCCCGGGGTCGTCTTGATCCAGTTGGCGGCGCCGGCCGGCCGCACCGGAGCGAACGTGACATCCACCGAGCCATCGGGATTGGTCACCAGATCCGGCTTGCGGGAGCTGATGTCGGCGGCGCCCTGGTCAGTGATCAACGGGCCGCGGCTGAGGTTGTCGTAGAGGGTGATCGACCAGAACTGCTTCACCGGGGCGCCTGCCGGTACTCGCATCCGATAGGTGCGGCCGCCATCGAGCCAACGGCCGGCGCTGTCTTTGGAGGCTTCCAGATACACCTGGCCAAACCCGACGATCCGCCCCTGCATGCCTGCCGACATGCCGATCGCTTCGTAGAACCAGGAGCTGCGCTCGTCAACCTGCACCCGGCGCTTGTCGGGCGATTCCTGGTCGAGGTCGAACAGCACCGCATACTCCCAGTGCTTGTTCGGATACACCGTGGCGCCGGGGGTGCGCTTGTCGTAAGCGATGGTGCGAGCCATCAGATCGCCCACCTGGGCGGCCTCCGTGAGCACCTTGGCTTGGCGGGCATCGGGCTGGAACGGCTGGCCGGGGGTGATCCCCAATGGCGCCAGCAGGCCGAACATCATGCGGTCGCGGGGTGCGACGGGTTCATTGGCATAGAGCTCGCTGAGCAGGCGCCAATAGGTCAGGTCGCTGGGCTGGGCCGATTGCCAGGCGCGGCCCGCCACGGGGATGTACGCGTTGGCAGGCGGTTTGTCGCGCTCGTTCCAGCCGTAGAGCCGATGCTTCCGCACGGTGGCTTCGGCCACGGCCTTGTCGGGATCGAGGCCGCGGGTGCCGAACCAGATCTGGTTGCTGGGGGAGCGAACGATCCGGTAGCCCGGGGCCGCCGGATCGGCCATGCCGGGGGGAAGGATCAGGTACTTGCCGCCGGCGCCCTTGTCGGGGCCGGTCTGGCCCATGTCGGTGATCGGCTGCTGCCAGATGTCGAGCACCCCACCGGCGGTGAGCCCGGCGGGCACCTCCACCACCAGCGGGCCCTGCCGGGCCAGGTCCCAGAAGCTGAAGGCGTAGAGGGTGGTGATGTTGGGGGTGAGCATCCCCGCCTTGTCCTTCAGGCTCTGGTAGAGCACCACATCGCCGTTGCGGGCACCGAAGGTTTTGGCCTGGGCGTCGTAGAGAGCCTTGAAGCCCACGGCCGGCAGGGCCCAGAGATAGGCCTGGGTGGCCCGCTGGAAGTCGAGCTCGTCGTAGAGCCGCTCTGCCGTGGCCTTGCTGGGATAGCCGTTCTCCAGCTGCAGAGGCCCGAGCCTGGTCTGTTGAACATCCGATGCTGCAGGCTGCCTGGCCTGGACGCCACTGATGAAGCAGAGGCTGACCAGGGAGGCAATCAGCGAATTCCGAACGAGGTAGGGCGTCATGCAGTTGTGGCAGCACACAACCTTAAGTTCTGGTTTGTCAGAGGACCAGCCAACGTCCCCGTTAAACCGCCGCCAGCCACCTTTCGGACTCAAGCAACTAATTCAATCCTGTCGGCGTGCAACGGGATTGTTGGACTGTAAAGTTGATCGAAGATCAACCTTGTAAAAGTCTGCAAGAAATCTGCCTAGCCATTTAATTGGGCCAAAATGAACATCACCATATACTAAGTGTCATATGGTTCATCCAAGTTGACATATCCACTGATTCCCATTCTGCTGAAGCCCAAGCTGGGATTGACTGAGCCCTGCCAGTGCGGCCTTGGTTGGCAGAAACTTTTAGCATCCACGAATCACCTTCGCCGAGACTGTTGAGAAACAGATTAAAGTGATGGATGTCTTCAGTTGAAATATGAACGTCATGAGGCATCTGTAGAGGTTTATGGTTAAGCGTTAGGGATTCGTGGACAACTTTAAGTTCAGTGACTTCCAGGGCCGAGCATATTAGGAAATAAAGCCTGAGCCAAAATAGCAACAAACAAAATACAAACGCAAACACGCTTAAAGGATTATTTGTATTACAAGAAAGAATCTGCACTGCTTGCCAAAAGCGAATTAACGCTTCCGATCACCTGCCCGCCATGAGCTGGGGGGTGTGCCATCAAGTCTTAGGTGGCGGGTCAGGTGCAATGGATTGTTAGGCACTTTCTTTTCGCGGTTACAGGCCTTAAAGAACGAAGCAGGAATCAGGCAGATGCCTCATAGAGATACCTCTGGAAGCCCGAAAAGAGCTGGCCGATGTCTTCTGGTCTGCCCAGATCGGCGACGGCATCAGCGATGGAGTTCTGGTAGCGGAGCTGCAGCAATGGCGTGAGCTTTTCCAGAGCCAGCTCCTGCACACCCAGCGTCACGTAGTGCTGGAGAACAAAATTCAGGAAGAGCTGCTGCTTGCTCGTGCATTTGGAATGGATGTAAAGGCGTGCATGCGCAGCGCGCCCCTCACGGGGGATGGGCTGCAGGGCATAGGCCACATGGGCCAGCACGTCGAAAAGATCACTGTTCGCGGCATTGATGATCATCTGCATCTCGGCCAGCTGGGCTGCACCAAACCCCTTCTCCTCGAGGCCCTGCAGCAGCTTGCGGCGGGTGTCTGGGGAACTCCAGAGTTCTCGCAGCTCGGCTTCGTCTTTCACGAACTCCGGCAGTTTTCCATAGAGCAGTTCCAGGAACTGCTGGGAACTCATCGGTGTGCCGTCTTGGTGCCAGAAGCTGGTCACCATCATGTGCTGGATGGAGCGTTCCTTGCCGTCGCCCAGCTTGATGCGAGCCTTTTGGCGTTGGCGTTGGCGTTGGCGTTGGCG
>JBAPUA010000071.1:0-11236 GCA_049282435.1 Cyanobium sp. | reverse complement strand
GAAGGCAAGGGCCACCAAGCCCAACTGCAGATAGCCGCTGTTCAGATGGTCCATCCCTCCATCTCCCTCTCGGTCTGAAAAAGTCTGCTCCGCCGGTCCTGCTCCAGAAGCCAGGCGCCAGCCTGGCGTACCTATCGCTACGGACTTCAACTGTAGCGATCTCGGCTCAGCTCCCGGGAGTCGCTCAGCTTTTGAGGTGGATATCCGTGGCCTGGGCCATTGTCAGGGGGATCGGCTCACCGACTATCGGGCGTCCAGCGGCTTGAGTTCCTGCAGCAGGGCACGGTTGAGATGGTCGTCGCAGGCCACAACCAGCTGGGGATAAATCGTGCCATCCCTGTAGGGCGCATAGGCCCTGGCACACACCGCCCGGGTGGCGTCCTGCCACTGCTGGAAGAGGCCTTTGGCGATCTTCCGCCGCAATTGCCTGTCGGACTGCTCCCAGGACTGACTGACGCAATACCTCATCTCCACTGTCGTCTCTCCCGGACAGCGGAACGGCGGCGTACCGGCGTGCGCAGCATTGAAAGGCAGCAACCAGAGTCCCAGGAGCAGCAGACGCTTCACCGATTCACTTGCCACAGTCTTCAGAGTATGGGCCCTGCGAACCATGGCGATCGTGCCTGAGTAGACGGCCAGCGAACGCAACAGATCTGTCTGGGAGAAAGGGCCTTGACCAAACCCGGGTTCTTCCGCTCTCGGGGGGCCGAACAGCTCCAGCGGCTGCCCGCCTCGGCAAACGCGGATTTTCCGAGGGAAAGTTCAGCTCAGCGATGAAGCCGCAGGGCAGCAGAATTCCGCGCGGCTGCGGGTGCAAGGCTTGGCGGATTGGCCGGAGGTTGCGATTAATTCCGACTGAACAATGGCCACAGCATCGGCCCACTTGACATACACATACGAAGCATGTAAAATGAATTAATTTCAGAACCCTCTTTTGGTAGGGCTTGAAGTTCTTGAGGCGCTGGACGGAATTCAGTGGCTGGGATCAGGGGAAGAAACATCAAAGAGGTTCGCCATCAGCCAGCCGACCATCAGCAGACACTGCAAGAAGGCACTGACGACCTTCGGCCTCTCACTTCAGCGACAGAATGGAGAATGGGACATCATTGGTGATCAGACCTTTCTACGAATGGAGAGAAAGATTCACCAGCTGGCACGCAGATCAGGCTATCGACAGCTGCGCCTGGAAGCAACATACTGGAGCGCCCCGACACTCTGCACGACTATTCCGCCCAACTGGATGCTGGGACGATCAAACATTGTTGGCATTAAACGAAATTTTCAGTTACTCCAAGAGCGCATTGTTGACTGCTGGATCGCCGGCTTACCCGATGTGCCGACTTCTGCCCAACCCGATCTTGTCCATATACCCCTGACGCGACTGCCGGTCTTCTTTACCTGTGCCCCTGAGCATCCCCTGCTGCAGCGCCAACGACTTGACTACAGCGACATTGCCAAGTTTCCCACTCTGGCCTTGCCTTCAGGATCCTATCCACTTGTCGAAGAAGCACTGAAAAGAATCGGCCTATGGAATGACGGTGTTCGCATGACTCGCTATAGACGCGACAAATGGGAAGGAAAATCAGAGGAGGAACTAGTTGTAGGCTACGGAACTTCATTAAGCATGAAAGCCAGCGGCGGAGCACTGTGCAGACTGCCGTTGTTCTTACCTTTTGACTCGGGCGATGTATTGATCACTCAAAGAGACTTCCTGGCGCACCCGGCCCTGAGCGAGTTACACAACCGCATCCTGAGCCGAGCCAGGGCAATCGCACAAGAACATCCAGAGATGACGGTAAGCGCCGAGCGAAGCCTTTTGGCTTATTGACCCGATCCATGCTCTCCATAGCAAATCAGAGTTTTAAGTCTTTCCAGGGAACTCAATTATTCGCTACCCCTACCACAGCAGTTGACTGGCAAGATACAGGAAAATGCGTGGTCAACCTGAATTGCCTTGCCTGTCTTAATTGCTTGCGGCAGGTAGGCACTGGTGTGCGCACCACCGAGACACGGATGCCTTCTGTCGGCCATCAATGCCAATAGCAAGATATCCCAGACGATCCTGCCAAGAACTCTGACCCATCAGCCCGCGGAGTGACGCGCCCTTTGGCAAGGACTTCCCCCTTTTCACTGGGCACCGTGCACGCCAGAAGCATCGCCGAAGAAACAACAGTTGCATCGCATTACGATACTCACCACCGGGAAAACAACTCTTGATTCATTTTACCGCTCAACGGGCCGAAGCCAAGGAAAGCTCAAATATTCAGGATAGAAACGAATCCTGACCCTGATCAAAATCTAGTTATTGATGACCTGGCTGCACTCCACCCCAAGTTCATCGCAAACACGATCCATCAATGGACAACGAGGGGCAGCTCGACTCGATTCCCGGCGACCTCGTGGTCGGGGAAGTTTCATCCTTGCATTGAACTCAAATGCTCCGAACCCTGGAAGCGATCTGCCGCGCCCAACTGGTCACAATATCCAGCTTGTCACTCCCAGATCTAGAATCACCAGGGGTAAAGCATAGCAAGTTAAAAAGATCTGAGGAGGCCTCTTTGACTGCTGAAGGCCTTTATTACGGGCATCGCATCAGCCCTGACCCTGTATAGGAAGCAAGGCTGCAAGAGCACCCGGACAAACCTTGATCATTACCCTATCCATACGCCAGTCCTGGAACAACCCTTAATTGCGCGAAGCCTTACTTGGGGACTCCTGAAAAAGAAAACTGCGGCCTGCTCGAGTGCGGCTAAAGACCAGGGAGGACAGGCAGCTCGAAAACTCGGTCATGCAGTGACAGCAGATTTGGCTGTCTCAAACAGGCAAATGTTCCTGAGGACCACCCAGGAGGAGCCTGGCCATTGCCAGGAGTAAAAGCAAGCAAAGATAGTGACAAAAAAGAGGCGGAGGAGCCTCAGAATCTTCTCAGCGCACATCACCAGGAACCCCATAGAGATCGAGGTTTCTGCACCCTTAGTCAGCCGAGCCATGATCAGCCGTAGTGAATACTTCCGCTTCCCTGATCCAAAGACGCCCTCCACCTCGTTTCTCCTCCGTTGGTCTGCACTGAGCTGTTGCTTATGAGCCGCATTGATCTCGGGATCCTTCGGCGGCCTGCCCAATCGCTTACCAGATAGGAGTATGTTGTTCCTGGTGCAGAAGTTTCGATTCTTGGTAGTGATATAGATGCGATCGGCGCAGATCCGCTCGGGATAGCAGCCATGTTCGTGCTTATATTTCTTGGCTTGTGGAATCAGGTCTTCACCTTCATTGTATGGATCCCAGCTGATCCTGTGCAGGAAGGCAAAGCCATTGCGGACGGAAACACTAATCTTGGCGCCAAACTCAGCAGCAGCTCTTGCCTTGCCGCGAACAATGGGACGAACCTGTCGCTGAACCAGGTTGACGATGCGGTCGGGGATGCTGCGCGTCTTGGCGTACAGCAGGATGCTTTGTTGGCGGTGCAGCTCGCTGATCACGAGAAGCTTCTGCCACCAATGTGTTTTTAGGCCCGAAAGCCCTGCCCCAGCGGCGATCAAGGCATCAATGGCATCAAGATTTCGCTGCAAATAGTCGAGCTGGCGGCGTATTGCAGCTTTGATCTTGCGACGGCGTGGCTTCTTCTGTTTGGCGACATTAAGGAAAACAGCACGTGCCTTGCCGCGGTCGTATCGGGGCCGGTGTTTGCGAAAGTCCATGTGCTGGTCGCACAGATCATCAATAATTCGTTCGGTCGACTCCCTTGCTTCGTTCAGCAACTTCAGATCAGTCGGATAGGTGATGTCGGCTGGCGTGCAAGAGGCATCGATGGTGAGTGTTCCCCAGTTCTTGTCCTCTGGCCAATCTGCAGGCTTCACGAAGTCGTCCAGTGATATCTGGTTGACAGCATCAGCACCTGGGTCGTCAGAGTCGTCGTCATCGGGGAGTGAGGACATAGCCTCGATCACCATGGCCTTACCTCGTTCGGCAATGAGTTCGTTGATCCGTTTGAGATCCTTTTCCGAGAATCGCTTTCGGAAATGAACCATCATCGACGGATCAAATGGCGACTTACTGGAATAGCCCGCAAAGCCAAGAAAATACTGCATGTAAGCATTTTCCCGAATCTGCTCAACGGTTTCCTCATCGCTCAGGCCAAGCCGCTGTTTGATGAACAGCGCGCCAAACGCCAACCTGACAGGCTTGGCAGGGGCGCCAGTTGTGGGATTGAACTGAGGGGCATATGTTTCTTCCAGCTCTTCCCATGGCATCAGCCTGGAGAAGAGCACCCAGCGATTGTCCGGGTCCAACGTGCCGCCAAAAGGCACATGGAGATCCTCGATTGAGAGCTGGCCGTTATGGTGTTTTCGGTACATCTGCAGCGTTCAGCAGTTGTAGCAATCGTTAATTGCTCTATACGCGGCCAGTTTAACGGGTTTCGATCGCTGAAACAAGTTGCGCTGCAGTCGATCTGGCTTTTTCAGGAGTCCCTACTTGCCTCAATCTCGCAGGCACAAGTTGAACGATAAGCTGTTAAGACCAAATATTGATTGAGAGCGATCAGTAGTTATCCCCATACTTGACTTCGGTGCTGGCATTCATGAGTTCGACCGTGGTCTGGAAACCCTGAGAGACCGTGACGTCGTGTTGAATTCCGATGTCCCTGAGCGCGGTGACGTCAAATTCAGGGGCTGTGATCCAACTGAATCCTTTGCCGAACGTATTGTCGGGGTTCACGACATACCAGTGGCATGCGGTATCAGGAACCGCCACAGAACATTTGCTCCAGTCATTGCTCCATTGCGGAACCTGGACGAAGGACAAGGCCGCAAACAGAAAACCGAACAGGCTGGGAAGCATAGGTCTTAAAAATTCTTCACAATCTTACCACCCTTGGTGCGTGGTCCATGTCTGCCGGCCGGATCCCGATGGGGATGGGTTGTCCTGCAGTGACCCAGAGCAGCTGCAGGGATCCCCAGGGCCGGCGCACAGTGTGTCCCTGAAGCCCGGGCGCCCCAGCCAGCTGCGCTGGAGCCCGTCGAGCGATTGCAGCCGAGGTGGCCGCAACAACCAGCACTCGTTGGGACGACAGGACGAGGTCGTGATCACCAGCGTTTGGCTTGGATGTAGATCCGACCCAAACCCAGATGATCTTGATTGACTACACCATCCACACCACCGTCTGCTCCTCGGGCAACCCCCTGCACATCCGCCATCGATCCTCCATATCCCATGCCAACCAGCAGCCGAAGCACCAACTGTTCAAAGCCTTCTGGCGGCAACTGCTTCACTCGCTCCAAGACCTCATCCTTCAGTTGTTGCTGAATCTGTCTCACGCCACTTTCGATCTGCTCTTCTGGCGTCAGTTCGTTTTCGATCCCGTCTGTTGCATGGGTCGGGACATCTCTGCCAGCTCGTGCTGCACCAAGAAAATCGTTGAACTGATCGAAAGATCTGCAGTTTAGGTGCCACTCGGGAGACGCTGACTCCCCCACTGTCAGGCCAGAAGTCCACTCGGTCTGACCCGTCCACCAGGGGGCCTTACTGACGACGATGAAACCGCCCTATGACCCCACACTGCGAGACGCCGTTTGCCTGCGGATGAGCCCACCGAACCGCGAGAGCATGACCGAGATCGCCCGGGACACGAGAATCACGACCCAGACTCTTTACAATTGGCGCAGCCAATGGCAGAAGCAGGACCTGCTGGTGCCTGCCACGGCCCGGCCTGCTGAGCAGGGGAGCTCTGCCGACAAGCTGGCGGCCGTGATTGAGACCGCAGGGCTGAACGGAAGCGACCTCAGGAGCTTCTGCCGTGAACGGGGTCTCTATCCCAAACAGGTTGCCCGCTGGCGCCAGGCCGCTGAGGATGCGAACGGCCCCACACTCCGAGCATGGCTGATCAGCGCGACCTGCGGCGGCCACATTGCTGATGAGTTGAGTGGCCGCATCAGGGTGAGAGGGGTAAGCGGCGAGGGACGAAAACCAAGCCGCCTGTAGAAATCGACGGCCTGATCGTCGAAGGCATGCACCAGCCGGGCACGGGCACTCACCAGCTGCTGGGCCTGCAGGCTGAGGCGAATCGCGTGGGCCAGCAAGGGGCGGCCGATGCCCTGGTGCTGTAGATCGAAACCTGCCAGGGCATGGTGGGCCGCCAGGGGCTCAGGAGGCTGCAGCCCAGGGCAGCGGTCCGGCGGGCAGATCGGCGATCGCGGCCTGATCGGCCCGGTTGAGGACGGAGTCGTGCAGATCGGTGAGCAGGGCCTGGCTCTGCTCGGCGTTCAGAGAGAAGAGGGTGCGATCGAGTGGAACGGCCTGGGCCTGTTCCTGGCAGCTGCGCAGGCTGAATTCGGTGCGGCTGACGCCCTCGGCCGCAGCGACCTGATCGATCAGCTGGCGCTGCTCAAGGGTGACCCGCAACTGGAGCACCTGATCGCGGCCCATGGGCTGCGCCGAATGTCATGACCACGGACTGCGACCGGGGGGGGGATCCATGGCGGCGCAGTCGCGATGAGGCTAAGCGGTGGGGTGCAGGAAGTGTCTGAGGGCATCAGCCGGGAACCACAACCCGCGGCGGCAGGTTGAGCTGACGGATCCTGCGGGCGAAGCCGCGGTCATCGAAGGAGGCGATGGTCTCGCAGGGGCGGCAGCTGGCGTGATGGAGGGCATCGGCGAAATCCAACCCGGCGCCCAGGCCAGCCACGGCCTGCTCCACAGCTGCCCGGTCTTCCACGGTGAGGGTGGGATGGCTGAGCACCAGGTCGAACACCGCGAGCACCTGGGCTGCCGCGAAGCCGTAGTAGCCCCGCAGCACCCACTCCAGCTCCAGGGCCACGGTCTTGGGCAGGAACAGGAGCTGACCGGATTCGATCAGCTGCCGTGCGGCCTGGCGTTGGGCTTCGGTAGCGGCATCGGCGTCATCTTCGGCCACGAAGTAGCGGGCCAGCACATTGGTGTCGAGGCCGATCACGGCCGCAGCAGGCTGGCGGGATCAAAGTCGACCGGCACGGGCGGCCGCCGGCTGTGGAGCAACCCGAAGCCTCTGACCGGCAGGGATTGATCCTGCCTGAGGGGGTGCACCTCGATGTGGTCGCCCACCAGCTGAAAGCTCACGCGGCTGCCGCGGGCGAGGCCGAGCTGCTGGCGCAGGGCCTTGGGAATCGTTACCTGACCCTTGCTGGTAAGGGAGCTGGTGGCAGCGGGATCCACGGCGGCCGGAGGCAGGTCTTACCAGGTAATACTAGGGAGCTGCAGCCCGCTG
This sequence comes from Cyanobium sp., assembly GCA_049282435.1. Classification (GTDB taxonomy): domain Bacteria; phylum Cyanobacteriota; class Cyanobacteriia; order PCC-6307; family Cyanobiaceae; genus Cyanobium. The sequence continues at coordinate 3,996 of JBAPUA010000071.1, read as the reverse complement.
GCGTCCGGCTGGATCAGGCCAGTCTCGATCGTGGCCGCGATCACCTGGGACGTGACAGTCGCTTTGTCCTCACCGAAGCGCCAGCCAATGTGAACCCCTGGTGGATCAACGCATTGATGAGAAGTTCGCAGACAACCACGCCCGGCACGATCTTCACCTCTTTACGCAATGCATGTTCAATCACTTCATTCCATTCCGTGAAAGCTGGGCATCGACAGATTGAACGAGCTCTTGATAGCCGACTGCATAACCGCGCGCGGCGAGCTCACGACAGGCGAGGCCGAAGCTCATGGCCACACCGTTGCTTGACCTCGGGGAGGAGGCGTTTCAGTAACAATCGCGAGGTTCACAAGGGATCGGTGATAGCGGCGCGGGTAGCGGTGTGGGCTAAAGCATGATCATGGGACCAACGCGAGGCGAATTCAGGGCGTTAGCATTACGATCGGGCGACAATGTCGGTGCTGCGCCGCGGTTGCGCGCCTGCTCGCTGAGGCAGTCAGGCGCTGCCAGGCTTCGGTTTTCGATGTCGCCCCGCTTGCTTCTGCTGCGGTGAATAGGCCCGCCATTCGACCCATGACGACAACCACCGCCACTCTTGCAGCCTTGCGCTCCGGTCAGCTGAAGGGGATCACGCGGCTGGATCTTGCCTGTGACCTGCAGGAATTCCCGCGGGAAATCTTCGAGTTGGCCGACAGCCTTGAGGTTCTGAATCTCTCGGGCAACTCGTTATCGACACTCCCGGATGACTTGTCGCGCCTGAGCAAGTTACGGGTGCTATTCTGCTCGGACAATCACTTTACCCAGCTGCCCGAGGTGCTGACCTCGTGCCCCCAGCTTGAGATCGTCGGGTTTAAAGCGAACGCCATTCGCGAGGTTGCGGCTGCCGCCATTTCCCCCAAGTTACGCTGGTTGATCCTCACGGATAATCAGATTTCGGCGCTTCCCGACTCCATCGGCAGCTGTGCGCGCCTGCAAAAACTGATGTTGGCCGGCAATCAACTGGCCGATTTGCCGGAGGCGATGCGCGGCTGCGTCGGGCTCGAGCTGCTGCGGATTTCGGCCAACCGGTTCAAGGCTTTGCCGGAGTGGCTGCTGCAATTACCCCGGTTGACCTGGTTGGCGTTCGGCGGCAATCCGGTTTCAGCGGCGCCAAGCGCCCCGAGTCCGGCCGTGGCCCGCCTGCAATGGGCTGATCTGGAGTTGGGTGAAAAACTCGGCGAAGGCGCCTCGGGAGTGATCCACAAAGCTCACTGGCAGCCGTCGCCGCGGGAGGCCGGGCATCCCGTGGCGGTGAAACTGTTTAAGGGGGCGGTCACCAGTGACGGGTTTCCTGCAGACGAAATGGCGGCCTGTTTGGCTGCGGGGAATCACGCTCACTTGATCGGGGTCATTGGTGAACTCAGCGGGCACCCCGCCGGCACCCGCGGCTTGGTGATGCCGTTGGTCGACCCGGGGTTTGGGAATCTGGCCGGCCCGCCCAATCTGGCGACGTGCACGAGGGACATGTACGGGGACGGCCAACGTTTCTCCCTGCCCTTGGTGCTGGATCTGGTGAAGGGCTTGGCCGCTGCCGGCGAGCACCTGCACGCCCGGGGGATTTCGCACGGGGATTTCTACGCTCACAACGTCCTTTATCGCCCCGCGGGCGGGTGCTTTTTGGGAGACTTCGGGGCGGCCTCCTTCTACCCGTCTCAGGCCAGTGGAGGCGCCAACCCGTTCGAAGCGCTGGAGGTGCGCGCCTTCGGCTGTTTGCTTGGCGAATTACTGGAGCTCAGTGAACCCGACAGTGAACCCGAACTGGACCTGCTCCTGCCGTCGTTAAAAGCTCTGCAACTCCGCTGCATGGCGCCAGTGGCGGCGAGCCGCCCCCGCTTCGCCGAGCTGGTCGCCACGTTGCAAGCTCTGCGACCTTAAGCCCGCGGTTCAGGCTGCCGCTCCAGTTGCTGTTCTCCACGATGCGTATCACTTCCGGCATATCCGAGGGCACGAACAGGCGAAGGGCGAAGGGGCGGGAGGGGGTCATGCAAGAGCTTCGACCACCACTTGATGGAAATTACGAAAACTGCTGGATCGGCTACGCAACGGGTCAAGATGAACTCCAATCGCGTGTGCCGCTGCGATCTTCTGGAGCCCAGGGCTGCCTCAAAGTCGAGATTGCACCCGCAAGGGCGGCTGAACGACGCGGTGCCGCCTGATCAAGCACTGACGACGACTGGATCCCTGAGGAAGAGCAGCATTCGGGATCTCTGGGAGCTGGGACTTTCAGGCAGCCCTGTTGACCTCTTCGTAGGCCGCCTCACTGATCTGCCGCTCTGCCGCCCGACTCAGTGCGTCCCGTGCTGACAGGTTCCCGAGGTGGTCCCGTCAGCAGGGAGCACCTCCAGCAGCAGATCCGCCAGGTCCCCATCGTCGCTTGCATCCAGGGTGGAGAAGGTCGCTGAATCGCTCACTTGGACTGGTCGCATCCGCCCATTGTGGCCTCTGGGACTGGGTTTTGCCCGTTCTGCAGGTTCTGCATGGTTCCCGAGGTCCGCCGGTGCAAATCCTCTGGGTCACCGCATCTGACCAGTCAGCATCTGACAAGTCAGCATCTGGCCAGCCAGCATCCTGACCCGTGAGCACCCTGACCAGCGACCGGATCGTTGTTGAACGACTGGAGGAAACCTGCTGACCGTGGAGCGGATCGGCACAGGAGTCACGGTCATGGCGATCAACGCCTCCCGTGCTCCTGAGCAGTCCCCACGGGTGCGGAGGCTGTTGGGGGATCTGTTGGCGCTGATCCAGGAGGCGGAGCAGGATCTGGAGACGGATTCGGGCGGGTGAAAGGGCGGTGCCCTGATGCGGGGGGAGGTAGCGGTTTGCCTCGCTGCCGAGTGGGTGTTGCCCGCCTTGGGCAGGGGATTTCGGGGAGGTGCTTGCACCCTCCCGAGGGGAGTCATTTTCCCTACTACTTGCTCTATCGCCGCCGGGCGCCTCGCTCGCATCACTGCCTTAGAGCCTGGCGCCGATCATCTGGGCGCCTTGGCGCTGAACAGTGATCTTGATGCGCAAGACAGTTGCACAAAACGGTTGCGCAAGACCAGTTGCGCAAGATGGCCCGTATCTTGCGACTTCGTTGGAAAGAGGCGGCACCCAGATTCGAACTGGGGGTAAAGGATTTGCAATCCTCTGCCTTACCACTTGGCCATGCCGCCGGCCCGGGAGCAAACTCCCAGCTGAGGATCGTATCAGCCATTGCATGCCCACGCCGCCATCGCGCCGTCTGCTGGTCCTGAGCAACGGCCATGGCGAGGACCTGATCGCCCTGAGAGTCCTGGAGGCCCTGCACCAGCAGCGGCCTGATCTGGAGCTGGCGGTGCTGCCGCTGGTGGGGCTGGGCCAGGCCTTCGCGGCGGCCGAAGCGGCCGGCTGGCTGCAGCGGGTCGGCCCCCGCCAACCGCTGCCCAGCGGCGGCTTCAGCAACCAGAGCCTGCGGGGCCTGCTGGCTGATCTGCTCGCCGGCCTGCCGGGGCTGAGCTGGCAGCAGGGGCGCCTGGTGCGGAGCTGGGGCGGCCGCGGCGATCCGATCCTGGCGGTGGGCGACCTGCTGCCGCTGCTGCTGGCCTGGGCCGGCGGCGGCCCCTACGGCTTCATCGGCACCCCCAAAAGCGATTACACCTGGGCCTCGCCGCCACCGCCGGGCTGGGGGGCCTCGCCCCTGGCCGATGGCTATCACCGCGCCAAGGGCAGCGAGTGGGACCCCTGGGAATGGGCCCTGATGGCTGCCCGTCGCTGCCAGCTGGTGGCCGTGCGCGACCGGCTCACCGCCCGCGGCCTGCGCCGCCATCGGGTGGCGGCCTGCGCGCCGGGCAATCCGATGATGGATGGCCTTGCGTTTGAGCCCCTGCCGGCGCCCTTGCGGGGCAGAACCCGGCTGCTGCTGCTGGCGGGCAGTCGCATGCCCGAAGCCCTGCTCAACCTGGGCCGGCTGCTGGCGGGCCTGCCTGAGGCCGGGGA
>JBAPUA010000070.1:0-21310 GCA_049282435.1 Cyanobium sp. | reverse complement strand
GGTCCTACAGCATGCTCGGTGTCGGTGCCATTGGATTTTGGCTGCTGTGGAGTCTGACTCCCCTGGAAATGCGCAATACCGGCATTCCGGTGATTCTGCTTTGGACCATCTTTGGCGGCTGGAGCGCCATTCGGCTGATCCGGCGACTGGCCAGTGAGCGCTTGGTGAATGGAGCCGTGCTGCAGGGGGCTTTGGCGGGATATCTGATGCTCGGGTTGGCCAGCGGTCTGCTGCTTTGCAGCCTGGAAACCATCCAGCCGGGCAGCTTTCGCGGCATTGACATTGGCAGCCAGGCCACCGACCTGAATCACTCGGTCTGGGGTCTGAACTTTGCGGAGTTAAATTACTTTGCCTTTGTTAGCCTGACCACCATGGGCTATGGCGATGTGACTCCGGTGTCAGCGGCAGCCGGCATGATCTGCGTGATGATCGCGGTGACGGGAACCTTCTATATCGCGGCCGTCATGGGGATTCTGATCAGCAGGCTCACCATTCAGGAAACCGAGCAGGCCCGCAACGCATCCGGAAAACGTGATTAGCGCGTGGGCCGGCGCCGCAGGGAAGGGCGAAGTGACTTGGGCCGGCGGGGCCGGTGGTACTCGGGGTCGGGATTCGTGGTCTGCAGCGCCGTGACCGTGCTGAGGGCAAAGCCGGACAGGCCCCCCGCAAACGTCAGCAGAGACAGCTGCCAGAGAGCCCGCGCCGGCGACAGGGGCATGACCGTGCGGGCGATGGCCGCCTGCAGCAGCAACGCCAGCACCGCCCCCAGCAGCGCGCCCGCCAGCAGAGCCGCCGCCACCCGGCGGTTCACGGGCCGGGCTCCGCTGCGGCGGAGACCCCCTCGGACAACCCGGGTGAACCGGGTGCGGCACCACCGCCGAGCCAGTTCTTCATCACCACGTAGAACACCGGCACCACGAACAGGCTGAGCAGGGTGGCCGCCAGCAGGCCACCGAAGACCACCGTGCCCAGAGAGGTCTGGCTGCGGGCGCCGGCGCCGCTGGCGAGCACCAGGGGCAGGAAGCCGAACAGCGAGGAGATGGCCGTCATCACGATCGGCCGCAGCCTTGAGCGCGAGGCCTCGCGGGCCGCCTCCAGGGCCGTCAGCCCCTCCGCCAGCCGCTGGTTGGCCAGGTCGACGATCAAAATTCCGTTCTTGGCGGCCAGACCGATCAGCATCACCAGACCCACCTGGGCATAGATGTTGAGCACCTCTCCCCGCAGGCTGAGGAACAGCAGCGCCCCGAGCATGGCGGTGGGCACCGTCATCAGGATGATCAGCGGATCGCTGAGGCTCTCGTACTGGCCCGCCAGCACCAGATAGACCACCAGGATGCCCATCGCGAAGATCACGATCGCCAGCGAGCCGGCCTTCACCTCCTCCCGCGACAGGCCGGTCCAGTCGGAGCTGATGCCGCTCACCCCCAGCTGATCGAACACCTTCTGGATGGCGACGATCGCCTGGCCGGAGCTGCGGCCGGGCGCCGCCTCGCCCTCCACCTTGATCGAGCGATAGAGGTTGAAGTGGGGAATCACCGCCGGACCGGTGGAGGGACTGATGCGGATGAACTCCGACAGCGGCACCGGCTGGCCCTTGGCACTGGGCACATAGAGATCCTCCAGCCGCTGGGGGGTGGCGCGGTAGGGAGCGTCCGCCTGCACAAACACCCGCCGCACCTTGCCCTCCTGGAAGGTGTCGTTGATGTAGGCGCCGCCAAAGTTGAGGCTGAGCGTCTGCATCGCCTGGCCGAAGTCGATGCCCAGCGACGCCAGCCGGGCGCGGTCCACCGTGATCCGCATCTGGGGGGCCTCGGGGCTGAACTGGGTGAACACCCGCTGCAGGTCCGGCTGCGCATTGGCGTTCTGGATCAGCCGGCCGGCGGCGTTGAAGAACTGGGGCAGCGACAGACCGCCGCCGCTGCGATCCTGCAGCTGGAACTCGAAGCCGCCGGCGTTGCCATAACCCGGTATCGAGGGGGGCTGGATGGCGATCACCCGGGCCTGCCGCAGGCCGGCGAAGCGTTGGTTCAGTCGCGCCACGATCGCCTCCATCGACTGATCCGGCGCGCTCCGCTGCTGCCAGTTGGTGGTGCCGAAGAAGAACAGGCCGCGGTTGGGGGCATTGCCACTGAGGCTGGCGCCGCTGAACACCGCCGCCGCCGTGATCGCCTTCTCCTCCGCCAGGATCGCCGCCACCTGCCGGTTGATCGCGCCGGTGATCGCATCGGAGCTGCCCTCCGGGGCCTGGACGATGCCGATCGCATAGCCCTGGTCCTCCACCGGCACGAAGCCGGAGGGAATGGTGTTGAAGGCCACCGCGGTCAGCACGATGCCGCCGAGCAGGGTCGCCATCACCGGGCGCCGATGGCGCAGCACGCCGCTGAGGGCTCCGTCGTAGGCCCGTTCGGCTCGCCCGTAGAAGCCATTGAACGCCCGGAAGATCCAGGGGGTGCACCAGCCGGTGCCGACGCCGATGCCGCTGAACAGCAGCACCACAGGCGGGCTGCTCAACCCCGCGAACAGCAGGCCCGCCACGGCTCCGGCGCCGCAGGCCGGCAGCAGCAGCGGCCGGCCACTGACCTGGCTCAGGCCATAGCCGAGCAGCGCCGCCAGGATCAGCATCCCCAGGGCCGGCAACACGCCGCCGCCGCTGACCAGCAGACCGTAGAGAAAGCCCAGGAAAGCGCCGGCAATGGCATAGACGCGGCGGCTGGGCTCCTGGTCCTGGCGGGAGAGCAGCAGGGCCGAGAGCATCGGCGAGAAGGTGAGCGCGTTGAAGGTGGAGATGGCGATCGCGAACAGGATCGTGGCCGCGAACTGCCGGTAGATCGTGCCGGTGGCGCCCGGAAAGAACAGCACCGGCAGAAACACCGCAAACAGCACCAGCGAGGTGGCCAGCACCGCCCCGAACAGCTCCTCCATCGTCGCCTTGGCGGCCTGCAGGGCCGTGAGCCCCTCGGCGCGGCGCGTCGCGGTGCCCTCGATCACCGTGATCGCGTCATCGACCACCAGACCGGTGGCGAGCACCAGGCCGAACAGGGTGAGTTGATTGAGGCTGAAGCCGAACACCTTCACGAAGGCGAAGGTGCCCACCAGGGCCACGGGAATCGCGATCGCCGGCACCAACGTCGCCTTCCAGTCCTGCAGGAACAGGAACAGGATCAGCACCACCAGCACCACCGCATCGCGCAGAGAATCGCTGACACCCTCGATCGAGGCGCTGATGAAATCGGTGACGTCGTAGATCTTCTCGAGCTTCATCCCCGGCGGCAGGCCCGCCTGGAACTCGGCCAGCACCTGCTCCACCCCCTGGGACACCTCCAGGGCATTGCTGCCGCTGAGCTGATAGATGGCCAGGCCCACGGAGGGCACCCCGCGCAGATCGGTGGCGCTGATGTCGTAGCTCTCGCCGCCGAGGCTGACGCGGCCCACATCCCGCAGCCGTACCAGGGCCCCATCGCCGGTGTTGCGCAGGATCAGATTCTCGAAATCCTCGTTCTGCAGCAGCCGGCCCTGCAGCTGCACCGAGAAGGTGTAGGGCTGGCCCTGGGGCGCGGGCGCACCGCCGACCCGCCCGGCGGGCACCAGGCGGTTCTGGCTCTGCAGGGCCGCCACCACATCGGCGGCACTGAGGTGCTGCTGGGTGAGGCGGTCGGGATCGAGCCACACCCGGATCGCCAGACGGCGGTTGCCGAAATAGGTGATCTCCCCCACGCCCCGCACCCGCCGGACCTGATCGGTGAGCCCCTGATCCAGCTTGCCGCTGAGGGTCTCAACGCTGTAGGGGCGGGCCGGATCGGTGCTGACCAGGTTGTAGACGAGCAGGATCGAGTTGGAGGCCTGGCTGACCGTCACCCCCGACTGGCGCACTTCGGCGGGCAGCTGCGGTTCGGCCAGCGCCACCCGGTTCTGCACATTCACCTGGTTGATGGCGCCATCGGTGCCGCTGGCGAAGGCGATGCTGATGGCGCTGGTGCCATCGGCGGCACTGGTGGAGGTGATGAACTCCATGTTCTCGACGCCGTTGATCTGCTGTTCGAGCACCGCGGTGACCCCCTCTTCGACGCTGAGCGCATCGGCACCGGGGTAGCGCGCGCTCACCTGCACCGTCGGCGGGGCGATGTCGGGGAGGTTCTCGATCGGCAGGATCGGCAGGGCGATCAGGCCGGCGATCACGATCAGCAGGCTGCAGACCGTGGTGAGCACCGGCCTGAGGATGAAGCGGTTGGAGGCGGACATCGGCGCGCCTCTCCCTAGCGCGCCGGCCCGGCCGTCGCCGGAGCCTGCAGCACCGGCAGGCCATGGCGCAGGCTGAGCAGGTTGCTGCTGATCACCAGGGCCCTGGTGTCCAGGCCGCTGAGCACCGGGTAGCGGCCGTCCTGCAGGGGGCCGAGCTGCACGCGCGTCTGCAGGGCGAAGCGGCCGTTCGGCGGCAGCTGGCGCAGCCGCTCCAGGGGCGCCTGGCCCGGATCGCGTTCCAGCTCCTGGAGCGTGCCGAGGCGGTACACGTAGCTCTGGCCGGAGGACTGAATCACGGAACTCGCCGGCACCGACAGTTGGGTGCGGCTGTCCAGCACCACCCGGGTGCGCACCCGCAGGCCGTTGCGCAGGCTGCCGTCCCTGTTGTCATAGGCGGCCTTCACCAGCAGCACCTGGTTGCCGACATTGACGCTGGGATCGATCGAATCGACCACGCCGCGCGCCAGGGGCTGGCTGCTGCCGGGATCCTCCAGGATCACCGTCTGGCCCGGCCGCACCCGGTTGCGCAGGCGGGCGGGCACATCGATGCGGGCCGTGAGTTCCCCGTTGCGGATCACGGTGGTGAACGGGTCACCGGCTCGGATCACGTCCCCCACCTTGACCGTGACGTCGCCGATCACACCGGCGCTGGGAGAGCGCAGGTCGCGGAAGGCCAGGTCCGCCTCGCGGGCCTTCAGGTTGGCGGTTGTGGAGATGTAGGCCTGGCGCAGCTCATCGCGCTGCAGGGCGCTGGCGGCCCCCACCCGTGCCAGGTAGGCGAAGCGTTGGTAGTTGAGCCGGTCCTTGGCCTGGGCGGAGCGCAGGCTCATCACCTCCGCCTGCAGCTGCGCCTGATCCAGCACCACTAGCAGCTGGCCCGGCCGCACCCGATCTCCCTGCCGGATGCGCAAGCCATGGATGCGGCCGCCGGCCTGGGCCGCCAGCTGCACCGCCTCCACCGCATCGAGGGTGCTGATCGTGGCCACCTCCTGGCGGAAGGCGGCGGGGCTGGCCTCGATCGTGTCGACAGGCAGGGGCCGGGCAGCCTCCGGACTGGAGCGACTGCAGCCCGTCAGCAGGGCCATGCAGCTGAGGGCGACCGCCGCAAGGTCGCACCGTCGAGGCATGAACGAGCCACAGCAGTGACACCTCTTATACGCCGCTCGGCCGCCATGCGCCAGCAGTGCGAACTTTTGCCGGCCTCGCGCAGCGAACCGTGACATTCACCCTGGAAGCCTGTCGCGCCCACCCCAGCCACTGGCTGCCTCTCAGCCGCCCGCAAATCGGCCCCGACCCCCGTGACAGCCATGGTTTGGAGGGAGACCGTGGGCTGTGCGCACGCCCCAGCCCTTCCGTCCCTGGAACCCGGAGCAGACGCTGCTGCTGCCGCCCTCACCGATGGCCTGGTGCCGGAGCACCATCGGGCGTCGAAATTTGCTGCAGACGCTGTCACAACGCTCTGGACCTTCCTGGAGCAGGCCTGGATCGCCGATCACCTCGTGGGTGTGATGCCATTGCGGCTGGCCGGATCCCTGAGGGGAGCCTTCACACGCAGGCGATCGAGGAACTCTCTCAGAGGAGTGATCAGATCAAGATTGGCAGGAGATGGTGTCCTGCCGACTGAATGGGTAGGGAAACTGACTGGCAGCCCTGGCTCCCGTTCACGGCGAAGCCGTTCTGGTCACCGCAACGCCGCCTGGACTGATGGCTGTGGAGACTTTTCAAAAGGGCCAGGCTTGGTCGAAGCCACTCAGTGTTAATTGGGTGTTTGCTGGCAGTGGCCAATTCAGGAAATCAGCCGTCGGTAAAAGCGCAAGGACAGCGATGAATGTGCATACTTGTAAAAACATCATCCATCGCCCTGCGCCTTCGCCTGGCACTCGGCGATCCCTCAAGGTTGCCGCAAAGACCGCTCAAGATGCGCACAGGCTGCCATTGTCAAATGTCGTTGCTATAAATCCTGGGAATTGAGGTGTTGGGCAATGGTCGCAATCAAGCGCTCTGGCGGACACAGAACAGCGACGCCAGTCAAGAGCATCAGAATTGATTCAGCAAAGCCAGGCGCAAAGCCTCCCAGGGAATCTGACAGTTTTTCAATCAGCCTGCCTGAGCAGCGATGAAGAGCAGTCGTCTCAGGCCTGCTGTGATGCAAGCAATACCGGCCGCTGCATCGTCCAGGGCTGCGATCCGGCCCTGCGTCGTCCAAGGTGAGGAGGACCTCTCTTCCCAGACCATGAGCAGCGCCAGTGAATCCAGCCAGCTCGACTCCGACGTGAATCCGGCGATCCAGCAGGTTCTCGATGCCATGGAGGCCGCCGAGATCAGCCCTGAGGACGCTCTGCAGATCAGCCTGGTGCTGCTGAACTTCGTCGAGGAGCACCACCTCGACAACCTGGAGGAGTTCCTGGGCGATGAGCAGCCCGATGCCATCAGCATCGCCGTCTGGGCGGCTGACAGCGCTCGTCTCAAGACCGCCCGGGAGCTGCTGGAAGAGGTCCTCGGCGAGGACGACGAGGACGGTGAGGACGAGGGCGAAGAGGAGCTGGAGGCTGGGGAGGCCTGAGTCAGCTCTGCGCGGCAGGGTTACCCAGGCTTGGCGCAGGGCGGACGGGCTGCCTTGCCCTGGATGGCTCCGGTTTGGAGGAGTGGCAGCTGAGGTTTGGAGGAGTGGCAGCTGCCTTGTGGCTGCAGGCCGATCTGCCCTGGTCTCTGCCTTCACCAGCCGGTCCAACAGAAGGGAGGGAGCCACCAGGGGCTCCTGCGGCGCTCTGTGCCTCAGGCCAGCTGCTCGTCGCCCAGGCGCTGAATGCACCACAACCACCGCCTTGGTTCGTTCGCCGCTGATCTCGCCCAGGTCGGTGCGGCAATGCACCTGCGGGCTGTGGCCGATCACCACCGCCGCATCCGCGGGGCCTGACTGGCCGGCACAAGCCTGAGAACCACTGCGACAGCATGGGTTTCGGAGCGTCCTGGGCAGCCGGAGCCCCGCGCAGCCGCAGCGTCCTGCTTCTGCGGGAGCCGCCCAGGCCTGGTCCAGCTTCAAATCCGTTCCACCACCTCGGTTTTGGCGGCGACGACTGCCCCGCGGGCCCATGGTCACTGCGCGGATGCAGGAACCTTGCATCTATTTTGCAGTAGCCCTTGGCAGCTCGGTCGAGTTCCCCCAGTCATGCAGCAGCTTCATTGATCCCCACTGTCTCCCTGCCCAGCAGCTCCCAGGCGCCCTCTTCCCCGGCTCCCGCCACCCGCTTTCCCAGCAAAGCCGAGCTGCTGGCCTGCCTGCCGGCCGAGCTGCTCACCATCAATCCGGCCAAAGCCTGGGGCAGCCTGGCCCTGTCGCTCGGCCTGTCCCTGGTGGCCTACGGCCTGGGCACCCAGATCCCCCTGACACCCCTTGCCGCCCCGCTCTGGTTGCTCTACGCCGTGATCACGGGCACCGTTGCCACCGGTTGCTGGGTCCTCGCCCATGAGTGCGGTCATGGCGCCTTCCATCCCAACCGTCGGGTTGAAGCCACGGTCGGCTTCGTGCTGCACAGCCTGCTGCTGGTGCCTTACTTCTCCTGGCAGCGCAGCCATGCCGTACACCATGCCAACTGCAACCACCTCGAAGGCGGTGAAACCCATGTGCCGCCGCGCGCAGACACGCCTGCGGGCCAGTCCGTGGCGGCCCTGCGCGGCTGGTTAGGGCCCAAGTTCTACGGAATCCAGTCCCTGTTCACCCATCTGGTGCTGGGTTGGCCGCTTTACCTGCTGTTCGGTGTGGCCGGCGGTGAGGACTACGGCGCTCCCACCTCCCACTTCTGGACCGGTGCGCCCTTCAGCAACGGCAGTCGGGCGCTGTTCCCGGACTCCTACCGCCGCTTGATGCAAATCTCGAATCTCGGGGTGCTGGCGATGCTGCTGGCCCTGGCACTGGCCTCCGTTCAGTTCTCGCTGCTGCGGGTGCTGCTCGTCTATGGCTTGCCCTACCTGGTGGTCAATGCCTGGCTGGTGGCCTACACCTGGCTGCAGCACACCGACACCAACATTCCCCATTTTTCCTCCAGAGACTGGACCTGGTCCAAAGGAGCTCTGCAAACGGTGGATCGTCCCTACGGGCCCCTGCTGAACCTGCTCCATCACGGCATCGGCTCCACCCACGTCTGCCATCACATCAACTCCCGGATTCCCCACTACAACGCCTGGCACGGCACCTCTCTGCTGAAACAGCGCTTTGCCGATCTGGTGCGCTACGACCCCACTCCGATCCATCGGGCCCTGTGGCGGGTGGCCAGCCGCTGCGCGGTGGTGCACCAGGACAGCGCCGGCGGCGGCTTCTACTACCAGACCCAGGAGGCGAACGCTCACTGAGGCTGGCGCGATTGCAAGCGGCCGGCTCTGCGGCGCAGGGCCGGCCCAAGTTCGCCGGGGATCCCCCGGCGCCGATCGTGCGGATCGGGAGTCAGCGAAATCCGAGCAGGCTCGGCTGATTGATTGTTCCCTGGGCTGTCGAGCTTGAAATCGGCGGCTGCCCGGCAATCTGCTTGCCCCAACCATCGTCCAGGTCCCTGACTCCATGGAGATGTCGCATCATCTTTTGGCTTCATGGCCAGCCAGCTGCTCTCCACTTCGGGATCGGAAGCTCTTGCTTCGATCCTCTGGGGTTATCGGGTTGATTGAAGTTTTTGCCTGGAGCGTCTGTCTCCGTGTTTCGTCAGCTTCTGCGCGCCTGCGCAGCCATTGCGACAATGGGTTCACTCCGTGGGTTCACTCCGTGGGTTCACTCCGTGGGTTCACTCAGTCAGTCCCAGAGTGATAGTGACGAAGGATAAAATAAGGTCTTGATCAGTCCGTGGCTGGGGCTTCCGGTAGGTTCAGTCCTGCCGATGAATGCTCTGAATCGTTCCGACCCGTTCTGGAGCGATGATGCACGATCTCCAGCCCTGTCAGCCCAGTTCTGGCTTCGCCCATGTCCGATCGCCGTCAGCGCATCCACGACCTGGTGCTGGCCCTGCTGGCCCTGCAGAGTGATCTGGAGCTGCTCGATGGCGATGTCACCGGGCCCGGCTCCCTCTCCGGTCTTTCAGCCCGGGATCCGGCCAGCTGGCTGGAGCGCAACCGCCGGGTGGTGCAGCGCTATCAGGCCCTGGTGCGCTCGGCCCTCACCCTCGATGCGCTGGTGGATCAGGAAGTGGGCCCGAACTGAGCGGCTTCTCTTTCGTCAGCTCTGACAAGCTGGCCCCAATCCAGTCCGGCATCGATGCCCCCGTTCGGCTTCTCCTCCCTTGCATTCCGCCTGAGGGGCGGCGATCAGCCCCAGGGCCCCCGGCTCCCCTGCAGCTGGCAGCGCCCCTTGGGCCTCGGCTGGGACAAGCCCTACACGGTGCGCTACGCCAGCAATCTCGACGATGGCCCCAACCATGGCGCGCCGCTCGGCGGTTTCGGTGCCGGCTGCCTCGGCCGCGGCCCTGACGGTCGTTTCAACCTCTGGCATCTCGATGGTGGCGAGCACTGGTTCGGGGAGATCCCCGACTGCCAGTTCGCCCTCTATGAAAACGATGGCGCCTCCAGCCGGGCCCATGCCCTGGCGGTCCAGCCCACGGCCGACGCTTCCCGCCCGCAGGCTGGGCCGCCGCTGACGGCCTGGAGCTGGTATCCCGCCAGCGACCCCCAGCGCAGCACAGGCACTTACACGGCCCGCTATCCGCTCAGCGGCACCGAGTACACGGGGGTGTTCCAGGCGGCGGTGAGCTGTGAGGCCTTCAGCCCGATCCTGCCCGGCGACTACCAGCGCACCAGTTACCCGCTGGCGGTGTTCGTCTGGACCCTGCAGAACCCCACGGATCGACCTCTGACCGTCTCCCTGTTGCTGAGCTGGCGCAACATGGTCGGCTGGTTCACCAACACCGACCCCACAGCAGCCGTCCAGTTCCGCGATGACGGCAGCCCCGAGCACAACTACGTGCCGGCGATCGGCCGCAGCCGGGGCCAGCGCAACCGCCAGGTGGAGGGCCCGGGTCTGCAAGGGATCGTGCTGGAAGGTGAGCGCAGCGAGCCCCTGGCCGAGGGACAGGGCCAGTGGTGCCTGGCGCTGCCCGATCAGGCCGGCCTGGGCCGGGCCGGGGTCGAGATCTTCCGCTGCAGCCGCTGGGATGGATCCGGCGATGGCGCCGAGATCTGGACCCCCTTCGCCGCTGATGGCTCGATCCCCGAGAGCGACAACGACCGCCGCAGCGGCGACCACGACTGCGCCAGCGCCGCCCTGGCGGTGCGGGTCTGCCTGGCGCCGGGCGAGAGCCTGCAGCTGCCGGTGGTGATCGCCTGGGATCTGCCGGTCACCAGCTTTGCCACCGGCAGCCGCAGCCTCCGGCGCTACACCGATTTCTTCGGCGCCACGGGCGACAACGCCGTCGCCATCGCCGCCGAGGCCCTGCGGGACTGGCGCTCCTGGCGCACGGCGATCGAGGCCTGGCAGGCGCCGGTGCTGGAGCGCTCCGACCTGCCGGAACCGCTGCGCATGGCCCTGCTCAATGAGCTCTATGACCTGACCAGCGGCGGCAGCCTCTGGACCGCCGCCGGCCCCAGCGATCCGGTGGGCCGTTTCGGCGTGCTCGAGTGCCTCGACTACGCCTGGTACGAGAGCCTCGATGTGCGGCTCTACGGCTCCTTCGCCCTGCTGCAGCTCTGGCCCGAGCTCGACAGGGCGGTGCTGCGCGACTTCGCCCGCGCCATCCCCGCCGCCGATCCCACGCCGCGGCCGATCGGCTGGTACTTCACCCAGGGCCGCGGCCGGGTTGAGGCGGCCCGCAAGGTTGCCGGCGCCACCCCCCACGACCTGGGCGCCCCGAACGAGCGGCCATTCGACGCCACCAACTACACCGCCTACCAGGACTGCAACCTCTGGAAGGATCTCGCCAGCGACTTCGTACTCCAGGTCTGGCGCAGCTTCCGCCTCGCCCCCACCGGCGAGGACGTGCGTTTCCTGGCCGAATGCTGGCCGGCGGCGGTCATGGCCCTGCGCTACCTCAAGCAGTTCGATGTCAATGACGACGGTCTGCCCGACAACGGCGGCGCTCCCGATCAGACCTTTGACGACTGGCCCCTGCAGGGGGTGAGCGCCTACTGCGGCGCCCTCTGGATCGCCGCCCTGGAGGCGGCCCTGGCCATGGGGCAGCGGCTGCAGCTGGAGCTGGGGCTCGACACCAGCGGCGAGCAACGGGAGTTCGGCAGCTGGCTGGAGCAGAGCCGCGCCAACTTCGATCCCTTACTCTGGAATGGCGAGTACTACAACATCGACGCCGGCAGCGGCACGCCGGTGGTGATGGCGGACCAGCTCTGCGGCGACTTCTACGCCCGCCTGCTGGGCCTGCCGCCTGTCGTGGCTGACGAGCGGGCCCGCTCCTCCCTGAACGCCATCAGGGAGGCCTGTTTCGAGGGATTCCAGGGCGGAAGGCTCGGCGTGGCCAACGGCCTGCGCCGCGACGGCACGCCACTCGATCCCAATGGCACCCACCCGCTGGAGGTGTGGACCGGCATCAACTTCGGTCTGGCCGCCTACTACCGGCTGCTGGGTGAGACGGGCACCGCCCTGGCGATCAGCGGTGCCGTGGTCCAGCAGGTGTACGACGGTGGCCTGCAGTTCCGCACGCCCGAGGCGATCACGGCGGTGGGCACGTTTCGCGCCTGCCACTACCTGCGGGCGATGGCGATCTGGGCCCTGTGGGCCACCCACACCGACTGGCAGCCGATCCCCGGGGCGGCGTCCCAGCCCACCGCTTCCCAGCCCACCGCTTGTCAGCCCACAGCTGCTCACGCCACGGCCTCCCAGGCCGCGCCCCCGCAGCCCCGCTCCAGCCCGTCCAGCGCCGTCCAGCCATGAAGCGTCTTCTGTTGAGCCTGGCCCTGGCTGTGCTGCTGCTGGCGCCCTGGGCGTTCGCAGCCGCGCCGGCGGCCGCGACTGGCAGCGGGCGACTGCCCCTGGCCCTGATCCACGCCCACCCGGATGAGACCGGCACCGGCGTGGTGCGCTCTCTGGAGAGCCTTCGGGATCTCGACTACCAGAGCTGGCAGCTGGTGGCCTACCGGGAGGGACCGCCCGGAGGGCCCCTGCGGCTGCGGATCGTCGGCTATCCGGGCCGGGTCCGGCTCGATCACCCCACCAGCCTGATCGTCCATGGCGGTCGCCGCAGCTGGCAGCTGGCCGATGTCACCATGGCCAACCCGAAACTGGCCGGGGATGGTCGGGCGGCGGCGGCGGAGTTCGACCTGGCTCCCCTGATCGCCGACCTGCACCGGAAGCGGCCGCTGCGCCTGCAGTTGCCCGGGGTGTTCGTGGAGCTGCCGGTGCCCCCCTACGTGGTGGGCGAATGGCGTCGCCTGCCCCAGGAGCCCTCGGCCTGAGGCCTCCGGCGGACCCGCGGCCATCCCCGCGGCCAGGTACTGCGCCGATCAGGATCATTTGCCGTCTGCGCGCCGCCGGGCCCCATGGCTTGCAGGCGGATCCGACGATGACGCAATCTCAGCAGGCGCCATCGCTTCAGGCCTGATGCCGGTTCCGCCCTGCCCCTGGCTCCCCTGGATGCGCCGGGCCCTGCAGCTCGCCGCCCTGGGGAGCGGGCGGACCAGCCCCAATCCCCTGGTGGGCGCCGTCGTGCTGGATGCCGCAGGCCAGCTGGTGGGCGAGGGCTATCACGCCCGGGCCGGCGAACCCCACGCCGAGGTGGGGGCCCTGGCCCAGGCGGGCGAACGGGCCCGCGGCGGCACCCTGGTGGTGACGCTGGAGCCCTGCTGCCACCACGGCCGCACGCCGCCCTGCACGGAGGCGGTGATCGCCGCAGGCATCAGCCGGGTGGTGGTGGCGATGGCCGATCCCCATCCGCTGGTGGCCGGCGGCGGCCTGGAGCGGCTGCGGGCCTGCGGCATCGGCGTGATCGAGGGGGTGGCGGCCGCGGAGGCCCGGGAGCTGAACCGCGCCTTCGTGCACCGCATCCGCACCGGCCGGCCCCTGGGGCTGCTCAAGTGGGCGATGAGCCTGGACGGCCGCACCGCCCTGCCCAATGGCGCCAGCCAGTGGATCAGTGGGCCCGCCGCCCGCGACTGGGTGCACCGCCTGCGCTCGCAGGGCGACGCGGTGATCGTCGGTGGCCGCACCCTGCGCGCTGATAATCCCCTGCTCACCAGCCGCGGCCGGCGGAGCCCGGAACCGTTGCGGGTGGTGCTCAGCCGCAGCCTGGATCTGCCTTCAACCGCCCAGCTCTGGGACACGGCCGTGGCCCCCAGCCTGGTGGCCCATGGTCCCGGGGCATCGCCAGAGGCCTGCGAACGCCTCGATCGGCTGGGGGTGCAGCGGCTGCCGCTGGCCGCCTGTGAGCCTCTGGACCTGATGGAGGCTCTGGCTCAGCGTGGCTGCAACCAGGTGCTGTGGGAATGCGGGCCGGAGCTGGCGGCGGCGGCCCTGCGCCAGGGCTGCGTGCAGCGGCTCGCGGCGGTGATCGCCCCCAAACTGCTGGGTGGCCAGGCGGCCCGCACCCCGCTTGGGGATCTGGGGCTGACGGCGCTGGCCGAGGTGCTGCCCTGGCAGGACAACGGCCGCAGCTTGCTGGGCCCCGACCTGCTCTGGCAGCTCAGCTCGATCAGTTCACACAGGTCCGGTGGCAGCGCTGGCGACCCCTGAGTCCGGCCGGCGCTCAGATCAGCTCGGGATGGAGCGGATCCCCCTTGAACGGGCCCTCCAGCTCGGAGGTGATCCAGCCGCCGTAGAAGCCGCCGGGCTGGGGAATCACCCGCTCGCCGTCGAGCCAGCAGCCATCCATCAGGCCCGGATACAGCCCATACCAGCCGGCCAGGGCCGCAAAGGGCGGCGCCGGTTCGGGGTACTGCCATACCGCCCGGCTCAGACGCCGCGGCAGGCCAGCGCCGCCGACGGACACCACATCGAAGTAGCGCGCCACCCCCTTCCACTCGCAGAAGCTATGGCCCGGAGCCGGCAGCAGCAGCGCCAGATCCACCCCCTCCGGCGGCAGGTAGAAGCAGGGCGGATGGAAGGTCTCGAGCACCCGCAGCGAGCGGTGCGTGTCGGCCAGCAGCTGGCCGAGGGCCTCCACCCGCACATGGCGGGTGCTGGTCTCCAGTGCCGGTGGTCGCGGGTAGGCGGCCACGCGCTCGCGGCCGCCGGGCAGCTGCCAGGGGTGCTGCAGGGGCTCGGTCCTTGGCTCCGTCATGGGCTGCTCCGCTGCTCAACCGGGGATGAAATGGCGCAACCGACGCGCCTCCTCGCCCGCTCGCCGCTGCAGCTCCTCATCGCTGAGGGTCTGCTCCGCGCGCTGCTGCGCGGCGATCACGTCGTTTTCGTCGACGTCGAAGCCGGCGCCGCGGGCCAGGGCCAGAAAATCGACCAGCTCCTTCGGCTCATGCAGCTGATGATCCAGGGCTGGATCCCCGTGGGCATGGGCCAGGAAGGCATCGAGTTGGTCCAGGCTCATGGTTGTGGTCGCTCGAGAATCACTCCTGTTTAATCGCGGGGCGAATCCGGCGGCGGCGAGCCTGCGCGGCAGATTGTTCGCAGCAGCCGACCCCAGCGCCTCAGCCCAGCAGGTTGAGCTGGCGGGCAGCAGGGTCCGCTGCGCAAGGGCTGGCCGCGGCCGGGCTGAGCTCCAACTTCACCGCCTCCCAGGCGGCTGGATCCCAGGCGGCCATCAGCGGTTCGAGGGCCCGCAGCCCCGGCCCGTCCGCCGGTTCCAGCCAGGCCTGCTCCAGTCCATCGGGGATCACCACCGGCATGCGGTCATGCAGCCGCCGCAGCAGATCGTTGGGGGCCGTGGTCAGCACGCAGCAGCTTTCCAGCTCGCCGCCATCGGGGCCGATCCAGCGCTCCCACAGTCCGCCGAGCCAGAACGGGGCGCGATCGCGGCGGCGCAGCAGCCAGGGCTGTTTGTAGGAACGCCCGCTGCTCGCATCGATGCAGTTCTGCCATTCGAAAAAACCATCGGCGGGCAGCAGGGCGCGGCGATGGCGCCAGGCGGCGCGGAAGAACGCTTTCTCGGCCACGCTTTCGCTGCGGGCGTTGATCGGCCGGCGCATCCCCAGGGGATCCTTGCTCCACTCGGGCAGAAACCCCCACAGGGCCAGGCCCACCTGCAGGCGGCCGTGCTCCTGGCGCTGCAGCAGCAGCGGCTCCCCGGGGCGCACCTGCTGGCGCGGGGCGTAGTGCTGCACCAGCCCCGGCGGCAGGGGCCCCTTCAGCCGCGGCAGCAGCTGGTCGATCGCGGTGGTGAGGCTGTAGCGACCGCACATGGAGGGAAGGGATGGGATGGGGGCTCTGGTGCCATACGGTTCTCACCACCGGCGGGAGATCCGGCGGGTGGCACACAGGCCTAGCCTGGCGCCACGATCATCCCCAGCAGCATGGCCATCCGCCAGGACGACAACCGCCCGAATCGGCGTTTCGGGCTGATCAACCTGTTGCTGATCGGTTTCGGAGTGCTGCTGCTGGTCAGTAACTTCCTGCCCAACCCGGCCAACCAGGTGCCGAGGGTGCCCTACTCCCTGTTCATCGGCCAGGTGGATGCCGACAACGTCAAGCGCGCCTACATCACCTCCGACCAGATCCGCTACGAGCTGAAGACGGCGCCGGCCGAAGACGCCCCCACGGTGCTGGCCACCACGCCGATCTTCGACATGGAGCTGCCCCAGCGCCTGGAGCAGCACGGTGTCGAGTTCGCCGCCGCACCGCCGCGCAAGCCCAGCTTCATCACCACGGCCCTGAGCTGGATCGTGCCGCCGCTGATCTTCATTGTCGTGCTGCAGTTCTTCGCCCGTCGCAGTGGCATGGGCGGTGCCCAGGGAGCCCTGAGCTTCACCAAGAGCAAGGCCAAGGTCTATGTGCCCGATGAGGAATCCCGGGTCACTTTCGCCGATGTGGCCGGCGTCGATGAGGCCAAGACCGAACTGACCGAGATCGTCGATTTCCTCAAGACGCCGGAGCGCTACACGGCCATCGGCGCCCGCATTCCCAAGGGGGTGCTGCTGGTGGGGCCTCCCGGCACCGGCAAGACCCTGCTGTCCAAGGCGGTCGCCGGTGAGGCCGGGGTGCCCTTCTTCATTATCAGCGGCTCGGAGTTCGTGGAGCTGTTCGTTGGAGCCGGCGCCGCCCGGGTGCGCGATCTGTTCGAGGAGGCCAAGAAGAAGGCTCCCTGCATCATTTTTATCGATGAACTCGATGCCATCGGCAAGAGCCGGGCCGGCTCGATGGGCATGATGGGCGGCAACGACGAACGGGAGCAGACCCTCAACCAGCTGCTCACCGAGATGGACGGCTTCGCCGCCCAGGACAAGCCGGTGATCGTGCTGGCGGCCACCAACCAGCCGGAGGTGCTCGATGCCGCCCTGCTGCGGCCCGGCCGCTTCGATCGCCAGGTGCTGGTCGACCGGCCCGATCTCTCGGGTCGCCGCATGATCCTGGGGATCTACGCCAAGAAGGTGAAACTCTCCGACGGCGTCGATCTCGATCGCATTGCCCAGGCCACCAGCGGCTTCGCCGGCGCCGACCTGGCCAACCTGGTCAATGAGGCGGCCCTGCTGGCCGCCCGCGCCATGCGCACCACTGTCGACCAGGGCGATCTCAACGAAGCGATCGAACGGGTGGTGGCGGGCCTCGAGAAGAAAAGCCGGGTGCTGCAGCCCGATGAGAAGAAGGTGGTGGCCTATCACGAGGTTGGCCACGCCATCGTCGGCCATCTGATGCCGGGTGGCAGCAAGGTGGCCAAGATCTCAATCGTGCCTCGCGGCATGGCGGCCCTCGGATACACCCTGCAGCTCCCGACCGAGGAGCGCTTCCTCAACTCCAAGGAGGATCTCGAGGGTCAGATCGCCACCCTGCTGGGCGGCCGCAGCGCTGAGGAGATCATTTTTGGTGAAGTCACCACCGGTGCCGCCAACGATCTGCAGCGCGCCACCGACATCGCCGAGCAGATGGTGGGCACCTATGGCATGAGCGATACCCTCGGCCCCCTGGCCTACGACAAGCAGGGCGGCGGCCGCTTCCTGGGCGGTACCAACAACCCCCGCCGTGTCGTCAGCGATGCCACCGCCCAGGCGATCGATCGGGAGGTCCGCGGTCTGGTGGATCGGGCCCATGACCGGGCCCTGACGATCCTGCGTCACAACAACGAGCTGCTCGAATCCATCTCCCAGAAGATCCTCGAGAAAGAGGTGATTGAGGGCGATGAGCTCAAGGATCTGCTGGCCTCGAGTGTGCTGCCTGAGAACGCTGTCCTGACAGCCCCGGCGCACGCCTGAGCCCCAAGGCCGTTCTGGCGAGAGGCCCAGGCCCCTTGACGCAGGGGCCTCTGATCCCGGATAAGGGTTGTTTGCAGCGGCTCCATGGAGTCCCCCTCCGCCCCCTGCCCCCCAGCCGTGCTCGCGGGCCGCGATCTGCTCTCCTCGGCCGATCTGAGCGCTTCCGAAACTCTTGAGCTGCTCGCCTTGGCCGCGGATTTCAAGGCCGGCCGCAGCGCGATCCAGCTCAAGGGCAAGGTGCTGGGCCTGATCTTCAGCAAGGCCTCGACCCGGACCCGGGTGAGCTTCACGGTGGCGATGGCCCGGCTCGGCGGCCAGACCCTCGATCTCAATCCCAGCGTCACCCAGGTGGGCCGCGGCGAGCCGATCGCGGACACGGCCCGGGTGCTGAGCCGCTACTGCGATGCCCTGGCGATTCGCACCTTCGCCCAGGCGGAACTGGCCGAGTACGCCCACTGGGCTTCGATTCCGGTGATCAATGCCCTCACCGACCTCGAGCATCCCTGCCAGGCTCTGGCCGATTTCCTCACCCTCCAGGAAGCCTTCGGCGCGGCGCCAGGTGACCTGGCTGGCCTCACCCTGGCCTACGTGGGCGACGGCAACAACGTGGCCCACTCGCTGATGCTCTGCGGGGCCCTGCTGGGGGTGAACGTGCGCATCGGCTGTCCGCCCGGTTTCGAGCCCAGCCAGGCGGTGCTCGAGCAGGCCCGGGCCCTGGCCCAGAGGGGAGCCACGATCGAGGTGGTGCACGAACCCCTGGCGGCGGTTCGCCATGCCCATGCTCTGTACACGGACGTCTGGGCTTCGATGGGCCAGGAACAGGAGCAGGCCGAACGGGAACAGGCTTTTGCCGGCTGGTGCCTGAATGAGGAGCTGCTGGCCGAAGCCGACAGTCGCGCCATCGTGCTGCACTGCCTGCCGGCCCATCGCGGCGAGGAAATCACGGCTGGCGTGATCGAGGGGGCCGCCAGCCGGGTGTTTGACCAGGCCGAGAACCGCCTGCATGCTCAGCAGGCCCTGCTGGCGGCCCTGCTCGGGGGTGGCTGAGGCTCCTGAAGCGTCTGCAAGCCCGCTCTGACGGCACTCCCCACTGGACAGAAGGGCGGTGGAGCGGTACACCTGTATCAGAAATTCTGTCCGTCCAGTCCGATCATGTCCGAACCCCAGCAGCTCACCAGCGCCCAGCAGGAGCTGTACGACTGGCTGGATGGCTACATCGGCCGTCATCGCCACAGTCCCTCGATCCGCCAGATGATGGAGGCGATGGGGCTGCGTTCGCCGGCGCCGATCCAGAGCCGCCTGCGCCATCTGCAGCAGAAGGGCTGGATCACCTGGCAGGAGGGGCAAGCGCGCACCCTGCAATTGCTGGGAGACTCCCAGCGTGCAGGCATCCCGCTGCTCGGGGCGGTGGCCGCCGGTGGCCTGGTGGAAACATTTGATGATGTCCAGCAGAGTGTCGATCTCGCGCCGGTGCTCGACACCCGCGGCCTGTTCGCCCTGACGGTCAACGGCGATTCGATGGTCGATGCCCACATCGCCGACGGCGACCTGGTGTTGCTGGAGCCCGTCAGTGATCCGAGCCTTCTGCGCAATGGCACGATCGTCAGCGCCCTGGTGGCCGGCAGCGGCACCACCCTCAAGCACTTCCGGCGCCAGGGCAGCACCGTCACCCTGGAGGCGGCGAACCCCGCCTATGCGGCCATGGTCCTGCCCGCCGACCAGGTCACGGTGCAGGGGCGCCTGGTCGCGGTCTGGCGCCAGGTCTGAGGGCTGTCCCGCCGCGTTGTAAGCTGGCTCAGCGCCAGACAAGGCCTTCGGGCCCTGCAGCTTTCGAGCCGCAGCACGGGAACCTCCAGCGGTCAACCTGTCCAGCGTCCTGATGGGGCCATAGCTCAGCTGGTAGAGCACCTGCATGGCATGCAGGGGGTCAGCGGTTCGAATCCGCTTGGCTCCATTTCTTGAGACTCCTTGCACTGCAAGGGGTCTTTTGTTTTTGGGATGTCGCTCCCATGGCGAGATTCGCCCTGGGGTCGTCAAGGCGGTCGTCAAGGCGGTCGCACTCAAGCTCGTGCTCCGCTCGCGGAGCTGCGGAGCCGGCGAGCCAACCCCGATCTTCTGGTGACGGCGACACCCTTCGGGCAGGAGATCCGGCCGGTCACGGCTCCCATGGAGTTGAGCTGGGGACGGATCCGGTTCTCTGGGTCCGCCTCGGCCAGGTCCAGCAGGAGAGCGGTCTCTCCATGGCGGCCTTCGACAAACGGATGGCCCAGGCCGGGGTGAAGCCTCTCCGGGTGGGTCAGAACAGCATTCTGGAGAGGGCACACCTGGAGGCGCTTCGGGCTCTGGAGGACCACATCCAAGGCGGGTGGGAAGCCAGAGGCTTGCCCTGGACGCCTTCAGGCATCTCCGTGGATGGATCTGGTCCCCGTTCCAGGGCAGGGCATCCCCCCGGCGGGGGAGGAGGCCGAGCACTGGAGGCCGCGGAGGAGATGGGAGCGGCGGCGGTCCTCCATCGGAATGGCCTTCTCTCGTTTCTGAGCAAAGCGGCTCGCCTCGGTTGGGAGCTTCCCACTTCGCAGGTTCAGCTTCTGCTGGGGAGCAAACCGCGGGGGCCTCAGCCCCAGCTGCGTTGGATTTTGATGCCCTGGACAACCTGCGCCGCCTGGCCCTGGCCGAGCAGGTGCCGGCGCCCAAGCAGCTGGAGCTGGTGTAGGCAGAGCTGGCCGAGGCATCCTGACCATTCTGCGTGGCGGAACGATCGTGAAGCCATGATCCGGTCGTTCCGATGCGCCGACACCAAAGCCCTCGCCAGCGGTTGGGCCGTGCCTCGCTTCCAGGCCTTCGAGCGGGTGGCCCGCCGCAAGCTGCGGCAGCTCGAGATCGCCCAGCGTCTGGAGGATCTGCGATTTCCGCCGGGCAACCGTCTGGAGCCGCTGCGGGGGCGATCGGGCCGGCCAGCACAGCATCCGGATCAACGACCAGGACCGGCTCTGCTCTCTCTGGTTGGACAGCGGCCCGGAAGACATTGAGATCGTTGATGACCACTGACCCCTCCCCATGAACCGTCCCTCTCCGATCCCCCCCGGCGAACTGCTCCAGGAGGAGTTCCTCGAACCGCTGGGCATCAGCCAGTACCGGCTGGCCAAGGCGATCGGGGTGCCGGCCTCCCGTATCAGCGAGATCGTTACGGGCCAGCGGGCCATCACGACCGACACCGACCTGCGGCTCTGCCGCGTGCTGGGGCTCAGCCCCGGTGACTGGTTGCGCGCCCAGGCCGCCCACGACACGGAGGTGGCCAGTGCCGAGCTGGCCGACGAGCTGGAGCGCATTCAGCCCCTGGTGAGCAGCTGAGGCCCATGGCATCCCTGAGCTCCTCGCCCCCATGCAGGCGGAACACCTCATAGCCATCTGGGGTGCGTCGTCATGAGCGGGTTTGCCGACCACCAGTGGCGCAGGCGCTTCAGCTGCTCCCTGGAGAGCCTGCTGGAGGGCTTCTGCAGGCCGGCCCTGATGGATGCCAGCCGCTCCTGGCGCATCACGGGCGACTTCACCAGCCGTTGCCTGTTGCAGGTGCTGGAAGGAGTGGAACACGTGCAGGCAGCCTTACCCGACGCCAAGATCAGAAGCGGGAAGTAGAAGTAGCTCTCTGCGCTCATGAGGCATTCATGCTCCCGGCCGCTGGATCTTGATGCTGGGCTGTTAATAAGGCTATTGACCAACGTTCGGAATCTTCTGGGCAATGTGATACGTTGATGATGCGAAAGGCGAATCTCACCAGCTCCTTTCTCTAAGATGC